>NZ_VTZO01000027.1:0-102542 GCF_008369545.1 Pseudocitrobacter sp. 73 | reverse complement strand
GCTTGATAACAGATTAAATTAACCGGCGATAAGCGGGTTAATACAACAGAATTTGCCTGGCGGCACTAGCGCGGTGGTCCCACCTGACCCCATGCCGAACTCAGAAGTGAAACGCCGTAGCGCCGATGGTAGTGTGGGGTCTCCCCATGCGAGAGTAGGGAACTGCCAGGCATCAAATAAGCAGAAGGCCATCCGGAAGGATGGCCTTTTTGCGCTGGTGCGAAAAAACCTGCCGGATGGCGGCTGCGCCTTATCCGGCCTACAAAAGAACAAACCCCACCGAATGGCACGAACCCGTAGGCCCGGTAAGCGCAAGCGCCACCGGGCAACACAACGCGCACTACCCCCACCCCAAAATACTCCCGCTACAGCTAATCCTAATTTGTTACCTTGCTAACAAAAAACGTGATAGATATCGCAAAATAATTAATAACAATTATATAACATTTCGTTCACTGAAAATTTATCTGCGTGACGAGTTACGCCCGGTAAGACAGATAAAACACCTGTAGCAGGAGCATAATTATAATGACCGAAACCAGCGTAGCCGCCGAGCAGTCGCTCACCGATCATGATACCCGTCGCCGGGTCATGGCCATCGTCGGGGCTTCATCAGGGAACCTTGTCGAATGGTTTGATTTTTACGTCTATTCCTTCTGTTCTCTCTACTTTGCCCACATCTTTTTCCCAACCGGAAATACCACGACCCAGCTGTTACAAACGGCGGGTGTTTTTGCCGCAGGCTTTTTAATGCGTCCCATTGGCGGCTGGATGTTTGGTCGTATTGCGGATCGTCATGGACGTAAAAAGTCGATGCTGATCTCTGTCTGTATGATGTGTTTTGGCTCTCTGGTCATTGCCTGCCTGCCGGGATACGACACGATCGGAACCTGGGCTCCTGCGCTGCTTCTGCTGGCACGGTTGTTCCAGGGGCTCTCTGTCGGCGGGGAGTACGGCACCAGCGCAACGTACATGAGTGAAGTCGCGGTAGAAGGCCGTAAAGGATTCTATGCCTCATTCCAGTATGTCACGCTGATAGGTGGCCAACTGCTGGCGCTGCTGGTTGTCGTGCTTTTGCAGAATGTCCTGAGCAGCGAAGACCTGCACAGTTGGGGCTGGCGTATTCCATTCGCAATGGGGGCGGTGTTAGCGGTTGTGGCGCTGTGGCTGCGTCGTCAGCTGGATGAAACGTCGCATAAAGAAACGCGTACGCTGAAAGAAGCGGGTTCCTTCAAGGGCCTGTGGCGTAATCGTAAAGCCTTCGTCATGGTGCTCGGTTTTACTGCAGGTGGCTCGTTAATTTTCTACACCTTCACCACCTACATGCAGAAGTATCTGGTTAACACCGCCGGGATGGACCCGAAAGTTGCCAGCATCATTATGACTGCTGCACTGTTTGTCTACATGCTTGCCCAGCCGCTTTTCGGCCTGCTCTCTGACAAAATTGGTCGCCGCGCATCCATGCTCTGTTTTGGTTCACTGGCGACGCTGTTTACCGTACCAATTCTCTCCGCACTGCAAAACGTCACCTCCCCGTTTGCCGCTTTCGCACTGGTGATGTGCGCACTGTTGATAACCAGCTTCTATACCTCAATTAGCGGGATCCTGAAGGCTGAGATGTTCCCGGCGCAGGTTCGCGCGTTAGGGGTGGGGCTATCTTATGCCGTAGCCAATGCCCTGTTTGGTGGTTCTGCGGAGTATGTCGCACTGTCACTGAAATCATTTGGCGTGGAGTCGGCCTTCTTCTGGTACGTCACCGCGATGACGGCGCTGGCTTTCCTGGTGTCGCTGATGCTGCATCGCAAAGGAAAAGGATTACGCCTGTAGGATTAATGTTGTGCCAGCTGCCACACCGTATAGCCGGTCGTGGCGCCGGCAACATCCCACGCAAAATCTTTCCAGCTCCAGCCGCTCCCTGCGGGGCGGCTATCCCACAGTTCTTTTGATGCCCCCAGACTCAATGAAAACATCACCCCCAATGCGGCGCTGCGATCGCGGCTCACGCCCTGATGCTGGAAGTATTCATTGCCGGCGGCGGAAAGCATCGCGGAACCAATAAAGTGTTGGGCTTTATCCTGCCCGCTCCAGCTGTCGTTCGCCATATGGCTACAACCGCTCAGAGTGAAAAGGGCAATCAGAGGAAGGAGGGTTCGCATAAATCTCTCCTGAAAAAAAGCCCCGCACTGGACGGGGCTGATATTTAGAGGATACGACTGATAAGACGATCGATACGGATGCGTCGCAGACGGCGGATCAGCTTGCGCACTTTTACCGGATAATCAGCGATACTTTGCAGGTCGCGATAGTGATTGACCACGGTAGTATGGGCGCGAATCAGCTTCAGCTCTTTCTCGCGTTTCTCCCGCAGTTTATGTTGCGGGTCATGGATGAGTACGGCGTTTTCGAGATCCAGACGCCAGGCGCGTGGATTAAGGTTGTTGCCGGTCAGCAGCATCCACTCGTCATCCACCCACATCCCCTTCAGGTGATAGCTGTTATCGCCATCTTTCCACAGACGTACAACGAGCTGGTCTGTGTTGACGTAGTACTGTAAACGGCTCAGGAATCGACGCAGGTTGATTTCGTACAGATACGGCAGCGCGCCGATAATCTTGAACGGTTCATTTTCCGGGATGAAGAAATCGTTCGCCGTTTTATCGCCAACGATAATTTCGACCTTTTTGCCTTCACGCAGCAGGCGAATGATATTGCGCACTAACAGCGCAGGCAGGTTGAAATAAGGGGTGCAGATCGTCAGCTTATGCTCGGCGCACGGCATCAGATGGAAAATGGTTTTATTCAGCAGGCTGGTTTTACCCAGGCCTACCAGTGGCGTAACGGAGAGCTGTTCGTCGTCGGCGTTGCCCAGATAATGGTATCCCGTATCGCGCAGTTCCTGGCGATAGAGGCGAATATCGTTTTTAATTTCCGGGCTTTTCGGGCGGCAGCTATCATCGAGACGGTTAACGCCACGACCTTCCACTAAATTTTGCCCCACCCAGTCATACATGATGTCCGCCATCTGCGGGTTACGAATGCACTGATAGCGGTCGTAACGATATTTATCATGCTGATGGAGATAGACATCATTGATGCTTGCGCCGCTGTACAGCACGCTGTCATCAATAATAAAGCCTTTGAAATGGAGAACGCCCAACGCTTCGCGGGTATTGATTGGCACACCATACACCGGCACGTCCACACCCGGGTTTTCATGCGCCATGCGGCAGTACCAGTCGGCGTTAGTATTCGACGCCGCTGCGCCAATACGGCCACGCTGAGCGCGATGCCAGTCAACCAGTACTTTCACTTCCAGCTCAGGCCGTTGACGTTTTGCATCGTACAGCGCCTGTAAAATCGCCTTCCCTGCATCGTCCTGTTCCAGATACAGCGCGACGATGCAGATGCGTCGCGTAGCGCCGGCTATCTTTGCCAGCAGCGCTTCCCGAAAATCGGCAGGCGCGTAGAAAAACTCAATATCATCAACTGACTGAGAAAGCTTGGGTAGCTGGGCAAGGTGTTGTTGATGTTTATTACGCTTAAATTTTGACAACATCACAGTGCGTTTCTTCTCTGTTTTAGTGAAGGGTCCTCTGTACCAGGCAGACGACGTAAGCGGTCAATAATACCATCTCTGTCGGTCAAGGGTAGTATTTCCAGCAACTTAGTCATGACTTAGCTTCAGAGACAGGCTGACTATACCGTCTTCCAGTTGGATATCGACGTCAAAGCCCAGCTTGCGAGCCAGAGCGATCATCCCACGGTTGTTGGGCATAGTAATGCCGTTTAAGCGTTGCAGACCGTGATCGCGCGTATAGTTGATTAACTTTTCCAGCAATCGTCCACCCAGCCCTAACCCTTTCAGGTCGGAGCGCACCAGCACCGCAAATTCAGCATCGATGTTATCCGGATCGGAGATAGCGCGCGTTACGCCGAGGATCTCTGTCTGTTCAGCCGTAGTGTGTACCGCAACGAAAGCCATTTCACGATCGTAGTCGATCTGGGTCATATTCGCTAAATCATCGTGGGTAAATTCGTTGATCTCGCTAAAGTAGCGGTAATAAAGATCTTCCTTCGTCACCCGGGCGATAAACTGCTGCAAAAGCGGCTCATCTTCAGGGAGAATGGGGCGAAACAGACAACGTCCGCCATTTTTCATGGTAATCCATTCTTCGAGTTGCTGCGGATATGGCCTTACCGCGAGGCGGCTTTCGCTTTCGCCTTCATACGGCGCGATATCCAGCGTCACGTCCAGCGCGGTAAATTCATTACCTGTGGCCAGCAGTGGGTGAATATCCAGCCGCTGAATTTCCGGGCAATCAACAATCAGGTTTGAGACCTGAACCAGCAAACGGCTCAAGCCGGGAATATCCAGCGGTCGCAGCGCGCTGCGCCCACGAATCTTTTTGCTCTTAATCGCCTGAATCACCAGATAGCGCGCCAGCGTCATATTCAGCGGCGGCAGAGCGACTACAGCCTGTTCTTCAGGTCGCCACTCCACGCCACCTTCACCCAACATAATCAGCGGGCCAAAGACCGGATCATGTTCCACCACCACGCGCAGTTCCTGTGCGCCTGCGCGGTTAGCCATACTTTGTACCAGCAGGCCGTCAATGCGCGCCTGTGGCCAGGTCATTTTAACGCGATCGAGAATCGCATCCGCCGCCTGTTGCACTTCCGCCGGGGTACGCAGATACAGCATCACCCCCTGAACTTCCGATTTATGCGGGATGTCCGGTGAACGCAGTTTCAGCGCCACCGGATAACCAATTTGTTCGGCGATATGTACCGCTTCCGCGCTGTCAGCGGCGATCCAGGTGGGAAGCGTGTGCATGCCGTACGCCTGCAACACAGGACGCACTTCATGTGTATCCAGCGCGCGGATACCGCTATCGATAGCCTGCGCGAGCAGTTCGTGAACCTGCGCCGTGTTGGCCGTTAAATTCTGTGGCAGTGCGGGCGTTTCCCGCAGCTGTTTCTGGTTCCGGCGATATTCCACCATATGCATAAATGCCGTAATCGTGCCTTCCGGCGTACGATAGGTGGGGATGCCCGCGTCGCTGAAGAGGCGTCGCGCCTCGATAGAAGAGTACTCACCACACCAGTTGGTCAGCACGCTGATGTAGTGCCCACGTGGATGGTGTTTAATCGCGTCAATTAACGCTACGGCGCTTTCAGTGCCGGTTGCGGTGGCGCTGGGTGAGTGAATCACCAACAGCGCATCCAGATCCGGGCTGTCGAGTAATGTGTTGACTGCAGCGATGTAGCTCTCGATGCTGGCATCATCACGCAGATCCAGCGGGTTTCCGGCCTGCACGGAATCCGGCAGTCGTTCAGTCAATCTGGCTCGCGTTTCATCGCTGAGGGTCGCCAGTTTGCCGTTGCGCGCCCACAGTTGATCGAGCGCCAGCGCGGCCGGGGCAGCACCGTTGCTGATAATCATTAAACGCTCGCCGCGCAAAGGGCGCATATGGCTTAAGGTTTCAACGGCGGAGAAAAGTTCGTGAGTATCGCGCACGCGCAGCAGACCGGCGCGCTGGATCGCGGCGTCCCAGGCGGGGTCCAGACCCGCGTTGGCGTGAAGCAACCGCTGCGCCGCCGGGCTACGTCCGCTCTTAATCACAAGAATGGGTTTGTTACGTGAGGCGCTACGGGCGGCGGAAACAAAGCGTCGGGCGTCACTCAAATGCTCCAGATAGAGCAGAATGGCGCTGGTTTTGCTGTCGCGCGCGAGGAAATCGAGCAGGTCGTCCACATCGATATCCAGGCTATCACCGAGCGCAATAAAGTAGGAGAAGCCCATCTCGCGCTGCTGCGCCCAGTCAAGAATGGTATTGGAAACGGCCGCGGACTGCGAAATAAATGCCAGTTTGCCTTTGCGAATCGGCACCGGTGAAAAACTGGCGTTTAGCCCCTGCCAGGGCGCTAAAAGCCCCAGACTGTTTGGCCCTAAAATGCGCATTTGGTAGCGTGCCGCGCAAGCTGATAATTCGGCAAACTGATCGGGCGGTGAAGAGAGAATAATGCAGGTTTTGCATCCTTTCTCGCCCAACGCTTCCAGCAGTTCCAGATTGCGTTTGGCATGTGTGCAGAGTACGGCGAGATCGGGTGAAAACGGCAGGCTGGCGATGGTCGGCCAGGCCAGCACGCCGAGCACCGCTTTCCAGGTGGGCGTAACGGGCATAACGGGGCCGTTAAACCCACCGGCTAACAGATTACGCATCATCAAAAAGCCGGCGCGCTGCGGCTTCATGGATGCGCCAATCACGGCAATCGATTTTGGTCGAAGAAGTGCTTCCAGCCCACGTTGACTCATTCCGGCTTCCCTCAGGTATAAGCATCCGTATGAGTCTAAACGCTTTCCTCGCGTTGTGCTGTGATGCTTCCCTTATGCTGGGTTTTTCCTGCCAGATAGCTGGTACGAAAACGCGTAAAGTGTTCGCCTAACGCGTGAGCAGCGTCGGTATCACCCGCCAGGTCGAGCAGCGCCATCGCCACTTCGGCGGTGCAGTACTGACCATCCGCGTGCGCTTCCCGCAGGCCATAGTCGGAAACGCGCGACAAATCGACCGAAATCACCGGGAAGTTATCCAGCCAGGGGCTCTTGCGAAACATTTTGCGCGCTTCGGTCCAGGTGCCGTCTAGCATAATAAATAGCGGCGGTTTGCCTGTTTTCGGCGCGGCGATCACTTCGCGCTCTGTTCCGGCGTAGGATGCCGGGAAAACGACCATCGGCTGATAGGCGGGATCGCGTACCAACTCCAGTAGTGCGGCTGGCGGCTCGGTACGAGACCATTGAAATGCGGCAGTATTCGGAAGAATGTCTGCTATCAGACGTCCCGTGTTACTGGGTTTCATGGGCTCAGTATCGAACATCACCAGACAAAAACGGCTGGTGGCGGTACTGGGTTGCAGGGTTTCGCATAAACACTGTTTAAGCGGCAGCAGGCAACGTTGGCAGCGGCGAACACGATTGCCGCGGGCGAGGAAAGGGCGCGTGGCGCGGGCCAGGCGTTCAGCCCGGAGTTGCAGTACAGCGTTTGGAGTCATGGCAATAGCGTAGAAAAAGGCTATTGTCGCAGAGGTGAAAACGGGGCACAAGATGCGCCCCGTAGATGTTATGCTTCGAGGGCTTCGTTAAGCCAGCTCTCGAAAGGCGCTTTCGGTACTGCGCCATTGAGCATGTCGATCATTTCGCCATTTTTGAAGATCATAATGGTCGGGATGCTGCGAATGCGAAAACGGGCGCTGAGCTCGCGTTCGGCCTCAGTGTTCACTTTCACAAAGCGCATTTTGCCGCTGCGCTCTTCCGCCACATCTTCAAATATTGGCGCGAAATTGCGGCACGGGCCACACCATGGCGCCCAGAAATCAATAACGACAGGCAAATCGTCCTTCAGCAGCTTATCCAGCGTGGCGTCGGTGGCGTTGATCACATCGCCATCAAACAGATCATGACCACAGCGTCCACATTTCGCCGCATCGTTTACACGATCTTCAGGTATGCGGTTAAGAGCCTGACAGTGGGCACAAACGGTATTCATAACTAACCTCTGGGTAGTAGGGTTGCCGATCGGCGAGGTCGCCGGATGTTTCTGTAATGTTACATATTATCGATGAGACTGTTTTATTCGACAATGCGGTTTACTCAATGGGTACAATAGTCACCGTCTTTGATATGAAGTAATGGCTATGCGCTACTACATCAGGTAATCTGCGCGCTTCGCGCAGCGCAGGTGGAGAAAAATATGAGCGACGAACTGAAGAACAAAAACGGCAAAGTCAAAGTGATGTATGTCCGCAGTGACGATGACTCGGATAAACGCACCCATAATCCGCGTACAGGAAAAGGCGGTGGCCGTCCTGGTACACGTGCCGAAGGTGGTCGCCGTCCTGCCCGTGACGACAGAAAAGGCCCGAACCGCGAACGCAGCCGCGATCGTGACGATCGCGGAGAACGCGATAGCTCACCGTGGCGCACGGTTTCCCGCGCCCCGGGTGATGAAACCCCGGTAAAAGCCGATCACGGTGGCATTAGCGGTAAAAGCTTTATCGATCCGGAAGTCCTGCGTCGTCAGCGTGCGGAAGAGACGCGCGTGTACGGTGAAAACGCCTGCCAGGCGCTGTTCCAGAGCCGTCCGGACGCCATTGTACGCGCCTGGTTTATCCAGAGCGTAACGCCGCGCTTTAAAGAAGCGCTGCGCTGGATGGCGGCAAACCGCAAAGCTTACCACGTGGTTGATGAAGAAGAGCTGGCGAAAGCGTCCGGAACCGAACACCACGGCGGCGTATGCTTCCTGATCAAAAAACGCAGTGGCACGTCCGTTCAGGATTGGGTCGCTAAAAGCGGCGATACCGATTGTGTGCTGGCCCTGGAAGATGTCGGCAACCCGCACAACCTGGGCGCGATGATGCGTAGCTGTGCGCATTTCGGTATTAAAGGCCTGCTGCTGCAGGATGCTGGTGTGCTGGAATCCGGCGCGGCAATCCGTACCGCAGAAGGCGGCGCTGAGCACGTTCAGCCGATCACCGGCGATAGCTTCATTGATGCGTTGGATGATTTCCGCAAAGCAGGTTACGCCATCGTGACCACCTCCAGTCACGCGGGTACGCCGCTGTTTAAGGCTGAGCTGCCGAAGAAAATGGTGCTGGTGTTAGGCCAGGAGCGCGATGGTCTGTCTGATGCAGCCCTGTCGAGCGCCGATCTGAGCGTATCGATCGACGGTACCGGCGCGGTTGAAAGCCTGAACGTCTCCGTGGCAACCGGCGTACTGCTGAGTGAATGGTGGCGTCAGAATAAAGCCTGAGCGTAAGCCATAATAAAATGCCAGCATCGCGCTGTAATGCTGGTCAGTTAAGCACTGATTCACTTTTCAAAGCATCTTCCCGTTGCGCTCCTGTCTGGCTCCATGCCATATAAATCGTGCAGGCGCAGGGAGCACGCAGGGGGCGGCCAATCGCCGCCGCCCCCTGCACCCCCGGGCTTCGGCGGAAAAATCGCCGCTTCGCGGTTCCCTCAGCTTATCCCTTACGGCTTTCGGGTCGGGCGCGAGGTAACATCCCTGTAAAGCCGCGCCCTCAGCCCACATCCATGTGGGCTGCCCCGGCCTTCAGGGAACACTTCGGCGATTTTGACGCCACCAACAGCGGTGCGGTCTTTAAGTAAACAGCAAAAACCAGCGTATCTGAAACCGACGAGTCCCCGTTGGAAATCGGCGAGCCGGAGAATGGAAGACAAGGTCAGTCCGCCATGGATGGCGGACTGAGGCGAACCGAGACAGGACGTCGAGTTTCGCCGTGCCGCAGGCTGGAGTTCGGAGGAGAGCGTAGTGCGAAGCACCGATTTCCCCGCGGGGCCGCGGGGATTGCGAAGGGGGGCGCGGTTGACCCCCTTTGCCCGTTCACTGATGCTGATGTTACATATTGCGCAAAACATAAAGTGAACGGAACTTTGCGCTTAACTGACCAGCATTACAGCATCGCGCTGGCATTTTTTTTACTCGCTTTCCGCCGGCAGCACCGGCATCCAGTCGATGGGCGCTTCACCGCGTTGTACCAGCCACTCGTTAGCCTGCACAAAGTGGTTGCAGCCAAAAAAGCCGCGATGGGCAGAAAGCGGTGACGGATGCGGGGCTTTCAGCACCCGATGACGCTGTGTATCGATAATCGCGCCTTTCTTCTGGGCATGCGATCCCCACAGTAAAAAGACTACGCCTTCCCGATGTTCGTTAATCAGGCTGATCACTTTATCGGTAAAGGTTTCCCAACCGAGGCTGGCGTGAGAATGCGCCTGACCTGCACGCACCGTCAGCACCGTGTTAAGCAACAGCACGCCCTGGCGCGCCCAGCTTTCCAGATAGCCATGCTGAGGGCGGGTAAAGCCCGGAATTGAACCTTCCAGCTCTTTATACATGTTCAGCAGCGACGGCGGCGTGGCAATACCAGGGCGAACAGAAAAGGCCAGCCCGTGCGCCTGACCCGGCCCGTGGTACGGGTCCTGACCTAAAATCACTACTTTTACATCCCTCAGTTCAGTGAAGCGAAAGGCGTTAAATACATCTTTCTGCGGCGGATAAATCGTTGTGCCTGCCTGGCGCTCATTCGCCACCGTTGCCAGTGTGTTCAAAAAATAGGGTTGTTGCTTCTCATCGGCCAGCACATCGTGCCAGGTTAAAGGGGCGCTCATCTCGCTCTCCTGGAAATTGTCATGGGGATAGCTTAACTGCTTCTTTCTCCATCACAAAATCGGCCAGCGGGAAAAGCACGCTCACCCTAAAAAAAGTTGAAAATTTACTGATAAAATTTGGCATGGCAAGGTGGCGTAACTTGATATAAAACAAGTAAATTAGTGTATGACCACTTTTATGGTGTGGTTTTTGTTGATTTAAATCAAAGAATGCGGGGTGTTTGAGGGGTATATATACACTCAAGCAACAATGGTTTTACCAATTGGCCGGGAACTGGCCGGTTAAAACGAATATGAATAGCCTAAGGGAGGCATCAAATGATTACTGGTATTCAGATTACTAAAGCCGCTAACGACGACCTGCTGAATTCTTTCTGGCTGCTGGATAGCGAAAAAGGTGAAGCACGCTGCCTGGTTGCCAAAGGTGGTTATGCAGAAGATGAAGTGGTTGCTGTGAAGGCACTGGGCGACATCGAATATCGTGAAATTCCAGTTGAAGCGAAACCAGAAGTTCGCGTAGAAGGGGGCCAGCACCTGAACGTTAACGTTCTGCGTCGCGAAACCCTGCTCGACGCGGTTGAACATCCGGAAAAATATCCGCAGCTGACCATTCGTGTTTCAGGATACGCAGTACGCTTTAACTCTCTGACGCCTGAACAGCAGCGCGACGTTATCGCCCGTACTTTCACTGAAAGCCTGTAAGTTTTCTGAGGCAGAAAATCAAAACGCCGGGGAGACCCGGCGTTTTTTTTACTCTTCTGTAGGCTGCGGTGGCGTACCGCTTGGCTTACGACGCTTACCAACATTCTTCGCGTCGCGATGGCGTACTTTCACACGCGGTTTGTCTTTATCTTTCTCTTTTTTCTTCTCTGCACGTTTTGCCAGTACTTTCTTCGACGGCTTACCGGTCATTTTTTCGCTAGGTGCACGCGTCGTTGGGCGTAGTTCATCGATGACGCGCGCTTTCAGCGGCTCTTCAATGTAACGGCCAATTTTCTGCAGCAGCAGATGGTCATGCGCTTCAACCAGAGAAACCGCCGTACCTTTACGACCCGCGCGGCCAGTACGGCCAATGCGGTGAAGATAGGTATCGCCGGTGCGCGGCATATCGAAGTTAATCACGTGGCTGACATCCGGAATATCAATACCGCGCGCGGCAACGTCGGTCGCAACCAGTACGTTTACGCGGCCTTCCGTCAGACGCTTGATTCCTTCGGTACGCTTGATCTGTGCCATTTCGCCTTCGAGATAACAGTTGTTGATCCCGGCGGCACGCAGCATTTCGGCAAGTTCATGTACACGCTCACGTTTACGCACAAACACGATAGCGCGCGTCATATCTTCTTGTTTCAGAAGGTGCTTAAGCAGCTCAACTTTGTGCTCCAGGTTATCTGCCCGGTAGTACCACTGATGAATTTTTTTACGTTCACGCGTGGACGGGTTAGCAGAAACTTCTACCGGGTCTTCCAGCAGTCGCTCGGCAAAATCTTTAATCGCATCGCCTTCAAGCGTGGCGGAGAAGAGCAGCGTCTGCTTACGCCAGCGGGTTTCCCCGGCGATATGTTCGATATCCTGCGCAAAGCCGAGATCCAGCATACGGTCGGCTTCGTCAAGAATTAAGGTCTCGACGGCGCGGCAGTCAAAGTTTTCTTCTTTGATGTACTGCAACAGGCGACCGGTGGTGGCAACCACGATATCCTGGTTTTCGCTGAAGACTTCAGCGTGGTTCATGTACGCGACACCGCCGGTAATGGTGGCAATATCGAGATGGGTATTTTTGGCCAGTTCGCGCGCGTGGTCGGCAACCTGCATCGCCAGTTCACGCGTTGGCGTCAGGATCAAGATGCGCGGCGGGCCGGATTTTTTGCGCGGGAAGTCGAGCAGATGCTGCAACGCAGGCAGCAGATACGCCGCTGTTTTACCGGTGCCGGTGGGCGCAGAACCCAAAACATCACGTCCATCGAGCGCAGGCGGAATGGCGGCAGCCTGGATGGCGGTCGGGCGTGTAAAGCCTTTGCTCTGGAGGGCGTCCAGCAGGCTTTCATCAAGTTCAAGTTCGGAAAAAGTCGTTACAGTCATTGTCTACCTCAGTGTGAGGCGGTGATTATAGACGTTACGGCTCTAATCTTCATCTGTTTGTATGGCTATCTGTTCTCAGGTATTGTGCTGAGCCAAAACCGAATACGTAAAATAACTATGTCTGACTCGAAACCCACGCTGCGTCGTAATGGATTTACCTTCAAAAAATTTTTTGTCGCGCATGACCGTTGTGCCATGAAAGTGGGCACGGACGGCATTTTGCTGGGCGCATGGGCGCCGATTGCCCATGTAACGCGCGTGCTGGATATTGGCACGGGAAGCGGATTGCTGGCGTTAATGCTGGCACAGCGCACCGAGGCGAATACGCTCATCGACGCCGTTGAGCTGGATGAAAATGCCGCAGAACAGGCGCGTGAGAACGTCGCGCAATCTCCGTGGCCGCAAAAAATTGCCGTCCACACGGCGGATATTCAGAGCTGGGTCGCGAGCGTTAGGAGTCGCTATGATCTGATCGTCAGCAATCCGCCTTACTATGAGCAGGGCGTCGAGTGCGCCACGCCGCAGCGTGAGCAGGCGCGCTACACCACATCCCTCGATCATCAAACGTTGCTGACCTGCGCGGCGGATGCCATTACCGAAGAGGGATTTTTCTGCGTCGTATTACCGGAAAACATCGGCCAGAGTTTTACCGAACTGGCTCTGTCGATGGGCTGGCATTTACGTCTGCGCACGGATATCGCCGAATATGATACCCGCCCGCCGCATCGGGTCCTGCTGGCATTCTCGCCACAAAACGGTGAGGCCTTTAGCGACAGAATGGTGATTCGTGGGCCAGAGCAGCAATACTCCGAAGCGTATACCGCGCTGACCCAGGCATTTTATCTCTTTATGTGAGTGAGCGGCGAGAGCACGGATGGGCCGGAATCCTGCATGAGATCCGGGTAATCCAGCGTGTAGTGCAGGCCGCGACTCTCTTTACGCATCATCGCACAGCGGACAATCAGTTCCGCCACCTGTACCAGATTGCGCAGTTCCAGCAAATTATTAGACACGCGAAAGCGTGAATAGTACTCGTCGAGCTCCTGCTGAAGCATGGTAATGCGACGCAGGGCGCGCTCAAGCCGTTTCGTGGTGCGCACAATGCCGACATAGTCCCACATCAGCAAACGTAACTCATGCCAGTTGTGCTGAATCACCACTCGCTCGTCGGAATCATCCACCCGGCTTTCATCCCACGCAGGCAGATTTTCCACCTGACGTGTGCTGGCAATCCGTTTGTTGATATCTTCCGCCGCTGACCAGCCATAGACCAGACACTCCAGCAGGGAGTTAGAGGCCATACGGTTTGCACCATGCAGGCCGGTATAACTCACTTCGCCGATCGCATACAGGCCGTCAACGTCGCTGCGTCCGTTATCATCCACCATCACGCCGCCGCAGGTATAGTGCGCAGCCGGAACAACAGGCACAGGCTCTTTTGTCAGGTCGATACCCAGCCCAAGCAGTTTTTCATAAATCATCGGGAAATGGTGGCGGACAAATTCTTCGGGCTTATGGCTGATGTCCAGATACATACAATCCACGCCGAGCCGTTTCATTTCATGATCGATAGCGCGCGCCACTACATCGCGCGGCGCAAGCTCGCCTCGTTCATCGAAATCAGGCATAAAGCGCGTCCCGTCCGGGCGCTTAAGCATAGCGCCTTCTCCACGCAGCGCTTCGGTGAGCAGGAAGTTACGTGCCTGCGGGTGGAACAGGGCGGTGGGGTGGAACTGATTAAACTCCAGATTCGCCACGCGGCAGCCCGCACGCCAGGCCATGGCGATGCCGTCGCCCGATGAGATATCCGGGTTAGTGGTATACTGATAGACCTTGGATGCACCGCCCGTCGCCAGCACCACCGATTTTGCTGCGCACGTTTCCACGCTCTCTTTATTACGGTTCCAGATCCACGCGCCCACAACGCGGCGCGTACCGGGCAGGCCAATCTTATCGGACATGATCAGGTCTACGGCATTGCAGCGCTCAATCACCCGAATATTGGGATGATTCAGCGCCTTGCTGACCAGCGTGTTTTCCACTTCTTTGCCGGTGGCATCGGCCGCATGCAGAATGCGGCGATGGCTGTGGCCGCCTTCGCGCGTCAGGTGATAGCTCGCTTCGCCGTTGCTTTGTAATTGCGTATCAAACAGCACGCCCTGGTCAATCAACCACTGGACGCAGTTTTTGGCATTGCTGGCAACGAACGACACGGCGTCGCGATCGCAGATCCCGGCACCGGCGATGAGCGTGTCCTCAATATGAGATTCGATACTGTCGGTTTCATCAAAAACGGCTGCAATACCACCCTGTGCGTAGAAGGTTGAACCTTCGCTAATCGGGCCTTTACTGAGCACAATGACAGAATGCTGCTCGGCAACGCGCAGCGCGAGAGATAAACCGGCAGCACCGCTACCGATGATCAGGACATCACAGGAGAGATCTGGAAGAGTGTTCATGATGGTTTGTTTAATTTACTAAACACGGTTTGGTCAGCATAGCATCATAAAACGCGTTGGCGCACACATTTTTTTAGCGGAAGTTGTAACGGCTAAACATAACAACCTCGGAAGGGACTTTGTAAACGAAGGAAAATATTCGAATCTCTGACTCCGGAAACCCCTATTTATGGTGAAATAAAAGGCGCGTTACGTTACTCTTGCGAGAATTGCGTTTTTCTTTCGCAACTTAGACAACGTAGTGCATGCGTAGACTTATAATGAGAGACAATGAACGGTCTACAACTGACAAACAAAAAACAAAGGCGTAACGGAACTTTACAATCATCAGACACTCTAACTCTGTGCTTGCTCATAGTGCAGTAACGGAGTGGCGTTTTGATTACGCATTGGAATAGGGTTTGGGGAGACATTACCTCGGATGAGCGAGCAGTTAACGGACCAGGTCCTGGTTGAACGGGTCCAGAAAGGAGACCAGAAAGCTTTTAACCTACTGGTGGTGCGCTACCAGCATAAGGTGGCGAGCCTGGTTTCCCGATATGTGCCGTCAGGTGACGTTCCTGATGTGGTGCAAGAGTCTTTTATAAAGGCCTATCGTGCGCTGGATTCATTCCGGGGGGATAGCGCTTTCTATACGTGGCTGTACCGTATTGCTGTCAATACGGCAAAAAATTACCTGGTTGCTCAGGGGCGACGCCCACCGTCCAGCGATGTGGACGCAATGGAAGCAGAAAACTTCGAAAGTGGCGGCGCACTGAAAGAAATTTCGAACCCTGAGAACTTAATGTTGTCAGAAGAACTGAGACAAATTGTTTTTCGCACCATTGAAAGCCTTCCAGAAGATTTACGCATGGCAATTACCCTGCGAGAGCTGGATGGCCTAAGCTATGAAGAGATAGCTGCAATTATGGATTGCCCGGTTGGTACTGTTCGTTCCCGTATCTTCCGTGCGCGAGAAGCTATTGATAATAAAGTTCAACCGCTTATCAGGCGTTGACGGTAGCGGGATACTGGAAAAGGTATTAGGCATGCAGAAAGAAAAACTTTCCGCCTTAATGGATGGTGAAACGCTGGATAACGAGTTGCTTGTCGAATTAACTCGTTCGCCGGAAATGCAAAAAACCTGGGAGAGCTATCATCTCATCCGTGATTCGCTTCGCGGCGATACGGCGGATGTCCTTCATTTTGATATCTCTTCTCGCGTCATGGCTGCCATCGAAAATGAGTCCGCTGCTGCCCAGGCGACGCCGCTCATTCCTGAAGCCCAGCCAGCACCGCATCAATGGCAGAATATGCCATTCTGGAAAAAAGTCCGTCCGTGGGCGAGTTCACTTACCCAAATGGGCGTTGCGGCTTGCGTATCGCTTGCAGTTATTGTCGGTGTCCAGCACTATAATGGGCAATCAGATTCTACTCAGCAGCCCGAAACACCGGTTTTTAATACCTTACCGATGATGGGCAAAGCAAGTCCGGTTAGCCTGGGCGTGCCGTCTGATGCCACTGCGGGTACTGGTCAGCAACAGCAGGTTCAGGAACAACGCCGTCGCATCAACGCAATGTTGCAGGATTATGAATTGCAGCGCCGCCTGCATTCTGAGCAACTTCAGTTTGAACAGGCACAAACCCAGCAGGCTGCTGTTCAGGTGCCGGGCTATCAAACTTTAGGAACGCAATCGCAGTAATGAAGCAACTTTGGTGTGCCATGTCCCTTGTGGCTGGCAGCCTGTTCTTCTCTGTCAACGCCTCGGCTGATGTCTCGTCCGGGGCGTTGTTGCAGCAGATGAATCTGGCCAGTCAGTCCCTCAACTATGAGCTGTCATTCGTCAGCATCAATAAAGCCGGTGTCGAATCGCTACGCTATCGTCACGCGCGTTTGAATAATCAGGCGCTGGCGCAGCTTTTGCAGCTCGATGGTCCGCGTCGCGAAGTGGTGCAACGCGGCAATGAAATCAGCTATTTTGAGCCGGGCCTCGACCCGTTTACGCTCAATGGCGATTACATCGTCGATTCCCTGCCGTCGCTGGTCTATACCGACTTTAAACGCCTGGCGCCGTACTACGATTTTATCTCCGTTGGCCGCACCCGTATTGCCGATCGCTTATGCGAGGTGATCCGCGTCGTCGCACGCGATGGAACCCGTTATAGCTACATCGTCTGGATGGACTCTGAAAGCAAACTGCCGATGCGCGTTGACCTGCTCGATCGCGACGGCGAAACGCTGGAGCAGTTCCGCGTCATTGCGTTTAACGTGGGCGATCAAGTGGGTAGCAGCATGGATAAACTGGCGAAAGCCAGCCTGCCACCGCTGCTCTCCGTTCCGGCGGGCAGTAAAGTGAACTTCAACTGGTCGCCGACCTGGGTGCCTCAGGGCTTCAGCGAAGTCTCCAGCAGCCGCCGCACGTTACCTACTATTGATACCGCCGTGGAGTCTCGTCTCTTCTCGGATGGCCTGTTCAGTTTCTCCATCAACATCAGCCGGGCCACGGCCAACAGCAGCGAACAAATGCTGCGTACCGGTCGCCGCACGGTGAGCACCACCGTGCGCAACCAGGCTGAAATCACTATCGTCGGTGAACTGCCGCCGCCAACGGCGAAACGTATTGCCGACGGTATTAGCTTCAAGGGCGCACAATGATTAAAGAGTGGGCGACCGTTATCTCCTGGGAGAACGGCGTAGCGAAAGTTCACTGTGATGTGAAAGCCTCATGCAGCAGCTGCGCGTCACGCGCGGGCTGCGGCAGTCGTGTGCTGAATAAGCTGGGGCCACAAACCAGCCACACCATTACCGTTCCCAGCGCCGAACCGTTGGTGGCAGGGCAAAAAGTGGAACTGGGAATCAGCGAAAGCAGCCTACTGGGATCGGCTATGCTGGTTTACCTGTCACCGCTTGTAGGGCTGTTTATCATGGCCTCTCTGTTCCAGGTGCTGTTTGGCACAGATATCGCCGCCATGTGCGGGGCGCTGTTAGGCGGTGTGGGCGGCTTTTTGTTGGCGCGCGGTTTTTCGCCGACGCTTGCGAAACGCGAAACGTGGCAACCGGTCATTATTAGCGTTGGCCTGCCGCCAGATCTCCTGCGCACCTCCACTTCTTCTGAATTGAGCCAGTGATCGCACTGGCTTTATTTTTATTTACATCTGGTATGAGAAAGCCGTAAGCGGAACCGCTATGCTTGCTGGAAGAGCATTTCCTGGTTGCGCAGTTGTAGTGTAGAATGCGGCGTTTTCGAACGACACAAACGTCAGGCACAGAACAGCGGCCTCAAAGTATTCGTAAGGCATAATTATCTTAATATATGAAGAATATACGTAACTTTTCGATCATTGCACATATCGACCACGGTAAGTCGACGCTGTCTGACCGTATCATCCAGATTTGCGGTGGCCTTTCTGATCGTGAAATGGAAGCCCAGGTTCTCGACTCGATGGATCTGGAACGCGAACGCGGCATTACCATTAAAGCGCAGAGCGTCACCCTGGACTTTAAATCAGCTGATGGCGAAACCTATCAACTGAACTTTATCGACACCCCTGGTCACGTCGACTTCTCCTACGAAGTTTCCCGTTCTCTGGCGGCCTGTGAAGGCGCACTGCTGGTGGTTGACGCCGGGCAGGGCGTAGAGGCGCAAACCCTGGCGAACTGCTATACCGCCATGGAAATGGATCTGGAAGTGGTTCCGGTTCTGAACAAAATCGACCTCCCGGCAGCCGATCCTGAGCGTGTGGCGGAAGAAATTGAAGATATCGTCGGCATCGACGCGGCGGACGCTGTACGTTGCTCAGCGAAAACTGGCGTGGGCGTAACCGACGTTCTGGAACGTCTGGTGCGCGATATTCCGCCGCCGGAAGGCGATCCGGAAGGCCCGTTACAGGCGTTGATCATTGACTCCTGGTTTGATAACTACCTGGGCGTGGTCTCGCTGGTGCGTATTAAAAACGGCACCATGCGCAAAGGCGATAAAATCAAAGTGATGAGCACCGGTCAGGTGTACAACGCAGACCGTCTGGGCATCTTCACCCCGAAACAGGTTGACCGTACCGAGCTGAAATGCGGCGAGGTGGGTTGGCTGGTGTGCGCCATTAAAGACATTCTGGGCGCACCGGTTGGCGATACGCTGACCCAGGCGCGCAACCCGGCTGACAAAGCGCTGCCAGGCTTTAAAAAAGTCAAACCGCAGGTTTATGCGGGCCTGTTCCCGGTAAGCTCTGACGATTACGAAAACTTCCGCGATGCGCTGGGCAAACTGAGCCTGAACGACGCCTCCCTGTTCTATGAGCCGGAAAGCTCTACCGCGCTGGGCTTCGGCTTCCGCTGTGGCTTCCTCGGTCTGCTGCACATGGAGATCATCCAGGAACGTCTGGAACGTGAATACGATCTGGACCTCATCACCACCGCGCCGACCGTAGTGTACGAAGTAGAGACCACCAATAAAGAGGTCATCTACGTCGACAGCCCGTCCAAGCTGCCGCCGCTAAATAACATCGCGGAGCTGCGTGAGCCGATTGCCGAGTGTCATATGCTGCTGCCGCAGGAATATCTCGGCAACGTTATCACTCTGTGCGTGGAAAAACGCGGTGTGCAAACCAACATGGTTTACCACGGCAAACAGGTTGCGCTGACCTATGAAATCCCGATGGCAGAAGTGGTACTCGACTTCTTCGATCGTCTGAAGTCAACCTCCCGCGGTTACGCGTCGCTGGATTACAACTTCAAACGCTTCCAGGCGTCTAACATGGTGCGTGTTGACGTTCTTATTAACAGCGAACGTGTGGATGCGTTGGCGCTGATCACGCACAACGACAATGCCCCGTACCGTGGTCGTGAGCTGGTTGAGAAGATGAAAGAGCTGATCCCTCGTCAGCAGTTTGATATCGCGATTCAGGCGGCCATTGGCAACCACATCATCGCGCGTTCTACGGTGAAACAGTTGCGTAAAAACGTTCTGGCAAAATGCTATGGCGGTGACGTCAGCCGTAAGAAAAAGCTGCTGCAAAAACAGAAAGAGGGTAAAAAGCGTATGAAGCAGGTCGGTAACGTCGAACTGCCGCAGGAAGCTTTCCTCGCCATTCTGCACGTCGGAAAAGACGGTAAATAATCCTTAAGGAGTTGGCATGGCGAATATGTTTGCCCTGATTCTGGTGATTGCCACACTGGTCACGGGCCTTTTGTGGTGCGTTGATAAATTTATCTTCGCGCCCAAACGTCGGGAACGTCAGGCTGCGGCGCAGGTCGCAACCGGAGATGCGCTGGACAAAAAAACGCTGAAAAAAGTAGGCCCGAAACCGGGCTGGCTGGAAACGGGCGCGTCCGTATTTCCGGTGCTGGCGATTGTGCTCATCGTGCGTTCTTTTATTTATGAGCCGTTCCAGATCCCATCCGGTTCAATGATGCCGACGCTGTTAATTGGTGATTTTATCCTCGTGGAAAAATTCGCCTACGGCATTAAAGATCCTATTTACCAGAAAACGATTATCGAAACGGGTCACCCGAAACGTGGCGATATTGTGGTCTTTAAATATCCGGAAGATCCGCGCCTTGATTACATCAAACGTGCGGTAGGTCTGCCGGGTGATAAAGTCACTTACGATCCGATCAGCAAAGAAGTCACGATTCAACCGAACTGCAGTTCCGGCCAGGCTTGCGGTAACGCACTGCCGGTCACCTACTCGAACGTTGAACCGAGTGATTTCGTGCAGACCTTTGCCCGTCGTAACGGCGGCGAAGCGACCAGCGGTTTCTTTGAGTTGCCGAAAGGCGAAACCAAAGAAAATGGTATTCGCCTGACCGAACGTCAGGAGACGCTGGGCGAGGTGAATCACCGCATTCTGACCGTGCCAATCGCGCAGGATCAGGTCGGCATGTACTATCGCCAGTCGGGGTTACAGCCGGCTACGTGGATTGTGCCGCCGGGTCATTACTTCATGATGGGTGATAACCGCGATAACAGCGCCGATAGCCGTTACTGGGGCTTCGTGCCGGAAGCGAACCTGGTCGGGAAGGCGACGGCCATCTGGATGAGCTTCGAAAAACAGGAAGGTGAATGGCCGACCGGCGTACGTTTAAGCCGTATTGGCGGTATCCACTAATTCTTGTCAGACCGATGCGGGGGCATGAGTGCCTCCGCATAAATTATTTAGCAGTTAAATCTCTCCAAACTAACGACATCCCTTGTCGTTGCGTATAGAATATCCCCCCGAAGTTACACATGTCTTTCTTAATAGACACGGCACACGAAACCGTATTGGTGCTTTCAGATCTGTTTCGTGTGCTGAATTTTTGACGCATTCATTTATTGGTATCGCATGAACCCCATCGTAATTAATCGGCTTCAACGGAAGCTGGGCTACACTTTTGTTCATCAGGAGTTGTTGCAACAGGCATTAACCCATCGCAGTGCCAGCAGCAAACATAACGAGCGCTTAGAATTTCTGGGCGATTCCATTTTAAGCTACGTGATCGCGAACGCCCTTTATCACCGCTTCCCGCGTGTGGATGAAGGCGATATGAGCCGTATGCGCGCGACGCTGGTTCGCGGTAATACGCTGGCGGAAATCGCCCGTGAATTCGAACTGGGCGAATGTCTGCGTTTAGGGCCGGGCGAGCTGAAAAGTGGCGGCTTCCGCCGCGAATCTATCCTCGCGGATACGGTTGAAGCATTGATTGGCGGGGTGTTCCTCGACAGCGATATTCAGAATGTCGAGAAGTTAATCCTCTCCTGGTATCAAACGCGTCTGGACGAAATCAGCCCGGGCGATAAACAGAAAGATCCAAAAACACGCTTGCAGGAGTATCTGCAAGGCCGCCATCTGCCGCTGCCATCTTATCTGGTGGTGCAGGTGCGTGGGGAAGCACACGATCAGGAATTTACTATCCACTGCCAGGTTAGCGGCCTGAGTGAACCGGTGGTTGGCACAGGTTCCAGCCGTCGCAAGGCGGAGCAGGCTGCCGCCGAACAGGCGTTGAAAAAACTGGAGCTGGAATGAGCAACGACAAAACTTACTGCGGATTTATCGCCATCGTCGGTCGCCCGAACGTCGGCAAATCTACCCTGCTGAACAATCTGCTGGGGCAGAAAATTTCCATTACTTCGCGTAAAGCGCAGACCACCCGTCACCGCATTGTCGGTATTCATACGGAAGGTGCGTATCAGGCAATCTATGTCGATACCCCGGGTCTGCACATGGAAGAAAAGCGCGCCATCAACCGCCTGATGAACAAAGCAGCAAGCAGCTCCATCGGGGATGTTGAACTGGTGATTTTTGTCGTGGAAGGCACGCGCTGGACGCCGGACGACGAAATGGTGCTGAACAAACTGCGCGAAGGCAAAGCGCCGGTGATTCTGGCCGTTAACAAAGTCGATAACGTGCAGGAAAAAGCAGATCTTCTGCCGCATCTGCAGTTCCTCGGCAGCCAGATGAACTTCCTCGACATCGTGCCGATGTCTGCGGAAACCGGGCTGAATGTCGACACCATCGCCGGAATCGTACGCAAACATCTGCCGGAAGCGATTCATCACTTCCCGGAAGATTACATCACCGATCGTTCTCAGCGTTTTATGGCGTCTGAAATCATTCGTGAAAAGCTGATGCGCTTCCTGGGCGAAGAACTGCCGTATTCTGTTACCGTGGAAATCGAACGTTTCGTGACTAACGAGCGCGGCGGTTACGACATCAACGGCCTGATCCTCGTTGAGCGTGACGGGCAGAAAAAGATGGTGATTGGCAACAAAGGTTCCAAAATCAAAACCATCGGTATCGAAGCCCGTAAAGACATGCAGGAAATGTTCGAAGCTCCGGTTCACCTGGAACTGTGGGTGAAAGTGAAATCCGGCTGGGCTGATGACGAGCGTGCACTGCGTAGTCTTGGCTATGGCGACGATCTTTAAGTTTCTCATACCCTATGGCTTTCATGGTGCAGGAAGGCGGCAAGAGTGTGAATCTCCAGGAGCTTACATTAGTAAGTGACTGGGGTGAACAGTCGCAGCCAACGCACCTGCGGCTTGAAAGACGACGGGTATGATGGAAGGCTGGCAGCGCGCATTTGTCCTGCATAGTCGCCCCTGGAGCGAAACCAGCCTGATGCTGGACGTCTTCACGGAAGAGTCCGGTCGCGTGCGCCTTGTTGCCAAAGGCGCACGTTCCAAACGTTCCAATCTAAAAGGCGCGCTTCAGCCTTTTACCCCCCTGTTAGTTCGCTTTGGCGGGCGCGGTGAAGTCAAAACCCTGCGCAGCGCGGAAGCCGTTTCGCTGGCGCTCCCCCTGAGCGGCATTACGCTTTACAGCGGCCTTTACGTTAACGAACTCATTTCCCGCGTGCTGGAGCACGAAACCCGTTTCTCTGAACTTTTCTTCGATTACCTGCACTGCATTCAGGCGCTGGCGGGAACCTCTGGTTCGCCTGAACCCGCGCTGCGTCGCTTTGAGCTGGCGCTACTGGGGCATCTGGGATACGGCGTCGATTTCCTGCACTGCGCAGGAAGCGGCGATGAAGTTGATGACACCATGACCTATCGCTATCGTGAAGAAAAGGGCTTTATCGCCAGCGTCGTAATTGATAACTACACCTTTACCGGCCATCAGTTGAAAGCGCTGGCCAGCCGCGAGTTTCCGGATGTGGATTCGCTGCGAGCCGCAAAACGCTTTACCCGTATGGCGCTGAAGCCGTATCTTGGTGGCAAACCGCTAAAAAGCCGGGAATTATTCAGGCAGTTTTTGCCAAAGAAATAACCTCCCCCCTGAATCATCACAGTACTGAATATAGTGCATAAACGGTCCCCTCTCCCTCCGGGAGAGGGCCAGGGTGAGGGGAAAACGAATACCGAACTAAAAACCGAGGATTGTCATGGCTGAATTACTGTTAGGCGTCAATATTGACCACATTGCCACCCTGCGTAACGCGCGCGGCACAGCGTATCCGGACCCGGTTCAGGCGGCATTCATCGCCGAACAGGCCGGTGCGGATGGCATCACCGTTCATCTGCGTGAAGACCGTCGCCACATCACCGACCGCGACGTGCGTATCCTGCGTCAGACGCTCGACACGCGCATGAATCTGGAGATGGCGGTCACCGAAGAGATGCTGAACATTGCCGTCGACACCAAACCGCATTTCTGCTGCCTGGTGCCGGAAAAGCGTCAGGAAGTGACCACCGAAGGCGGTCTCGACGTTGCTGGTCAGCGTGACAAAATGCGCGATGCCTGCAAACGCCTCGCCGACGCAGGTATTCTGGTATCCCTGTTTATCGATGCCGATAACGAGCAGATTAAAGCCGCGGCAGAAGTGGGCGCGCCTTATATCGAAATTCACACGGGTTGCTATGCCGATGCTCAAACCGACGCCGAGCAGGCTAAAGAACTGGAGCGTATCGCTCACGCCGCAACTTATGCCGCAAGCCTGGGGCTGAAAGTCAATGCCGGGCATGGCCTGACTTATCACAACGTGAAAGCTATCGCGGCGCTGCCAGAGATGCACGAACTGAATATCGGCCACGCCATCATTGGCCGCGCGGTGATGACCGGTCTGAAAGAGGCCGTTGCCGAAATGAAACGCCTGATGCTGGAAGCGCGCAAATAATGGCGATTCTTGGGCTAGGAACCGACATTGTCGAGATTACGCGTATCGACGAGGTGATTGCCCGCAGCGGCGATCGCCTCGCGCGTCGGGTATTAACCGACAATGAGTGGGCTATCTGGGAAACGCATCAACAACCGGTGCGTTTTCTGGCCAAGCGTTTCGCGGTGAAGGAAGCGGCAGCGAAAGCCTTTGGCACGGGCATCCGTAATGGCCTGGCGTTTAACCAGTTTGAAGTCTACAACGACGAAATGGGGAAACCGAAACTGCGCCTGTGGGGCGAAGCGCAGATTCTGGCGGAAAAAATGGGCGTGGTGCACATACACGTCACCCTGGCGGATGAACGTCGCTATGCCTGCGCGACGGTCATTCTGGAAAACTAGATTTTGTCGGCGTGATGCAACGTCACAAATTTATCCCACAACTGTTCTTCGCTCTCAAGGTGTGCCGGATCTTTTAAAATCGTATTCGGGATCGGGCACACTTTCTGACAGGTAGGCGTCTCGTAATGGCCGATGCACTCGGTGCAGCGATCGCTATTGATCTCATAGATGCTATCACCCATCGAAATGGCTTCGTTCGGACACTCCGGTTCGCACATATCGCAGTTGATGCATTTTTTGGTGATTAACAACGCCATCAGGAAACTCTCAGAAACAACCTATTCGGGCCGCGCATTATACGCGCATTTTCTGCGCAGACCATACTTTTTCCGGGGTATTCGTATCGTTACCGTAGTGATCTTTGATTTGTGTCAGCAGGTCGCGCACCGGCTCATCAGGAAGCAAATCGCTACTGTGCACCAGTATGACCTGTTGATAAAACGTGGGTTCCTGTAACGACATCAGCCGAACGTTCTTGGCGGGCGTGGATCGCAGCAGCGAACGGGTAAGCAGTGCGATGCCAATCTGTGCCTCGGCATATTCCAGGCAGGAGTAATGGTTATCGAGTTCGCAAATAATATTCGGCGCGATATGACGCTTTCCTAACTCGGTGGCAATCACGCCTCGCAGCAGCAGTGATTCATTGAGGATGATAATGGGTTGTCCAGCCAGTTGTTCCAGGTGTAACGAAGTCTGTCGTGCCAGAGGATGGGAAAGCGGGACTGCCGCGACGATCTCATCTTCAAAGAGACGCGTCGCGCTAATGTTTTCAGGCACACGACACTGATAAACGATGCCAAAGTCGATCACTTTATCGCCAATTTTTTTAATCGTTTGTTCGGTGGAAAACTCTTTTACCGTCAGGGCTATCTCGGGATACTTCGCACTAAATTGTTTGAAAATGGGCAGTACCAGATGGCTTCCCGAGACGCCAAGTGAAATATTATCGCGAGTCTGATATTGGTAAAGTGACAATTCGTTCTCAGCATTTTTTATATCCTGAAGAATTTTTATGGCATGAGTTCGTAATACCGTACCTGCGCGGGTTAATTCTATATTTCGCCCTTTTCGTTGGAAAAGAATAATTTTTGATGATAATTCCAGTTGTTTTATTTGTTGGCTCAATGATGGCTGCGTGATAAACAGTCGCGCAGCGGCTCGCCCATAGTGCAGCTCATCGCTAAGTATCAGAAAAGATTGCAGTTGCTTGAGATTCATTACAGGCTTCGCAAAATAGGTTTTTATTATCACGATTATAAAAATTACCAAATGGTTTGCCTATTTCATCTTTTTTAAACTGTGACCAGTTTATTTTTATAAAGGGAAATAAAGGATGGCGAAGCCAATTAACCGCTGGGGGATGCTGGCGGCACACGTATGCATTAACTTTGTACTGGGGGGCGTTTATGCCTTCAGTTACTTTAAAACGCCGCTGATGGCACAGTATCACTGGGATCCGGCAATGCTGGCCTTAGCCTTCTCAATCAATATGGGGATTATTCCCATCCCCATGATCTGGGGCGGCAAGATGATTGATAATGGTAAAGGTAAGCAGGCGATTGTCATTGGTGGCATTCTGTTTTCACTCGGTTTCATTCTCTCCGGATTCGTCGACAATCTGTATTTGCTGTTCCTGACTTACGGCGTGCTGGCCGGGTTAGGTTCTGGTCTGGCGTTTACCGGTAATCTCAATAATATCCTCAAATTCTTCCCCGACCGTCGAGGCCTGGCCAGTGGCATCGTTCTGGCTGGTGTTGGAGTCGGTACGCTGCTCTGTACCAAACTCGCCGAATTTTTTATGTCGCAAACCCACGATGTCAGCCAGGCGCTGCTTTATCTAGGCATTGTTTATCTGGTAGTGATATTTGTGGTGCAGTTTTTCATCCGCAGCGCGCCGGCGAAAGACAGCGGTGGCATCGCGGCTTCACCCATGGATAAAGATTATCGTCAGATGCTGCGCGATCCGCGATTCTGGTTACTGTTCGCCATTCTGGCGCTGGGCGTTTTCTCCGGGATGGTGATCAGCTCCAGTTCAGCGCAAATCGGCATGATGCAGTACGGTCTGGCATCCGGTGCGATGGTGGTGAGTTTGGTCTCTATCTTCAACTCGGTGGGCCGTCTGTTCTGGGGGACCGTGGCGGATAAGCTCGGCGGATACCCAACGCTTGTCACCGTCTATCTCTTCCTTGCGCTGTGCATGCTGGCACTGCTCTTTTTCACCGGTAACACCACAATGTTCTACCTCAGCGCGCTGGGCGTCGGGTTTGGCTATGCCGGCATCCTGGTGATTTTCCCAGGGCTTACCAGTCAGAATTTTGGCATGCGTAATCAGGGTCTTAACTACGGTTTTATGTATTTCGGTTTTGCCGTGGGCGCGGTGATTGCGCCGTACATTACCTCTGCAATCGCCAAATCCAGCGGCAGCTATGATCCCGTCTTTATGCTCACCACCGGCTTGCTGGCGCTTGGGGTGATCCTGATTTTGTTTACCAAAAACTATGTCGCGAAAATTTTGACGAACATGAAAACGCAAGGAGTCTGAGATGAAAGTAGCAATAGCGGGCGCAGGTGCAATGGGCTGCCGTTTTGGTTATATGCTGGCCGATAGCGGGATAGATGTTACCTTGATTGATGGCTGGAAAACGCACGTTGATGCCATCAATCAGCAGGGCTTATTCGTCGAAACAGAAAGCGGAAGTCGTCATTATTCTCTCCCTGCGATGTTGGCTGAAGATGCGCACGGCGAATTCGATGTGGTCATCCTCTTCACAAAAGCAATGCAGATGGCGGAAATGCTGCGAAAAATTGCACCGGTGCTGTCATCAGCAAAGGTGGTGATGACGCTCTCTAACGGACTTGGGAACATTGAGACGCTGGAGCAGTATGTCGATCGTTCAGTTATTTACGCGGGCGTGACACTCTGGTCCTGCGAGCTGGAAGGTCCGGGGCATATTCGGGCGACGGGGTCGGGTAATATTGAGCTACAACCACTGATGTCGACGGATATGGCAATGGCAGGTCAGGTTGTGGATATGCTTAATCACGCGGGCCTGAACGCTGAACTGAGCGCCAATGTGTTGCTCTCCATCTGGAAGAAAGCGGCGTTCAACAGCGTAATGAATACCTACTGTGCGCTGCTGGATTGTAATGTTGGAGGATTTGGCCGTCGCCCTGGTGCGCTGGAGATTGCGCGTACTGTTGTGGCGGAGATTGTACAGGTTGCCATAAGCCAACAGATCCCGCTGACGGAAGAGATAGTGATGCACACCGTTCAGAAGGTGTTCGATCCACGTGAAAGTGGCGAGCACTACCCGTCGATGCATCAGGATCTGCATAAAGGGCGCCTCACCGAAATTGATTACCTGAATGGTGCGGTGGCGCGCATAGGAGAAGCCCAGGGGATACCGGTGCCTGTGAATCGCCTGTTAACCCAGCTTATCCATGCCAAAGAAGCACAATAAAGGGAGGCGCGGGCGTGGGCCCGCGCAATCACACCAGCTTCTTCACCAGCGCTTCACTATGGCGAATGCGATCCGGCGCATTTTCCAGATCCTGCTGCACCAGCCCCATAAACAGCACATCCGCCAGCATCATCTGCGCGCTGGTTGAGGAAATCGCCGCACTGCGCGTGGCCTGTTCTTCCGCAATAGTATAAAGGCAGTGCGTGGCGCGCTGCTGGAGCGCGTTGGGTGAAAATCCGGTGATGGCGAGAATTTTGCCACCCGCGCGCAGGGTTTCATCCGCTGCCAGATTTATCTCGCGGCGCTCGCCGGAGTAGGAAATTGCTAACAGCAGGTCGCCTTCGCTTAGCGCCTGAACGCTGGCGAGCAGGGCGTGCATATCCAGCTCGGCGACGGCGTTAAGGCCAATTTTCATCAGTTTCCAGCTAAAGTTGCGCGCCACCAGGCCCGAGGCGCCAATCCCGGTCAGTACGATGCGCCGTGCGCCGCGCAGCATGTTCACGGCCTCCAGCAGTTTCTCTTCGTCGTTGACGTCGAGTGAGGCATGCATCGCGGCAACGTTATCTTTAATGAGTTTTTCGCCCACCAGACGCAGTGGATCGTCACCGCGAATCTGGTTATGTACCGGAATAGAGTGCGGATTCGGATTGCTGGCCAGGGCTTCGCTCAGCGCCAGTTTCAGGGCCGGAAAACCTTTAAAGCCCAGTTTTTGCGCGAACTTCACCACGCTGGACTGGCTGACACCCGACTGGCTCGCCAGCTGCTGTGAGCTGAGATGACGCGCCAGGTCAGGCTGCGCCAGGATAAAATCGGCCAGTTTTTTATCACTTTGCGCCAGTTGTGGATATCGCTGGCGAATACGGATTAAACAATTCATACGCTCCTCAAGGGCAAAATTACGCTACCTCTCCCGACAACAATTCTGCTCGCCTGAAAGAATTATTATTCGATTATAACGGATTAACCTGAATTAAATATTCCATCTGGCGCAAAATATTGAACACTTTTTGCATCCCGCCGTTGAGGCGATGTTTCCAGAAATCACCCGCGCTATCTGTTACGCTTGTAATGAGTTAACGGAAATTCATTGCTTAAAGGAGTCTGGTTTGGCAAACGACCCCCGTCGAGTTATTTTTTTCGACCTGGATGGCACCCTGCATCAACAGGATATGTTCGGCACGTTTCTGCGCTATCTGCTACGGCGACTGCCCCTCAACGCATTGCTGGTGCTGCCGCTGCTGCCGATTATCGGTATCGCGCTGCTGGTAAAAGGGCGCGCTGCGCGCTGGCCAATGAGTTTGCTGTTGTGGGGGTGTACCTTTGGACACAGCGAAGCCAGACTGCGCGCGCTGGAAGCGGATTTTGCTACGTGGTTTCGGGCGAATGTGGTGGCTTTCCCGGTGGTGCATAAGCGCCTGACCGAATACCTCATCAGCACCGATGCCGATGTATGGCTGATTACCGGCTCGCCGCAGTCGCTGGTGGAGAAAGTCTATTTTGATACGCCCTGGCTGCCGCGCGTGAATCTTATCGCCAGCCAGATAACCCGGGCTCATGGCGGCTGGGTGCTCTCACTGCGTTGCCTGGGGCATGAAAAAGTCGTGCAACTGGAGCGCAAAATCGGTACGCCGCTGCGTCTGTTTAGCGGTTATAGCGACAGCAAGCAGGATAACCCGCTGCTCTATTTTTGCCAGCATCGCTGGCGGGTAACGCCGCGCGGTGAACTTCAGCGGCTGGAATAGTGGGTAATCTTATTCTCTCTATGTATAATGCGCCCCGATTTATCATCTGGAGTGCCCACTTTGTCCGACAATGAATTCAACCATGAATATTGGATGCGCCATGCGCTTACGCTTGCGCAGCGCGCCTGGGATGAAGGGGAAGTGCCGGTTGGCGCGGTGCTCGTGCTCGATAATCAGGTGATTGGCGAAGGCTGGAATCGCCCGATTGGTCGTCACGATCCGACGGCTCACGCCGAAATTATGGCGCTGCGTCAGGGCGGCATGGTGTTGCAAAACTACCGCCTGATTAACGCCACGCTGTACGTTACGCTGGAACCGTGTGTGATGTGTGCAGGCGCAATGGTGCATAGCCGCATTGGACACGTCGTGTTTGGCGCGCGCGATGCCAAAACTGGCGCTGCCGGGTCGTTAATGGATGTCCTGCATCATCCGGGAATGAATCACCGTGTCGAGGTTATGGCAGGCGTATTGCGCGATCAATGCGCTGGAATGCTAAGTGATTTTTTCCGCGAACGCCGGGAACAAATCAAGGCACTGCGCAAAGCGCAGAAAGCTGAAAATCAATGACGGGGCTGTGCGGCATCGACCAGTTCGCTTGACGTCGAGCCCTGCACGCTGTGCAGATAATCGCGTGGCGACAGGGAAATGAATGGTAAGAAGTCAGCATTGTTGCGGTTCAGTTCATCCATCGTTACCGCCGGGTAATCGGCGGCAATCGCTATCTCCTGAGCCACTTTCTTCTCTTTCTCCGCCAGATACCCCACCAGGCTAATTTGATACTTACGGATATTTTCGACATAGGCATAGGCCTCATGCCCGCGCGCATACCCGTAAGTAAGCTTGCTGTAATAAGGTTTTTGGCTGAGCAGCGGCAGGCGCTGTTTTACATCCGTCCAGCTGTCCGGGTTGCCTTTCTGCTTGACCGTTAACGCGCGGGCATCAAGCATATGCGCGTACCCCATATTATAAGCGGCGAGGGCAAACCAGATTTTCTCATCCTGCGGCACCGTATCCGGTACTTTCTCCATCATATCCAGCAGATATCGCATGCCGCCGCCAATGCTTTGTTCCGCATCGGTACGATCCGTCAGACCCAGGCTTTGGGCGGTATTTTTGGTGAGCATCATCAGGCCGCGCACGCCGGTGGGGGAGGTTGCCAGCGCATCCCAGTGCGACTCCTGATACGAGATAGCCGCCAGCAGTCGCCAGTCTATCTCTTTGGCGTATTTTTCAAACAGCGGCTGAAGGTCAGGCAATACGTTATCGACGGCGCGCAGGAACGACCGCGTATCGACATAATCGAAATCGCCGCCATGCCCCAGATATTTCTCTTCCAGGCGGGCGAGGGTGCCGTCTTCATTTATACTGTTGAAATAGTCGAGCATCGCGGCGGAAAGCGTGTCGTCTTCGTCGTTAACGCTAAACCAGGTCACCGGCTGCTCGTCGGTGATATCGAGCGCCACGGCCAGTTCCGGGTGAACGCGCTGGAACAGACTGATCGCCACCGAATCTGCGATGGTGTAATTCAGGCGGCCCGCCAGTACATCTTCCATTAAGGCTTCGCTGCTGCGCTTTTCATCCACTTGCCAGCTGATATCGGGATACTTCGTTTCTTTCAGTGCCTGAAGGTCGTTGATCACCGCATGTCCTGGCGCAATGGAAAGATTATCGGCGTTCAGTTCTCCCAACGAGCGCGGGCGATAGCTGCCGACGCGATACACCACCTGCTGAGAAACGGAATAGTAGGCCGGGCCAGCGTGGTAGTTTTTGACGCGTTCGCTGTTATAAACCAGGCCTGCAGCCAGCAGGTCTGCTTTGCCATTGTCGAGATCGTCAAACAGTTCGCTGATATTCTGTCGCACGGTCACTTTCAGCTTAACACCGAGGTAATCGGCAAACTGTTCAGCAAGGGCGTAGTCGAGTCCGTACTCTTTATCGTCAACGCGAGAGTAGGTTAAAGGTGACACAATGGTACTGACGCGAAGTTCCCCCCGCGCCTGAATGGCGGCAATGCGATTGGCCGGTTGGTTGATCCATGTAATGGAGGGCCAAAGGGCTGCTGCTAACAGCAGTGCAACGATGCCGATCAGCAGATAATTAATCTTTAATTTTTTCAAATAGTTAATTCTCTGCGCTAACAAAATCACTGTGTGCAGTGACCATAAGAAGACTATGGTCTGGAACAGAATGAGCGGCATTTTGCTTAAGATTACGCCAGTTGGCAACTAATTCGAGAGATACGTCACATCTATTGGTAAAAGCAGGAAGTGATTTTATTTCTACGCAAACGGTTTCGTCAGGGCGCAGGATTAACTATAATAGCGCCCGTTTTCCCCCCTTGCGCACACTGAAAGCTTAGAAGACGAGAGACTTATGATGGAAATTCTGCGTGGTTCGCCTGCACTGTCTGCATTTCGTATTAACAAACTGCTGACGCGTTTTCAGGCAGCCAACCTCCCGGTAAGCAATATTTACGCTGAGTATGTCCATTTTGCCGATCTGGATGCTCCGCTTCACGACGAAGAGCACGCCAGACTTGAACGTCTGTTAAAGTATGGCCCGAGCCTCAGCAGCCATACGCCATCCGGTAAATTACTGCTCGTGACTCCCCGCCCTGGCACCATCTCCCCCTGGTCTTCAAAAGCAACCGACATCGCCCACAACTGCGGCCTGACTCAGGTTCTGCGCCTGGAACGCGGTGTGGCCTGGTATGTGGAAGCCTCTACGCTTACGGCGGAGCAGTGGCGTGACGTGGCGGCGATGCTGCACGATCGCATGATGGAAAGCGTCTTCGACTCGCTGCAGGATGCGGAAAAACTGTTTGCTCATCATCAACCCGCACCCGTATCCAGCGTCGATCTGTTGGGGGAAGGGCGTCAGGCGCTCATCGACGCCAACCTGCGTCTGGGGCTGGCGCTGGCAGATGATGAAATCGACTATCTGCAGGACGCCTTTACTAAGCTTGGGCGTAACCCGAACGATATCGAACTCTATATGTTTGCGCAGGCTAACTCTGAGCACTGCCGACACAAAATTTTTAACGCCGACTGGATTATCGACGGCAAACAGCAGCCGAAATCGCTGTTCAAGATGATCAAAAACACCTTTGAGACCACGCCGGATCACGTGCTGTCTGCCTATAAAGATAACGCCGCGGTGATGGAAGGGTCTGAAGTCGGCCGCTACTTTGCCGACCACGAAACGGGTCGCTACGATTTCCACCAGGAGCCTGCGCACATCCTGATGAAGGTCGAAACTCACAACCACCCGACGGCGATTTCTCCGTGGCCGGGCGCGGCAACCGGTTCTGGTGGTGAAATTCGTGATGAAGGTGCCACCGGGCGTGGTGCAAAACCGAAGGCCGGTCTGGTCGGTTTCTCCGTTTCTAACCTGCGTATACCGGGCTTTGAGCAGCCGTGGGAAGAAGATTTCGGCAAGCCTGAACGCATTGTTACCGCGCTGGATATTATGACCGATGGCCCACTGGGCGGCGCGGCATTTAACAACGAATTTGGTCGCCCGGCGCTGAACGGCTATTTCCGTACCTATGAAGAGAAAGTGAACAGCCACAACGGCGAGGAGCTGCGCGGCTATCACAAACCGATCATGCTGGCAGGCGGGATCGGCAATATCCGCGCCGATCACGTGCAGAAAGGCGAGATCACCGTGGGTGCGAAACTGGTCGTCCTCGGCGGCCCGGCGATGAATATCGGCCTTGGCGGCGGTGCAGCCTCTTCCATGGCCTCCGGCCAGTCTGACGCGGATCTCGATTTCGCGTCCGTTCAGCGCGATAACCCGGAAATGGAACGTCGTTGCCAGGAAGTGATCGACCGCTGCTGGCAGCTTGGTGACGCGAACCCGATTCTGTTTATCCACGACGTCGGCGCAGGCGGTCTTTCTAACGCCATGCCGGAACTGGTCAGCGACGGTGGGCGCGGCGGTAAATTCGAACTTCGCGACATCCTGAGCGACGAGCCGGGTATGAGCCCGCTGGAAATCTGGTGTAACGAATCGCAGGAACGTTACGTGCTGGCGGTTTCGCCTGAGCAGATGCCGTTGTTTGATGAACTCTGTAAGCGTGAACGCGCACCGTATGCGGTGATTGGCGAAGCGACTGAAGAACTGCACCTCAGTCTGAATGACAAGCACTTCGACAATCAGCCTATCGACCTGCCACTGGACGTGCTGCTGGGCAAAACGCCGAAGATGACCCGCGATGTCACCACCCTGAAAGCGAAGGGCGACGCGCTGGTTCGCGAAGGCATTACCCTTGCCGATGCGGTTAACCGCGTTCTGCACCTGCCGTCCGTGGCGGAAAAAACCTTCCTCGTCACCATCGGCGACCGTACCGTCACCGGCATGGTGGCACGTGATCAGATGGTTGGCCCGTGGCAGATCCCGGTGGCTAACTGCGCGGTCACCACCGCCAGCCTCGACAGCTACTACGGTGAAGCGATGGCGATCGGTGAACGTTCTCCGGTTGCGCTCCTCGACTTCGCCGCGTCTGCCCGTTTGGCAGTCGGTGAGGCGCTGACCAACATTGCGGCCACGCAAATTGGCAATATCAAACACATTAAACTGTCGGCTAACTGGATGTCTGCCGCCGGTCACCCTGGCGAAGACGCCGGTCTGTATGAAGCAGTGAAAGCGGTGGGTGAAGAACTTTGCCCGGCGCTGGGCCTGACGATTCCGGTGGGTAAAGACTCCATGTCGATGAAAACCCGCTGGCAGGAAGGTAACGAACAGCGTGAAATGACCTCGCCGTTGTCGCTGGTGATTTCCGCGTTTGCTCGCGTGGAAGATGTGCGTCATACCATTACGCCACAGCTTTCTACGGAAGATAACGCGCTGCTGCTGATTGACCTTGGGAAAGGCCATAACGCGCTGGGCGCTACCGCGCTGGCGCAGGTTTACCGTCAACTGGGCGACAAACCGGCCGATGTACGTGATGTCGCGCAGCTGAAAGGCTTCTACGACGCCATTCAGGCGCTGGTTGCAGAGCGTAAACTGCTGGCTTATCACGACCGTTCCGACGGCGGCCTGCTGGTGACGTTGGCGGAAATGGCCTTTGCCGGTCACTGCGGTGTTGAGGCGGATATTGCTTCGCTTGGCGACGACCGTCTGGCTGCACTGTTCAACGAAGAGCTGGGGGCGGTGATTCAGGTTCGCGCGGCTGACCGTGAGGCGGTTGAAGCGCTACTGGCTAAACACTGCCTGGGCGATTGCGTACATTATCTGGGTAACGCCGTAACGGGCGACCGCTTTACGCTGACCGCCAACGGCCAGCCGGTCTTTAGCGAAAGCCGCACCACGCTTCGTATGTGGTGGGCGGAAACGACCTGGCAGATGCAGCGTCTGCGTGATAACCCGGAAAGCGCCGATCAGGAGCATAACGCGAAAGCCAACGATAACGATCCGGGTCTGAACGTTAAACTCACTTATGACATCAGCGAAGATATCGCTGCGCCGTACATTGCGAAGGGTGCACGTCCTCAGGTGGCGGTACTGCGTGAGCAGGGCGTTAACTCTCACGTTGAAATGGCGGCGGCGTTCCAGCGTGCGGGCTTCGATGCCATCGACGTGCACATGAGCGACCTGCTGGCCGGTCGCACCGGGCTGGCGCGTTTTGATGCGCTGGTTGCCTGTGGCGGTTTCTCTTACGGTGATGTGCTGGGCGCGGGTGAGGGCTGGGCGAAGTCCATCCTGTTCAACAATCGCGTGCGTGATGAATTCGAAACTTTCTTCCATCGTCCGCAAACGCTGGCGCTGGGCGTGTGTAACGGTTGCCAGATGATGTCTAATCTGCGCGAGCTGATCCCGGGCAGCGACCTGTGGCCGCGTTTTGTGCGTAACAACTCGGACCGTTTTGAAGCGCGTTTCAGCCTGGTCGAAGTGACGCAAAGCCCGTCGCTGCTGCTGCAGGGGATGGTGGGTTCACAGATGCCGATTGCCGTTTCTCACGGTGAGGGGCGTGTGGAAGTGCGTGATGCTGCGCATCTGGCGGCGCTGGAAAGCAAAGGGCTGGTGGCGCTGCGCTACGTTGATAACTTCGGCAAGGTGACGGAAACCTATCCGGCGAACCCGAACGGTTCTCCGAACGGCATCACCGCGGTGACCAACGAAAGTGGTCGTGTCACCATCATGATGCCGCACCCGGAACGCGTCTTCCGTACCGTGGCGAACTCCTGGCACCCGGAAAACTGGGGCGAGGATGGCCCGTGGATGCGTATCTTCCGCAATGCGCGTAAGCAGTTAGGTTAAGAGACAGGGCCGCGAAAGCGGCCCTTTTTGTTGGATGACCGCAATCATTCGCATCGACGTGTAGGCCGGATAAGGCGCAGCCGCCATCCGGCGTTTTCAAGTGTCGTGAATGACAGACAATCCTTATTGTAGGTGTCTCTAAATGGCGACATCTAACTCATTGATTAAAATCTATTTTATTTAACGATGCATAAAGTGTTGCTAATCAGCGACGCAAAGAACAAAAAGTAATCATTTGCTCAAAGATTGATAAAATCAATATTATCTTTAATTATCATTAAGTTAACATTTTATCTTCCATGTTGGCACGCAACCTGCATTAATATACTCAGTGGCTCATTCACCTTCTTATGTCAGCCCCTTCGGGACGTGCTACATAAACTTCGAATGACGCACAACAAGGTGCCTGCCGTCCAGCTTCTGATATCTTTGCATATCAACCATCGGGCGAAACGTTGAGTTAGGCACCGCCTTATTCCAGAACAAAGCCGGGTTTCGACCCGGCTTTGTTATTTCTGCCTTTCCCCGCGTCACTTCCTCAGTTAGCATCCTTACAGGTTGATTTTTTGGGAACTCCTTGTGAAACGCGTCTCTCTTTCTCCCCGTTCGCTGCGACAATTGGTTATGCTGGCCTTTCTGCTGATCCTGTTGCCGCTGTTGGTGCTGGCCTGGCAGGCATGGCAGAGCCTGAATGCGCTTAGCGCTCAGGCCGAAAAAACCAACCGTACCACCCTGATTGACGCGCGCCGCAGTGAAGCAATGACCAACATTGCGCTGGAAATGGAGCGGAGTTATCGCCAGTACTGTGTGCTTGATGACCCGACCCTGGCGCGGGTTTACCAGAGTCAACGTAAGCGCTACAGCGATATGCTCGACGCGCATGCGGGCGTGCTGCCTGATGAAAAACTGTATCAGGCATTAAGACAAGATCTTAACGATCTGGCCCAGTTACAGTGTCTCAATAGTGGCCCGGAAAAGCTGGCGGCAGCCAGGCTGGAAGCTTTTGCCAGTGCCAATACCGAAATGGTCCAGGCGACGCGTACGGTGGTCTTCTCGCGCGGTCAACAGCTACAGCAGGAAATCGCCGAACGCGGCCAGTTCTTCGGCTGGCAGGCGCTGGTGTTGTTTCTTGTCAGCCTGGCGATGGTGCTGCTGTTTACGCGCATGATTATCGGCCCGGTCAAAGGCATTGAGAGTATGATTAATCGCCTGGGCGAGGGGGAAACCCTCAAAGAGGGCGTCACGTTCCGTGGCCCGCGTGAACTGCGATCCGTCGGCCAGCGTATCGTCTGGTTGAGCGAGCGGCTCTCCTGGCTGGAATCGCAGCGCCACCAGTTTTTGCGCCATCTCTCCCACGAACTCAAAACGCCGCTTGCCAGTATGCGTGAAGGGACTGAATTGCTGGCGGACCAGGTTGTCGGCCCACTCACGCCGGAGCAAAAAGAGGTGGTGGATATCCTTGATGATAGCAGTCGCAATTTGCAAAAGCTGATTGAACAACTGCTGGATTACAACCGTAAACTGAGCGATGGCGCGGTACCTATGAGCCGCGTCGAGCTGGCCCCGATGGTGGAAGCCGTTGTTTCTGCGCACAGTTTGCCGGCGCGAGCTAAAATGATGCATACCCGGGTTTCTCTGGAAGCCCCGGCATGCCTGGCCGAATCGACGCTATTGATGAGCGCGCTGGATAATCTCTACTCCAATGCGGTGCACTATGGTACTGAATCCGGTAACATTTATATCCGTAGCCACGTCTTCAGCGGGCGAATCGCTATTGATGTGGCCAACACAGGGACGCCGATCCCGGATGCCGAAAAGGCAATGATTTTTGAGCCCTTTTTCCAGGGCAGTCGCCAGCGAAAAGGGGCCGTAAAGGGCAGTGGTCTGGGGTTGAGTATTGCCCGCGATTGTGTGCGCAAGATGCACGGCGAGCTTCATCTTATTGACGATAGTGCGGGCGATATCTGTTTTCGCATTGAACTCCCTGTCCCCGGGCCGGATAAAACAAACTCATGACTACATATCGGGTGCATATGTCCCACTTTTTAAGTACGCGCGTCGTACAGGGCGCCCGCCGTTTCTGGCTGTCGGGCTTATCCTGTTTGGCGCTCGTTGGCTGTAGCGCTGGCCTCACGCCTCATATTGGCGTCAGCGAAGAGAAAATTCCCCACGAACAGGTGGCGGATTACCTTTCCACCACCTGTGACGAACTCTGGACGCTTGACGGCTCCATTGCGGAGAACAATCCGTTGTACTGGCTGCGCGGCATGGATTGTGCCGACCGTCTAACGCCTGCACAGGCGCGGGCGCAGGCTAACCAGTTGGGCGATGCGAGCTGGTCTGATGCCTTCAAGCGCGGTGTGCTGCTGGCGAATGCGAAAATCACGCCCCCCGAACGTGAACTGATTGTTTCGCGTCTTGATGCGCATAGTGCGCAAATTCCGTCACGTATTCGCCCGCTGTATCAGGTGTGGCGCGATAACCAGATGCTCCAGCTGAAACTCTCTGATGAACGCACGCGCTACAGCAAGCTACAGGAGTCGAGCGATGCCGCGATGGATGAACTGCGTCAGCAGCAGCAGGCGCTAAAGGGCGAACTTGATCTGACGACCCGCAAGCTGCAAAACCTGACCGATATTGAGCGGCAGCTCTCCAGCCGTAAACCCTCGTCCGGCTTTAACCCGGACAGCACACACGGCACGGATGCGTCTGCTGACACGGAGGATAAACAATGACACCACGGAAAACGGCCCGCCTGTTGCTGGTGGATGATGACCCGGGGCTATTGAAACTGTTGGGTATGCGCCTGACCAGCGAAGGCTATCAGGTGGATACCGCAGAGAGCGGGCAGCAGGGGCTGCGTGTACTGGCAAAAGAGCGTATCGACCTGGTTATCAGCGACCTGCGGATGGATGAAATGGACGGTTTGCAGCTGTTCAGTGAAATTCAGAAAGTGCAGCCGGGTATGCCGGTAATTATCCTCACCGCCCACGGTTCGATTCCTGACGCGGTCGCCGCGACACAACAGGGCGTGTTTAGCTTCCTGACCAAACCGGTCGACAAAGACGCGCTGTATAAAGCTATCGATGAAGCGCTGGCGCGGACCGCTCCGGCGGTAGATGAGCGCTGGCGGGAATCGATTGTGACCCGTAGCCCAATTATGTTGCGGCTGCTGGAGCAGGCGCAGATGGTTGCGCAGTCTGACGTTAGCGTGCTGATTAATGGCCAGAGCGGCACCGGGAAAGAGATTCTGGCGCAGGCGATTCACAACGCCAGCCCGCGCAACAGTAAGCCATTTGTGGCGATAAACTGTGGCGCGCTGCCGGAACAGTTGCTGGAATCAGAACTCTTCGGCCACGCGCGCGGGGCCTTTACCGGCGCGGTAAGCAACCGGGAAGGGCTGTTTCAGGCGGCGGAAGGTGGCACGCTGTTCCTGGATGAAATCGGTGATATGCCTGCCCCGCTGCAGGTCAAACTTCTGCGTGTTTTACAGGAGCGCAAGGTGCGCCCGCTGGGCAGCAACCGCGATCTCGACATTAATGTGCGGATTATCTCCGCGACCCACCGCGATTTACCGAAAGCGATGGCGCGCGGTGAGTTTCGTGAAGATCTCTTCTATCGCCTTAACGTGGTAAACCTCAAAATTCCAACGCTTGCCGAGCGCACGGAAGACATTCCGCTGCTGGCAAACCATCTGCTGCGCCAGTCCGCCGACCGACACAAACCGTTCGTACGCGCGTTTTCTACCGATGCGATGAAGCGATTAATGGCGGCCAACTGGCCGGGAAACGTGCGACAACTGGTGAACGTGATTGAACAGTGCGTGGCGCTGACCTCGTCGCCGGTGATCAGCGACGCGCTGGTCGAACAGGCGCTGGAAGGTGAGAACACTGCGCTGCCAACCTTTGTGGAAGCGCGTAATCAGTTTGAACTCAACTACCTGCGCAAGCTGCTGCAAATTACCAAAGGGAATGTGACGCATGCGGCGAGAATGGCGGGGCGTAACCGCACGGAGTTTTACAAGCTACTTTCACGCCACGAACTGGATGCAAATGATTTTAAAGAGTAGCACCGTACTTTTGCGTGATTTATGATACGGTGAGCAACCGGTTACGCGACTGAAAAACAGGAACACCATGAAAAAAATTGATGCGATTATTAAACCCTTCAAACTGGATGATGTACGTGAAGCGCTGGCGGAAGTCGGTATTACCGGGATGACGGTAACGGAAGTGAAAGGCTTTGGTCGTCAGAAAGGCCACACCGAGCTCTATCGCGGTGCGGAATACATGGTGGACTTCCTGCCGAAGGTCAAAATTGAAATCGTGGTCAGCGACGATATCGTTGATACCTGCGTGGATACTATTATCCGCACGGCGCAAACGGGTAAAATCGGCGACGGCAAAATCTTCGTCTTTGACGTGGCGCGCGTGATCCGTATTCGTACGGGTGAAGAGGACGACGCGGCGATTTAACGCCGCATCTCCCTCACCCTAACCCTCTCCCGCAGGGAGAGGGAATGGTTTGTGCAGGCGTCAATTCTTGCGCTGGTTTTCTCCCTCTCCCTGTGGGAGAGGGCGGGGTGAGGGCAAAATCACAGCACCTTATGCGGCCCAAAACACTCGTAATGAATGCTTTCCGGCTTCACTCCCAGCTCAACCAACTGCTTTGCAGCAAACTGCATAAAGCCGACCGGGCCACAGAGATAAAACTGCATCGCCGGGTCGCTGAACGCCCCTTCCATCGCGCTTAAATCCATCAATCCTTCGCTGTCAAACGCGGAAGCCTGGCGATCTGCCTCGGTCGGTTGGCGATACCATGTGTGCGCGGTAAAGCGCGGCAGGCTGGAACCCAGGGTTTTCACTTCGTCGGCAAAGGCATGCACATCGCCATTTTCCGCCGCGTGGAACCAGTTCACCTGCGCGGTATGGCTGGATTTCGCCAGCGTGTCGAGCATCGCCAGCATCGGCGTCTGACCGACACCGGCGGAGATGAGCGTCACCGGGGTGTTGTTTTCCACGGACATAAAGAAATCGCCCGCAGGTGCCGCCAGATGCACCACATCGCCGACATTCGCGGCGTTGTGCAGCCAGTTTGAAACCTGACCGCCGTCTTCGCGTTTCACCGCAATACGGTAACCTTTGCCATCGGCTTTACGGGTAAGAGAGTACTGACGAATCTCCTGATGCGGGAAGCCTTCCGGTTTCAGCCACACGGCCAGATACTGGCCTGGCTGATAATCCGCGACTGCGCCGCCGTCCACCGGTTCAAATTCAAAGCTGGTGATGAGTGCGCTACGCGGCGTTTTCGCCACAATACGGAACGGGCGCGTGCCTTCCCAGCCGCCGGTTTTGTTCGCATTCTGCTGGTAGATTTCCGCTTCACGGTTGATAAATACCCCCGCCAGCACGCCGTAGGCTTTACCCCATGCGTCTAACACGTCCTGACCCGGGCTGAACATTTCGTCAAGCGTCGCCAGCAGGTGCGCCCCCACGATGTCGTACTGCTCAGGCTTAATCTGGAAGCTGGTGTGTTTCTGCGCGATTTTCTCAACCGCAGGCAGCAGGGCCGGCAGGTTTTCAATATTGCTGGCATACGCGGCAATGGCATTGAACAGCGCCTCGCGCTGGTCGCCGTTGCGCTGGTTGCTCATATTGAAAATCTCTTTCAGTTCCGGGTTGTGGGTAAACATCCGGTCATAAAAGTGGGCGGTGAGTTTGGGGCCGGTTTCAACCAGCAGGGGAATGGTAGCTTTGACGGTAGCAATGGTTTGAGCATCTAGCATGGCAGGCTTCCTTTTAGGATTATCTATTGTTGCATGTTAAATGCATCTTATAAAAATACCCCTGCAATGTAAATGGTTCTTTGTAACAATGCATCACGATAGTTACAACGTGAAGAATTTGCATCACAAACCTGAAAAGATATCCGTTGAAATTTGGCGAACCTTTATTCCTCAAGCCCTTGTGTGGCGTGGAGGAAAACGTTTGCGTAAAAACGTTTGTCAAGACCTGTTATCGCAGAACTAATCAGTTATACTGTTGGCCGTTGTCCATCAGGGCTTAAAAAATTTACTGTTAGCTGAGTCAGGAGATGCGGATGTTAAAGCGTGAAATGAACATTGCCGATTATGATGCCGAACTGTGGCAGGCTATGGAGCAGGAAAAAGTACGTCAGGAAGAGCACATCGAACTGATCGCCTCCGAAAACTACACCAGCCCGCGCGTGATGCAGGCACAGGGTTCTCAGCTGACCAACAAATACGCTGAAGGTTATCCGGGCAAACGCTACTACGGCGGTTGCGAGTATGTGGATATCGTTGAGCAACTGGCTATCGACCGCGCGAAAGAGTTGTTTGGCGCAGACTACGCTAACGTTCAGCCGCACTCTGGCTCTCAGGCTAACTTTGCGGTCTACACCGCTCTGCTGCAGCCGGGCGATACCGTTCTGGGTATGAACCTGGCGCAGGGTGGTCACCTGACTCACGGCTCCCCGGTAAACTTCTCCGGCAAACTGTACAACATCATCCCTTACGGTATTGATGAGTCCGGTAAAATTGACTACGAAGACATGGCGAAGCAGGCCAAAGAGCATAAACCGAAGATGATCATCGGTGGCTTCTCGGCTTACTCCGGTATCGTTGATTGGGCAAAAATGCGTGAAATCGCTGACAGCATCGGCGCATACCTGTTTGTCGATATGGCGCACGTTGCGGGTCTGATTGCCGCGGGCGTTTATCCGAACCCGGTTCCTCATGCGCACGTCGTGACCACCACCACCCATAAAACCCTGGCGGGTCCGCGTGGCGGCCTTATTCTGGCGAAAGGCGGTGACGAAGAGCTGTACAAAAAACTGAACTCCGCTGTCTTCCCAAATGCGCAGGGCGGCCCGCTGATGCACGTGATTGCCGGTAAAGCGGTAGCACTGAAAGAAGCGATGGAGCCTGAGTTCAAAGTTTACCAGCAGCAGGTTGCGAAAAACGCCAAAGCGATGGTTGAAGTGTTCCTGAACCGTGGCTACAAAGTGGTTTCCGGCGGTACTGAAAACCACCTGTTCCTGCTTGACCTGGTGGACAAAAACCTGACCGGTAAAGAAGCTGACGCCGCCCTGGGCCGCGCCAACATCACCGTCAACAAAAACAGCGTGCCGAACGATCCGAAGAGCCCGTTCGTGACCTCCGGTATCCGTATCGGTTCTCCGGCAATCACCCGCCGTGGCTTCAAAGAAGCGGAAGCGAAGGAACTGGCTGGCTGGATGTGTGACGTTCTGGACAACATCAATGATGAAGCGGTTATCGAGCGCATCAAAGGTAAAGTTCTGGATATCTGCGCACGCTTCCCGGTTTACGCATAATTCTGTTTTGCCGAATAAGAAAAGGCCGCGCAAGCGGCCTTTTTTATGTCTGTCATATTGCCGGATGGCGGCGTAAACGCCTTATCCGGCCTACAAATGAGCGCGTAGGCCTGATAAGCGCAGCGCCATCAGGCATTTTTTCTACCGGCGATCCAGGGAAATCGCGCCCGGCCCGGTCATCGCCAGCAGCAGGAAACCGCCCGCAATACTGACGTTTTTCCAGAAGTTAATCATATTCGGTACCACCGCATCACCCGTCATATCCCAGTAATGGTGGCCAATCACCGCCGTACCCAGCGTATAGAATATAAAAATAACCGCCAGCGGGCGCGTGAAGAAGCCCAGTACAATCAGAATGGCGACCGGCACTTCCATAATGATGGCAATAATCGCCGACAGCGTTGGCACTGGCGCGCCCGAAGACGCCATATACTGAACCGTGCCGTCGAAACCCAGCATTTTCGGATAACCGAAAAGGATAAACAGCAGTACGAGAGCGATGCGCGCGATAAGCAGCATCAGCGAACGCGATGAGCCAAAGTCGAAATAACGTAGCGTGTTCATAGTCTTCCATTGTGTTAAGACGTGTTCTTAAAACGTAATACACAATGCGACACTCTGCCACGCTACGCGCCGTTATGTTTACTGACTTACAGCGACTTAAGTGCAATGCTCTCATCGGTTAAGGCGTCAATCGAAAGCGATTTCCCTGACTGAATCAATTTGCGCAGTACGCGCACTTCGCGCCCCTGATTAAGCGCCACAGCCCCAACCAGCGCCCCATCGCGCAGTTGGAACCAGATAGCTTTTCGCTCATCCGGGTTACCGCGACAGATCCAGTTTTCGCCCTGCATTTCTCCCACGAATTGCAGGTTATCGCTGAATTGATCGGTCCAGAACCAGCCCGGCGTGGCGACGGGAAGCGCCTGATCCAGCATCGCTGCCGCAGCAGTTTGCGCCTGAAAGTTGGCATTTTCCCAGCTTTCAATGCGATGCAGGGAACCGTCCGGTTGACGCGTTATTGCTACGTCACCCGCGGCGAAAATAGCGGGATCGGACGTCATACCGCGAGTATCCACCACGATACCGTTGGCCGTTTCCAGCCCGGCATCGCGGGCAAGAGCGTCGTTCGCCACAATACCGACGCCGTAAATCACCGCATCGGCCTGAAGCTGTTCGCCGCTCTGTAATGTCAGGGTCAGCGTATCGCCTGCATCTACGTGTTCAATCGCGCTGTTGAGCAGCAAACGTACACCCGCCTGCTGATGGCGATGAATCAGATAATCGCGTACCGGCGGCGGGGCGTTTCGGCCCATCACGGTAGCCGCAAGCTCGACGACTGTAACCTGACAACCGCGCTGGGTGGCGCTAGCCGCCAGCTCAAGGCCAATGGTTCCCGCGCCTACAATCACCAGTGATTTACCGGCGTCCAGCACCGGGCGCAGACGTTCAGCATCCCCGGCATGACGCAGCGTAAAGCAGCGCTCGCCCAGCGCATCCAGCATCGGCAGAGGACGCGCCGCCGCCCCGGTGGCTATCATCAATTTCGTCCAGCGGTAGCGTTGACCGTCCGCCAGTACCACCGTTTTAGCCTGACGATCGAGCTGGCGGATTGTCACGCCCAGATGCAACTGCACATTATTTGCCAGCCACCAGTCGGCGGCGAGGACCGGCTGCAACTGCGGGTTATCGTCAAGCAGCATCGCTTTCGACAGCGGTGGGCGTTCATAGGGCAGTTGCGGTTCATCGGAGAAAAGGTGTATTTCGCCGCCAAAACCCAGCTGGCGCAGCGAGGCAGCCGCCATTGCCGCTGCCTGACCACCACCGATAATGGCAATAATTTCGTTATTCATGGCGGCTCCTTAGAGATCGAGTCCGGCTGCAACGTGGCGAATGCCGCGAATGCCCAGGCCCGCGTCGGCGTTAATCATCACGCCACTCAGTGCCCGATTATTACGCCGTGACGCCAGCATCACATACGGCCCGGTGAAGTCTGCCGGGTCGGGGAAGAATTGCAGCGGCAGAATGGCGGCGATTTTTTCCGGCGTCAGCGACTGCATAATCGAGGTATCGCTTTGCCCCAGCGCCTGCGGGCCGCGTAAATCGCTCGCCATCCCGCAAGGACCGACGCCATTAACGCGCACTTTTGGCGCGAGTTCATAGGCCAACTGGCGAATTAACCCCGTCGCCGCGTGTTTGCTGGCGGTATACAGCGGGCCGCCGCCGCCCGGATACCAGGCAGCGTTGGAGAGCGTGAAAATAATGCTGCCTTCGCTGGCAATCAGTGCCGGGGCGCAGGCTTTCGCTCCCAGCAGATAACCGAGCACGTTCACGTTAAACAGCTCGTGGAAGCCGCTCTCCAGCGCGTCGGCAGACGTATTCACCAGCGAGGCGTTATGATCCCAGATGCCTGCGTTGCCAATAAAACAGTCCAGCTTGCCAAACTGCGTCAGCGTCTGGTCAACCGCACGCTGATAATCCGCGTAACAGGTGACGTTACCCTCAACCGCCAGCACATGCTCGCCAAAACGCTGGCGCAGGCTGGCCACTTTCGCGCCTGACAGTTCGAGTGTGGCAACCTTCGCGCCCTCTTCAATAAAGCGCTCGACCAGCGCCAGCCCCAGGCCGGAGCCGCCACCGGTGATGAAAACCACCTCATCTTTTAAATCACTCATGATAGCTCCTGCGGAATATCAACAAACACGTCGTCGCCTTCCACATACACCGGATAGGTGGCGATGGCATCGGTTGCGGGCAGACACAGCGCTTTTCCGGTTTTCAGGCAGAAACTCGCGGCATGAAGCGGGCATTCTACGGTGGCATCGTCTTCCAGATACCCTTCAGACATTGACGCGTTACCGTGGCTGCAACGGTCGTCAATGGCATAAAACTCCCCGCCGACGTGAAACAGGGCGATAACGGGGGATGTTTCCAGCCGGAGCGCTTCGCCCTCCGGCAGCTCCGCAGTGGAGCAGGCAAATACACGGCTCATCAGAACAATACACTCAGGTTGTGGGAGGTGATCACCGCCTGGTCGAGCACGATTTCACGTGCCAGCAGACGCCACTGTTCGCCATCCAGGCGGCGCACTTTGTCAAAGCGCGTTCCGATGTAAAAGGTTTCATCACGCTCTTTTTGCGCGCGATAAAGTAAATAATTCACGCGCACAGCAAACACATCCGGCTGTTCCGTTTCATTCACCTGAATATTGCTGACCATATGGCGCGTGCGTGACGGCGGCTCCTCGGCCCAGGCCATGCCGGTTTCCAGACGGGCGATCCGGCGCTCAAGCTGATCTTTGTTGTCGTTGAAGATCCAGGTGGTTGGCGGTTGTTTGCCTTTACGGCGATCGCGGGTTTGCGCGTTGACCGTGGTGCGCATGGTGTAGACGATCTCTTCATCAAGCTGATCCAGCCAGTCGCGGAAACGCCAGTCGTCGAGCAGGGACGCTTCCAGATAGAGAAACTGGGCGATGCGATGATGCAGTTCTAAAGAGACGGGATTGCTCATTTCATCACCTCCTGCTGGTAGGCAGCGGTTTTCTCATTCACTTCCTGCCAGCTTTCGCTGGCGAGGAGATCGGCCCAGCGCTGATACATCCCGCGCGCGGCGGTTTCTGAGAAGATGTAGTTGGTAATGCCCGGAATACCGTCTTCGCGACGTTTTTCCTGGCCCAGCCCCATTTGCAGACAAAGCTGGCTATTACGCGCTTTGTTACCCTTAAGCAGCTTCTGGATTTCACACCAGTTTTCCGAGTCATCCTGTTCCAGGAAGCCTGCGGGACCGAAGGCGCGGGTGGCGCTGTTTTCAAAGGCCGCTTTCACCTCATCAGAGGCGGCTTTGTCGGTGATACAGAAGGCCCATACTTCCACCTGATCCGGGCCGCGAGGGTGCCAGACGCGCAATGTGGCGGTGCCGTTCAGCCATGATAGGGTCGGGAAAATATTGTTATGACCAGCCAGGCGCAGGGCGCGCACTTTTCCCAGTCGTTGTTCGGCTTCGTCGTAGGTTTCGCGGTAATAGCTGGAGACTGCGCCGTCGACCCAGACGTTAGCGTCTGGTTTTTCGGTGAAGAAGAAGCCGCTGCCGTGCCCGTCCTGGCCGAACTGTAAGGCATCTTTCGCCGTTTCCCACACCGGGCGGGCGGTCTGGCCCTCGCCGAGATGTTTATCACTGCCGTCATCTTTCGCACCCAGCACCTGTACGGCGGAGGCGTGGCTGAAGAGGGCGTGATACTGGTCGCTGGCGAACTGTTCTGCCGGGAATTTCCAGTTGCAGTTGATTACCCATTTTTGCACGCCGCCGACAATTTCGGTGCCGCCTTCCCGGCGATCCAGCATGCCGTCGAGATACCACTTCATGTCGCCCAGATAATCCAGTAGCGGCGGGGCGGAGGTATCCCAGTTGGCAAAAATGAGCCCCTTGTAGCTTTCTACGCAGGGCACTTCGTTTAATCCCCAATGGGATTTACATAATCCCTGCGGGTAGGCGCGTGGCTCCAGCGGCACATCAATCAGCTCGCCGTTGATGCCATAAGACCAGCCGTGATAGGGGCAGGTGAACGCTTTGGTGTTGCCGCAATCGGCGTAACTCACGCGCATGGCGCGGTGACGGCACTGGTTCAAAAAGGCTTTGATGCTGCCGTCTTTCTGGCGAACGACAACGACCGCGTCTTCGCCCATATAGGTGTTAAAAAAGTCGCCCGCTTTCGGGATCTGGCTTTCGTGCGCCAGAAACAGCCAGCAGCGACCAAAAATGCGTTCAAGCTCCAGTTGATAAATGTCAGGGTCGGTGTAAATGCGTGGGGTGACGCTCCCGTTGTGGGTGTCGATCAGAGAGTAGATGTCTACAGGTGTTTTCGTGGTCATATCGTTATCTCGTGGGTAAGAGGTATTGACCTTCTGGTTTTTGTGTCTTTACTATGTTGCTAATTGGTTGTTGTTATGTGAAATACTTAATTTCTACCAGCTGAGACGTTTTATCTATGACAGGGAGAAGGGCATGGAACTGAGACACCTTCGCTACTTTGTGGCCGTTGCGCAGGAGCTAAACTTCACGCGCGCGGCGGAAAAACTGCATACCTCGCAGCCATCGCTCAGTAGCCAAATTCGCGACCTGGAGCAGTGCGTGGGCGTCTCGCTGCTGGAAAGAGATAAACGCAAAGTGACGCTGACCACGGCCGGTGAATGCTTTCTTACCGATGCGCTGGCGATCCTTGACCAGGCGGAGCAGGCGAAAGCCCGCGCACGTAACGCCGCGCTTCTGGGGAATTATCTGGTGATTGGTTTTGTGCCCTCGGCGGAAGTCAATTTGTTGCCGAAGGTGATGCCGCTGCTGCGCTTGCGTCAACCGGAAACGCAAATTGAACTGGTGAGCCTGATAACCACTCAGCAGGAAGAAAAATTGCGCAGCGGTGAGCTGGATGTCGGCCTGATGCGCCATCCCATCTACAACCCGGAAATTGATTATCTGGAGCTGTTCCATGAACCGCTGGCAGTGGTGATGCCCGCCACGCATCCGCTGGCGCGTGAGCGCAAAATTAGCGCGGCACAGCTGAACGGTGTCGATTTTATCAGTACCGATCCCGCCTATTCCGGCGCGCTGGCGTCGATCGTCGATAAATGGCTTACCGATCAGCAGTGTCAGCCGAAGATTGTGCAGATGGCGACCAATATTCTGGTCACCATGAATCTGGTGGGCATGGGGCTCGGGGTGTCGCTGATCCCCGGTTACATGCAGAGCTTCAACACCGGGCAGGTGGTGTTTCGCCCGCTGGCCGACGATGCCCCGACCATTGCCCTACTGATGGCGTGGAAAAAAGGCGAGCTGAAACCCGCGCTGCGCGATTTTATCGATATTGTGAAGACGCGGTGTGAGTTGCTGTAGCTCTCACATTTTTGTGAATCCGGTGTGCGGTCATCGAAAATAGGTGATGGAGATCACGATTTTTAACCCGTATTCGCGCCAGGCAAACGTTTTACCGCCAGACTGTCGCCTCCATTCTGGAGGAAATCATGGTCTTGCACTCAACGCGTTGGCTGGCGCTCAGTTACTTCACCTACTTTTTCAGCTACGGTATTTTTCTGCCCTTCTGGAGCGTCTGGCTCAAGGGCGCGGGGCTAACGCCTGAAACTATCGGCGTTCTGCTTGGCGCGGGGCTGGTGGCGCGTTTTCTTGGCAGCCTGCTGATTGCGCCGCGCGTCAGCGATCCCTCCCGATTAATTAGCGTGTTGCGCATTCTGGCGCTGTTAACCCTTCTGTTTGCGATGGCCTTCTGGGCCGGTAGCCACGTTGCCTGGCTGATGGCGGTAATGATTGGCTTTAACCTCTTTTTCTCACCGCTGGTACCGCTGACTGATGCGCTCGCCAATACCTGGCAAAAGCAAATCACCATGGATTATGGCCGGGTGCGCCTGTGGGGCTCGATTGCCTTTGTGATTGGCTCGGCGCTGACGGGCAAATTGGTGAGCTTGTTTGATTATCATGCCATCCTCGTGCTGCTGAGCTTAGGGATAGCTTCAATGCTGCTCGGTATGCTGCTGCGACCGTCGGTAATGCCGCAAGGTGAATCACGTCATCAGGAAGCGGCGGGGTGGCCAGCATGGCGAGCGCTGGTGTTGCAGAGCTGGCGCTTCCTCGCCTGCGTGTGCCTGTTGCAGGGCGCGCATGCGGCCTACTATGGTTTCAGCGCCATCTACTGGCAGGGCGCGGGCTATTCGGCATCGGCTGTGGGGTATCTCTGGTCGCTCGGCGTGGTGGCGGAAGTGGTCATTTTTGCTCTGAGCAAGAAAGTCTTCCGTCGCTTTAGTGCGCGCGACCTCCTGTTGTTGTCGGCGGTATGCGGCGTGTTCCGCTGGGGGATCATGGGCTGGACCACGGAACTGCCGTGGCTGATTGTTGCGCAAATTCTGCACTGTGGCACCTTCACCGTTTGCCATCTGGCGGCCATGCGCTACATCGCCGCGCGTCAGGGGAACGAGGTGATTCGATTGCAGGCGGTGTACTCTGCGGTAGCGATGGGCGGCAGTATCGCGGTGATGACCGTGTTTGCCGGTTTCCTGTACCAGCATTTGCACCAGGGCGTATTCTGGGTGATGGCGCTGGTCGCGTTGCCGGCGTTGATCCTGCGTCCGAAAACGGTAGCCGCTTAAGCGTCGAGGACCTTGCTGATGTGCTGCCGCTGATGATCGCTTAATGGCCGATCGGCATGGATCAGCGGCGGTGAAAAGAGCGGCAGGGCGACAGCATAAGGCGACACCACCAGGCTGACGCTTTTCGGCGCGCCCTCTTTCTGGAAGGTTCGCGCCGCCAGATATTTTACATTGAGCGGCAGCAACGTGAGCTCCCGAAGCTGCTGCTCAATTTCCTGCTCCAGCGCCGGATTATCGCCCGTCAGCAACACCACTTCTTTCTCATGTAACTCGCTCTCCTGCATGAGCCCCGCGCCAAAAATAATGGCAATCAACGCCGCTTCTTCATGGCTGAATTGCAGGGTATAACGCGTCTCAAAATCGACCAGCGCTTCGCGTGTGGTGCGCATTAAGCGCGGGTAAAGTCGATGAATCTCTTCAGTAAGTTGGCTATCAATACCGATGCCGAAAATACAGCGATTCAGCGCCTGCGCCAGGTGAATATAGAGCTGATCGCGCAGGCTTTGTTCATTACCCAGTTGTCGGCCTGCCAGTTGCTGGAAGCGGTCGATTAGTTGATCAATGGCCAGGTGTAACTGACGGTCCTGCGCATGACCATCGTAAACGGGGTTTGGCGTGCGCATCAGCATAAACAGCAGTGCCAGAAATTGTTGTTCGCTGCAGTGAGGCTGCTGATGAATGCGACGCTGCCAGTGGCGAACAATCTCGGCGGCTACCTGAAACTCCTGGGTGGTACGGGTCCAGGTACTTTGCAGCGAGTTGAAGGAGGGGCTCTCTCCCTGATGATGCTGAAGCAGGCAGTATTGCAGATAGAGGCGCAAAAACTGCGTGTCGCGGCACTCGAACTGGCGTTGCAGGCTGCGCCCGCAGCGGTTTACCAGCGCTTGCAAATTGGTGTCGTCATACAGCGTGCGGGCAATGCCCTGCTGTTTAAGGTGCGTTTTAAGCGCCGGAGTAAAATGCTGGCTAACAAAATGTGGGCATAAACGGAAGGCACGCCGCAGCCAGTGCAGCAAGCACAGACGTAAATCGAGCGTGGTGCCTTCAATCCGATAGCTGCCGTCCGCTCCGCTGGCAATCGCCAGACGATGGTAACGCTGGATCTCCTCCTCCGTCTCGGCTATATCTTGCCGGGCAGTTGTTGCATCAACACCATTCACCTTGCCAATGAATTCGGGCGTAATGGTGTGGCCGGGGAGGTAGAACATCAGCAGCACCTGGCAGCGGCGCTGTGGACTGGAAAGCACAGATGGAGGTTCCATGAGCGTCATCATCTGAAAGATTCCAGTTTGCGTTTTTGATAAGAATAGCTAAAGGATAGTCTTTCGTCGGCGTGCTCAGCCTGTTTACGTAAGGAATATCGGCGTCGGTCACAGAATTTTTCACTGAGGAACGGATGAAGAGAGTGAAACAAAGCGTAAGTCTGGTATTTTTCGCGGTTTTATCGCTTAGCGTCCAGGCGCACCCGCACAGTTTTATCACCCTGACGACGGACGTTGTGGCGCAGGATGGGCAGATAAGCGGGCTGAAAATGCGCTGGGTAATGGATGAATTAACATCAGCAGACCTGTTATATGATGCCGGAAAGGCTAAACCGGGTGACGATGTGTGGAAAAAACTGGCGGCGGAGGTGATGGCCAACGTGCTGGGGCAGCATTACTTCACTGAGTTCTGGCACAACGGTAAAAAGGTGAAATTTGATAATCTGCCCGCTGATTATGGCCTTGCGCGGGAGGGGCATCAGGCGGTACTGACGTTCACGCTGCCGCTGGCGAATCCGCAGAAGTTAGCGGGGCAGACCTACACCTTCTCGACATTTGACCCGACCTATTATGTCGATATGCACTATGAGAATGACGGTGATGTCTCGTTACCCGCGAGTTTGAAATCCATCTGCAAACTGGCGGTGCATACGCCGCAGCCCAGTGACGAAATGATGTCTTATGCGTTGTCGCTTGATAAAGAAGACGCACCGGATGAAGACATGGATCTCGGTAAACAATTTGCCCAGAAGGTGACGTTAACATGTCAGTGAACGCTCTGGTAAAACGCCCGTCACGCCGCTGGCTGGCGCTCTGGCCGCTGGCCATTTTTCTGCTACTGAGCGTGCTGGCGGGTCTCTGGCTGTGGCAGGCATGGCCGCAAGTGATGATAAAAAGCATCATCTGGCAGCGCGATGTGAATCAGCAGATGAGCGGCCTGCTCAAAGCGGTAGCGGAAAACCCGACCCAGGCAGGCGGTTCGTTGCTGCTGTTTAGCTTTATCTACGGCGTGCTGCATGCGCTGGGGCCGGGGCACGGCAAAGTCGTGATAGCTACCTGGCTGGCTACGCATCCTTCAAAGCTCAAATCAGGTATCGGACTGACGCTGGCCTCGTCACTGTTACAGGGACTGGTGGCGATTGGCCTGGTGGTGGTCGTGCTTCTGTTGTTGCAACTCCCCGCAAGACAATTGCACGTTAGCGGATTCTGGATGGAGAAAGCGAGCTACGCGCTGGTGGGGATTCTGGGCCTCATGCTTTGCTGGCGGGCGCTAAAAAAATTGCGCCTTCTGATGCGCAAGCCTGCGTTTACGGCCTTTAAGCCTGTTCATGTCCATGATGAACACTGCGGCTGTGGGCACAAGCATCTGCCCGATCCGGAGCAAATTCGCAGCGGTGATGACTGGCGCGCGCGCCTGATGGTGGTGCTCTCGATGGGGTTACGCCCCTGCTCCGGTGCGATTATGGTTTTGCTGTTCAGCAAAGTGATTGGCGTATTTGTCTGGGGAATGGCGTCGGCGCTGGCGATGGCGGCGGGCACGTCACTGACCATCTCTTCGCTTGCGCTGTTGGTGCACAGTTTCCGTCAACTGGCGGTGCGGCTAAGTGGAAATCGTGCGCCGGTATTGTGGCGGCAGGTAGGCTGGACCACGCTGGCATTGGCTGGTGGCGCGCTATTGATTATTGCTGCAGTGGTGATGTGGGTGAGCGCGGTGCCGGTGGGGCGGGGAATGCGTCCGTTTTAAAAGTCGGATGACGGATAGACAGGCAATGATGGGGTATTTTCTGTATGCCCGGTAAGCGCGAGCGCTACCGGGCACAACAATCGCTTAGCGCTTCAGCGCTTCGCTCAACTGGTCACGCATGTTCGCCAGCATCGCTTTCACGACGCGCGCGTTACCCGCAACCACGTTGCCGGTCATCATGTAGTTGTGACCACCGGTGAAGTCGCACACCAGAGCACCCGCTTCACGCGCCAGCAGTTCACCTGCGGCGAAGTCCCACGGCTTCAGACCGATTTCGAAGAAACCGTCTACGCGGCCTGCGGCAACGTAAGCCAGATCCAGTGCAGCGGAACCGGTGCGGCGGAAATCAGCACATTCCGTGAACAGGTTACCGAGAATGTTCATGTACGCCGGGGCGTGTTGTTTGGCTTTGAACGGGAAACCGGTCGCCAGGATGGTGCCATCGAGGTCACGCGCGGTGCTGCAGCGCAGGCGGTAGCCGTTCAGCTGTGCGCCCTGACCACGGGTAGCGGTAAAGAGTTCGTTACGCATTGGATCGTAAACCACCGCAACTTCAGTACGGCCTTTGATGCGTACAGCGATGGAGACCGCGAAGTGCGGCAGACGTTTAACGAAGTTGGTGGTGCCATCCAGTGGATCGATAACCCATTGTACATCCAGATCTTCGCCAACATGTTCACCGGTTTCCTCGGTGATGATGGTGTGCTGCGGGTAAGATTTGCGAATGGTTTCGATGATAATGGCTTCAGCCGCTTTATCAACGTTGGTCACGAAATCGTTGCTGCCTTTCTGGCTGGTTTCAACAGAATCTGGCGTTTCGTAATGTTTGGCAATCAGGTTACCCGCCTTGCGCGCTGCGCGCACGGCGATGTTCAGCATCGGATGCATCAGGTTACTCTCACTGGATGTTAAAGAACGGGGAAAAACGGCGCATATCATAACAGCGAATTCGGACTCTGTCTTCGGTTTATGGTAATATGGCCGAATAATCTTTAGACGAAGAAAGACAATGCTGCAAAATATTCGAATTGTGCTGGTTGAAACCTCTCACACCGGCAACATGGGCTCTGTGGCCCGTGCGATGAAAACCATGGGCTTAACCAACCTTTGGCTAGTGAATCCGTTGGTAAAACCTGACTCCCAGGCCATCGCCCTGGCAGCCGGAGCCAGCGATGTTATCGGTAGCGCCAATATCGTCGATACGCTCGATGAAGCACTGGCGGGTTGCAGCCTGGTGGTGGGCACCAGCGCGCGTTCGCGCACGCTGCCGTGGCCGATGCTCGACCCGCGCGAGTGCGGGCTGAAGAGCGTTGCAGAAGCAGAGCACGCCCCGGTGGCGCTGGTGTTTGGTCGTGAGCGCGTGGGCCTGACTAACGAAGAATTGCAAAAGTGCCATTATCACGTCGCAATCGCCGCTAACCCGGAATACAGTTCGCTGAACCTGGCGATGGCGGTGCAGGTTATCTCTTATGAGGTCCGCATGGCATGGCTGGCGGCGCAGGAAAGCGGCGAAGCAAAAGTTGAGCACGACGAAACGCCATATCCGCTGGTTGATGACCTGGAGCGTTTCTATGGTCACCTTGAACAAACGCTGCTGAGTACCGGTTTTATCCGCGAGAATCATCCGGGGCAGGTAATGAACAAACTGCGTCGTCTGTTCACGCGCGCCCGCCCGGAAAGCCAGGAGTTGAACATCCTGCGCGGGATTCTGGCGTCGATTGAGCAGCAGAATAAGAAGTCATAAGGGCCACCCTCACCCTAACCCTCTCCCTGAGGGAGAGGGGACAGGCTGTGCATTGTGTTCTCCCTCTCCCTGTGGGAGAGGGCCGGGGTGAGGGCATCAGACCGCACTGAATGTTAAATACCTGACTAAATTACTCAAGTAAATAGTTGACCATTTTACTCGGGAATGTCAGACTTGGTCCTGCTATGCAATACCCACACATATATTATTAAAAACCCCGGGCAGGGGCGAGTTTGAGGTTAAGTAAGACATGAGACTGACATCTAAAGGGCGTTACGCCGTGACCGCGATGCTGGACGTTGCACTCAACTCCGAAGCGGGCCCGGTGCCGTTGGCCGATATTTCAGAACGACAGGGAATTTCACTTTCCTACCTGGAGCAACTGTTCTCCCGTCTGCGTAAAAATGGTCTGGTATCCAGCGTTCGCGGTCCTGGCGGCGGTTATCTGCTGGGTAAAGAAGCTAACCATATCGCGGTTGGCGAAGTCATCAGCGCGGTTGACGAATCCGTCGACGCGACCCGTTGCCAGGGTAAAGGTGGTTGTCAGGGCGGTGATAAATGCCTGACTCACGCGCTGTGGCGTGACCTGAGCGATCGCCTGACCGGCTTCCTGAATAACATTACGCTGGGCGAACTGGTGAATAATCAGGAAGTGCTGGATGTGTCTGGTCGTCAGCACACCCATGAAACAACGCGCAACACCCGTGCGCAAGACGCCATCGACGTCAAACTGCGCGCGTAATATAAATATCCGCGCGACGGATAATAAAGAGATTTCAGAATCAGGCCGGAGCGTGCCGCGCTCCGTCTCCTCGGTCGTACATCCAGCCGATAGCCTGATTCCTTGCATTGAAGCGATGTACGGAGTTTAAGAGCAATGAAATTACCGATTTATCTCGATTACTCCGCAACCACGCCGGTGGACCCGCGTGTTGCCGAGAAAATGATGCAGTTTTTAACCCTGGACGGAACCTTTGGTAACCCGGCCTCCCGTTCTCACCGTTTTGGCTGGCAGGCTGAAGAAGCGGTAGATATCGCCCGTAATCAGATTGCCGATCTGGTTGGTGCGGATCCGCGCGAAATCGTCTTCACCTCCGGTGCAACGGAATCTGACAACCTGGCAATTAAAGGTGCAGCCAACTTTTATCAGAAAAAAGGTAAGCACATTATTACCAGCAAAACCGAACACAAAGCTGTGCTGGATACCTGCCGTCAGCTTGAGCGTGAAGGTTTTGAAGTCACCTACCTTGCCCCTCAGCGCAACGGTATCATTGACCTGAAAGAACTCGAAGCGGCGATGCGTGATGACACCATCCTCGTTTCCATCATGCATGTGAACAACGAGATCGGTGTGGTACAGGATATCGCGACCATCGGCGAAATGTGCCGTGCGCGCGGTATTATTTACCACGTTGATGCGACCCAGAGCGTGGGCAAACTGCCTATCGACCTGAGCCAACTGAAAGTTGACCTGATGTCCTTCTCCGGCCACAAAATCTATGGTCCGAAAGGCATTGGCGCGCTGTACGTGCGTCGTAAACCGCGTATCCGCATCGAAGCACAGATGCACGGCGGCGGTCACGAGCGCGGCATGCGTTCCGGTACTCTGCCTGTTCACCAGATCGTCGGCATGGGCGAAGCTTACCGTATCGCGAAAGAAGAGATGGAAACCGAAATGGCCCGTCTGCGCGGTCTGCGTAACCGTCTGTGGAACGGCGTGAAGGATATGGAAGAAGTTTACCTGAACGGTGACCTTGAGCAGGGCGCGCCAAACATTCTTAACGTCAGCTTCAACTTTGTTGAAGGTGAATCGCTGATTATGGCCCTGAAAGACCTGGCCGTTTCTTCCGGTTCTGCCTGTACGTCTGCAAGCCTCGAGCCATCCTACGTGCTGCGTGCGCTGGGCATGACCGACGAGCTGGCACACAGCTCTATCCGTTTCTCTTTAGGTCGTTTTACTACCGAAGAAGAGATTGACTACACCATTCAACTGGTTCGTAACTCCATTGGCCGTCTGCGCGACCTTTCTCCGCTGTGGGAAATGTTCAAACAGGGCGTGGATCTGAACAGCATCGAATGGTCACATCACTAATCGGTAGATAAGAGGAATTCAATCATGGCATACAGCGAAAAAGTTATTGATCATTACGAGAACCCGCGCAACGTCGGCTCTTTCGACAACAGCGATGAGAGCGTAGGTAGCGGCATGGTTGGCGCGCCAGCATGTGGCGACGTGATGAAGTTGCAGATCAAAGTCAACAATGAAGGTATCATTGAAGACGCGCGTTTCAAGACCTACGGCTGCGGTTCTGCCATTGCGTCCAGCTCGCTGGTCACTGAATGGGTGAAAGGCAAGTCTCTGGACGAAGCACAGGCGATTAAAAACACCGACATCGCAGACGAGCTTGAACTGCCGCCAGTGAAAATTCACTGCTCTATCCTGGCAGAAGACGCGATCAAAGCCGCCATTGCGGATTACAAAAGCAAACGTGAAGCAAAATAAGAATTGAGGTTTTGTTATGTCGATTACATTGAGCGACAGTGCAGCAGCGCGAGTCAATACCTTCCTGGCCAACCGCGGTAAAGGGTTTGGTCTGCGTCTGGGCGTGAGAACTTCCGGCTGCTCGGGTATGGCGTATGTACTGGAATTTGTTGATGAACCTGCGGCAGAAGATACCGTGTTCGAAGACAAAGGCGTGAAGGTGGTGATCGACGGTAAAAGCCTGCAATTCCTCGACGGCACTCAACTGGACTTCGTCAAAGAAGGCCTGAACGAAGGGTTTAAATTTACCAACCCGAACGTCAAAGATGAGTGCGGTTGCGGCGAAAGCTTTAACGTGTAACTGAACGTCACCAACCCCACCGCAGGCCTTCTGTGGGTGGGGTTTTGTTTTATTTACCCTGAGATTGTTATGGATTACTTCAGCCTCTTCGGGTTACCCGCCCACTATCACGTCGATACTCAGGCCCTTGCGACCCGTTTTCAGGATCTGCAACGTCAGAACCATCCCGACAAATTCGCCAGCGCCAGCGCAGCCGAGCAATTGGCCGCGGTGCAACGTTCCGCAACCATTAATCAGGCCTGGCAAACGCTACGCCATCCGCTGCCGCGCGCAGAATATCTGTTGTCGCTGCACGGTTTTGATTTAGCCAGCGAGCAGCACACGGTGCGCGATACCGCTTTTCTGATGGAACAACTGGAACTGCGCGAAGAGCTGGACGAGATTGAACAGGCGAAGGATGAAGTACGTCTGGAAGGGTTCATTAAACGCGTCAAAGCAATGTTCGACACCCGCCATCAACAGATGGTGAAAGAATTAGACGATGAAGCGTGGGAGACGGCCGCGGATACCGTGCGTAAACTGCGTTTTCTCGATAAACTGCGCAGCAGTGCTGAACAACTCGAAGAAAAACTGCTCGACTATTAATTTCGGAAGCTCAATATGGCCTTATTACAAATTAGTGAGCCTGGTCTGAGTGCCGCGCCGCATCAGCGTCGTCTGGCGGTTGGCATCGATTTAGGCACCACCAATTCTCTGGTTGCGACGGTCCGTAGCGGTCAGGCGGAAACACTGGCCGACAGCCAGGGTCGTCACCTGCTGCCCTCTGTTGTCCATTACCAGGCGCAGGGCCACGTCGTGGGTTATGATGCGCGCGCCAATGCCGCGCAGGACCCCGCTAACACCATCAGTTCTGTCAAACGCTTGATGGGGCGCTCGCTGGCCGACATCCAGGCGCGTTATCCGCATCTGCCGTACCAGTTCCAGGCAAGCGAAAATGGCCTGCCAATGCTGGTCACAGAAGCCGGTGTGCTGAACCCGATTCGCGTCTCGGCCGATATCCTCAAAGCGCTGGCAGCGCGCGCGACCGAATCGCTGGCCGGTGAACTCGACGGCGTAGTGATCACCGTTCCGGCTTACTTTGACGATGCACAGCGTCAGGGCACCAAAGACGCCGCGCGTCTGGCGGGCCTGCATGTGCTGCGTCTGCTTAACGAACCGACTGCTGCGGCAATTGCCTACGGGCTGGATTCCGGCCAGGAAGGCGTGATTGCCGTGTATGACCTGGGCGGCGGGACGTTTGATATCTCTATTCTGCGCTTAAGCCGCGGTGTGTTTGAAGTGCTGGCAACCGGCGGCGATTCTGCGCTCGGCGGCGATGACTTCGACCATTTGCTGGCGGACTATATTCGCGAACAGGCAGGTATTCCCGATCGCAGCGACAACCGCGTTCAGCGTGAACTGCTGGATGCCGCTATCGCCGCTAAAATCGCCCTGAGTGATGCTCAGAGCGTGACGGTTGACGTTGCAGGCTGGAAAGGCGATATCACCCGCGAACAGTTTAACGACCTTATTTCCTCACTGGTTAAACGCACCCTGATGGCCTGCCGCCGCGCGCTGAAAGATGCGGGCGTGGAAGCGGAGGACGTGCTGGAAGTGGTGATGGTTGGTGGTTCAACGCGTGTTCCGCTGGTGCGTGAACGCGTGGGTGAATTCTTTGGCCGCACGCCGCTCACCGCTATCGACCCGGATAAAGTTGTTGCCATTGGCGCGGCGATTCAGGCCGATATTCTGGTGGGTAACAAGCCAGACAGTGAAATGCTGTTGCTGGATGTTATCCCGCTGTCGCTCGGTCTGGAGACCATGGGCGGCCTGGTGGAGAAAGTCATTCCGCGTAACACCACCATTCCGGTGGCGCGCGCGCAGGAGTTTACCACCTTCAAAGATGGTCAGACGGCGATGTCTATTCACGTGATGCAGGGCGAGCGCGAACTGGTGCAGGATTGCCGCTCGCTGGCGCGCTTTGCGTTACGGGGTATTCCGGCGCTGCCGGCGGGTGGGGCGCATATTCGCGTTACCTTCCAGGTGGATGCCGACGGGCTGTTAAGCGTGACCGCGATGGAGAAATCCACCGGGGTGGAATCTTCGATTCAGGTTAAACCGTCCTACGGTCTGACCGATGGTGAAATCGCCACCATGATTCAGGATTCCATGAGCTACGCCGAGCACGATGTTAAAGCCCGTATGCTCGCGGAGCAAAAAGTAGAAGCAGCACGCGTACTGGAGAGTTTGACCGGTGCTCTGGCCGCCGATGCCGCGCTGTTAAGCGCCGCAGAACGTCAGGTCATTGACGAAGCCGCTGCGCATCTGAGCGCGGTTGCGGAAGGCAATGACACTGACGCCATAGAACAAGCCATTAAAAACGTTGATAAACAAACCCAGGAATTCGCCGCTCGCCGTATGGACAAATCAGTCCGTGCTGCGCTGAAAGGCCAATCCGTGGACGAGGTTTAATATGCCAAAGATTGTTTTTCTGCCCCACCAGGACCTGTGTCCGGATGGCGTAGTTGTGGAAGCTGAGACCGGTGAAACCATTCTGGATGCGGCGCTGCGCAGCGGTATCGAGATTGAACACGCCTGCGAAAAATCCTGTGCCTGCACCACCTGCCACTGCATCGTGCGTGAGGGTTTCGATTCTCTGCCAGAAAGCACTGAAGATGAAGACGATATGCTGGATAAAGCCTGGGGGCTGGAGCCGGATAGCCGTCTGAGCTGCCAGGCGCGCGTCACCGACGAAGATCTGGTGGTCGAAATTCCGCGTTACACTATTAACCACGCACGAGAGCACTAACAGAGGATAGTATGGGACTGAAGTGGACCGACAGCCGTGAAATCGGCGAAGCGCTTTACGACACCTTCCCGGATACCGATCCGAAGACCGTGCGCTTTACTGACCTGCACCAATGGATTTGCGACCTTGAGGATTTTGATGATGACCCTCAGGCATCAAATGAAAAAATCCTTGAGGCAATTCTGCTAGTCTGGTTAGACGAAGCTGAATAAGTCACATATCGGGCTGCCTTCGGGTGGCCCGTTTACTAATAAGGATAACTAAAATGACCGAAGCGATGAACATTACGCTTACCACGCAGCCCGCCGATGCGCGCTGGGGCGAAAAAGCGACTTATAGCATTAACGATAATGGAATCTCTTTGCACCTGACCGGTAAGGACGACCTGGGCCTGATTCAGCGCGCGGCGCGTAAAATTGATGGTCTGGGCATTAAACACGTAGCGTTGACCGGCGAAGGCTGGAGCGCCGACAGCGCGTGGGCTTTCTGGGCCGGTTATAAAGGGCCGAAAGGCACGCGTAAAGTGGAATGGCCGGAACTGGATGACGCTCAGCGTCAGGAGCTGGATAACCGCCTGACCATCATCGACTGGGTGCGCGATACCATCAACGCCCCGGCGGAAGAGGTTGGCCCGTCACAGCTGGCGCAGCGTGCGGTTGATCTGCTGTGCAGCGTCGCCTGCGATCAGGTTTCTTACCGCATCACCAAAGGCGAAGATCTGCGCGAGCAGAACTACATGGGGATTCACACCGTAGGTCGTGGCTCCGAGCGCGCGCCGGTACTGCTGGCGCTGGACTACAACCCAACCGGCGATAAAGACGCACCGGTCTACGCCTGCCTGGTCGGCAAAGGCATCACCTTCGATTCCGGCGGTTACAGCCTGAAGCAAAGCGCGTTCATGGACTCGATGAAGTCTGATATGGGCGGCGCGGCAATGGTCACTGGCGCACTGGCGTTTGCTATTACGCGTGGTCTGAACAAGCGTGTGAAACTGTACCTGTGCTGCGCCGATAATATGGTGAGCGGCAACGCCTTCAAACTGGGCGATATCATTCACTATCGTAACGGTAAAAACGTTGAAGTGATGAACACCGATGCGGAAGGGCGTCTGGTGCTGGCCGATGGTCTGATTGACGCCTCTGCGCAGAAACCAGAACTGATCATCGACGCTGCAACCCTGACCGGGGCTGCAAAAACGGCTCTGGGTAACGATTATCACGCGCTGTTCAGCTTCGATGATGGCCTGGTCAATCGCATGATGGCGAGTGCGGCTGCGGAAAACGAACCGTTCTGGCGCCTGCCGCTGGCGGAGTTCCACCGCAACCAGTTGCCGTCCAACTTTGCTGAATTGAACAACACCGCGAACGCCACTTATCCGGCGGGTGCTAGCACGGCGGCGGGCTTCCTGTCTCACTTCGTTGAAAACTATCACCAGGGCTGGCTGCATATTGACTGCTCCGCTACTTACCGCAAAGGCGCGGTAGAGCAGTGGGCCGCCGGCGCGACCGGGCTGGGCGTGCGTACGATTGCGAATCTGCTGACCGCTGAATAATCTTTGTGACCCCTCATCCTAACCCTCTCCCTCAGGGAGAGGGGACTGCTCCGTGCGGTTTTCTCCCTCTCCCTGAGGGAGAGGGCCGGGGTGAGGGGAAAATCGATATCCTGGAATCCTCTATGTCCGAAACCAAAAACGAATTAGAAATCCTGCTTGAACAGGCGGCGACCGAACCGGCGCATCGCCCTGCGTTCTTCCGCACGCTGCTGGAATCCACCGTGTGGGTGCCCGGCACAGCGGCGGAAGGCGAACAAATTGTGGAAGACAGCGCACTCGATTTACAGCACTGGGAAAAGGACGACGGCACTTCCGTTATTCCCTTTTTCACCTCGCTGGAAGCCTTGCAGCAAGCCGTTGAAGAGGAACAGGCGTTCGTGGTCATGCCCGTTCGCACGTTGTTTGAAATGACCCTCGGTGAAACGTTGTTCCTCAACGCCAAACTGCCGACCGGAAAAGAGTTCACCCCGCGCGAAATCAGCCATCTGATTGGTGAAGAGGGAAACCCGCTCAGTACCCAGGAAGTGCTGGAAGGCGGCGAATCGCTGATCCTCTCCGAAGTGGCGGAGCCGCCTGCCCAAATGGTGGATTCGCTCACCACACTGTTTAAAACCATCAAACCGGTGAAACGCGCGTTTATCTGTTCAATCAAAGAGAGTGCAGAAGGCGAGGCGAACCTGCTGATTGGTATCGAAGCCGACGGTGATATTGAAGAGATTATTCACGCCGCAGGCAGCGTGGCGACCGATACGCTACCGGGCGATGAACCGATTGATATCTGCCAGGTGGTAAAAGGGGAAAAGGGAATCAGCCACTTTATTACCGAACATATCACGCCGTTCTACGAACGCCGCTGGGGCGGCTTCCTGCGTGATTTTAAACAGAATCGGATTATTTAAGTTTGAGGAAGGCCGCCCCGAAGGGCGGCATCCTGGCTTACCTGCCCATTACATTGATTGCGTTGCGAAAAGCGTAGCCTGAAAGATCCCAGTCTTCGTTAACGTGAGCAAACAGCGTGCTGGTTACAATAAGCACGATACAAACGTATCGTTTCATTGCGCGGTCCATGCAAAGACCGCATCACGGCAGCACCACTGGCGATAATGACGCGATAGCAAGTACCGGATAGTACCTGCGCTTACGGCCACGGAACATCCTCTCCAGAAGCCAGTGCCCGTTTGCGAGACGGCGGAAAGGGCCGTTTAAATAATACCCTCTTTTTGCAAGGTTAATCCATAAGTGGACTTGACTTCAGCGCTCTGAAAACGGATTATTTCGTTACCGGGTAGTACCTGCGTTGCTTTCGCAACAGAACCCGCTGGAAAGGCCGCGAACCAGACCAGCAATAAAAAAACCGCCTTTTTATGGGCGGTTTTTTTATTGCTGCAATGCGCGTTATTTCACCGGCTCAACCGGCAAGTCATCGCGTGCGCCCCATTCGCTCCAGGCGCCGTCATACAGCGTCACATCATCGGCTTCCAGCGTCGCCAGCGCCAGTACAACCACTGCCGCCGTTACGCCGGAACCACAGCTGGCGACGATTGGGCGGTTGAGGTCAACACCTGCGCGGTCAAAAATCGTGGTTAATTCATCAACGGTTTTCAGCTCACCGTTGAAGACTAAATCGCCCCACGGCACGTTACGCGCCCCGGGAATGTGCCCACGACGTAAGCCCGGGCGTGGCTCGTCAACTTCGGCGTTAAAGCGTGGTGCCGGGCGGGCATCGACGATTTGCGCAGTGCCTTCGTGGCTAATTAGCAGCACGTCGGTCAGGCGCTTGATCTTCTGAGCATCGAATTTCACCTCGAAGTCGCCTTCGACCATATCGACATTACCCTGCTCAAGCAGGTAATCATCGCGTTGCCAGCCCGCTAATCCGCCAGCCAGAATTGAGACTTTTTCAGCGCCAAATGTACGCAGCATCCACCAGGCGCGCGGCGCGGAGAAGAGATTACCTTCATCGTACACCACCAAATGTTTATCGCTGCTGACGCCCAGTTCACGCATAGCAACTGCGAAGGCTTCCGGGCGCGGCATCATGTGCGGGAGCGGGGTGGTATGGTCTGAAAGCGCTTCAATATCAAAGAAAAGGGCATCAGGGAGATGACCGTCGCGGTACTCTGCGGCCATATCACGATGTTCCTGCCCCGGCGGCGCCATGCGGGCATCGATAATCTGCACTTCCGGGTCATTAATGTGTTCTGCCAGCCAGTCGGCGGCGACAAAGAAAGAGGTGCTCATATGGGCCTCCATTTATCAGTTGTAAACGAATTGTCGGCGTTTTGCCCGGCAGTGACAAGTTAATGACTCCTGGTATGTGATAACACCGAATAAGTTACTGAATAAATAATTCGGAAAAAGACCGCAATTTAAACGTCCCGAGAGGTGGTAAAACGCTGTTCACGCGTAATACTATTGAGCATTCATGACAAACAGGCTCCAGAGCCAGAGGTTCTAAGGATGAAACCCTTCCGTTTGGCGGCACTTGCGCTGCTTGCCGCATCGACGCTTGCCGGCTGTGATAATAACGATAAAGAGAAAACCGGTGCGCCTGCTCCCGCAGCCACAACGGCTACCCCGGCGATGCCTGCTCCTACAAAACCTGATAGCGCGACGTTAGCCAAACTGGCTCAACAGAGCGAAGGAAAGGCCTTAACCCTGCTGGATGCCTCGGAAGTGCAGCTTGAAGGCGCCTCTGCGCTGGTGCTCACGTTCTCAGTGCCGCTCGATCCCAATCAGGATTTCGCCAAAACCGTGCATGCCGTCGATAAAAAGAGCGGCAAGATTGACGGTGCCTGGGAGCTTGCACCGAATTTGAAAGAGTTACGTCTGCGGCATCTGGAGCCAAAACGCGAACTGATTGTGACCATTGATCCTGAACTGGTTGCCGTGAATAAAGAGACGCTGGGCAAAGGCGTCGAAAAAACAATTTCTACCCGCGATATTGCGCCAACGGTCGGTTTTGCCAGCCGTGGTTCGCTGCTGCCGGGCAAAGTGGTTGAAGGGTTGCCAGTGATGGCGCTCAACGTTAACAACGTCGATGTCAACTTCTACCGCGTGAAGCCGGAGTCGCTGGCGTCGTTTGTCAGTTCGTGGGAATACCGTAACTCGCTGAGCAACTGGGAATCTGACGAACTGCTGAAAATGGCGGATTTAGTCTACACCGGGCGCTTCGATCTCAACCCGGAACGTAACACCCGCGAGAAACTGCTGCTGCCGCTGAAAGATATCAAACCCCTGCAACAGTCTGGTGTTTATATCGCGGTGATGAATCAGGCAGGACACTATAACTACAGCAATGCCGCCACGCTCTTTACCCTGAGCGATATCGGCCTTTCCGCGCACCGCTATCACAATCGTCTGGACGTCTTTACCCAAAGTCTGGAAAACGGCGCGGCGCAGTCGGCGGTGGATGTACAACTGCTGAATGAAAAAGGGCAAACCCTGGCGCAGGCGAACAGCGATGGGCAGGGGCACGCCACGCTGCAAACTGATAAAGAAGCGGCGCTGGTGCTGGCGCGTAAAGATGGACAAACCACGCTGCTCGATCTCAAACTCCCGGCGCTCGATCTCGCTGAATTCGCTATTGCCGGTGCGCCTGGCTACAGCAAACAGTTCTTCATGTTTGGCCCGCGCGATCTCTATCGTCCTGGTGAAACCGTCATCCTGAACGGCCTTCTGCGCGATGGCGATGGCAAACCGCTGGCGGAACAACCGGTCAAAATCGACGTGGTGAAACCCGACGGCCAGGTGGTTCGCAGCGTGGTCAGCAAACCGGTGAACGGTCTGTATCAGTTCACCTATCCGCTCGACAGCGGGGCCGCGACCGGAATGTGGCATATTCGCGCCAACACCGGTGATAACCAGCGTCAGGAGTGGGATTTCCACGTTGAAGATTTCATGCCAGAACGCCTGGCGCTTAATCTGAGCGCCCAGAAAACCCCGCTGGCACCAGAAGATGATGTGAAGTTTGGCGTTGTCGGTTACTACCTCTATGGCGCACCGGCCAATGGCAACACCTTACAGGGCAAGCTGTTCCTGCGTCCGCTTCGTGATGCGGTGGCTGCCCTGCCGGGTTTCCAGTTCGGCGATATAGCTGAAGAGAATCTCTCGCGCAGTCTGGATGAAGCCAGCCTGACGCTGGATGAAAAAGGGCGCGGGGAAGTGACTACCTCCAGCCAGTGGCAGGAAGCACATTCCCCGTTGCAGGTCATTTTACAGGCCAGCCTGCTGGAGTCCGGTGGCCGTCCGGTGACGCGTCGTGCCGAACAGGCTATCTGGCCTGCGCCGGAACTGCCGGGTATTCGACCGCAGTTCGCCAGCAAAGCGGTGTATGACTATCGCACCGACACCACGGTGAATCAGCCGATTGTCGACGAAGACAGCCAGGCGGCATTTGATATCGTTTATGCCAATGCTCAGGGCGAGCGCAAAGCGGTAGAAGGCTTGCAGGTGCGTCTTATTCGTGAACGCCGCGACTACTACTGGAACTGGTCAGAAGACGAGGGCTGGAAATCACAGTTTGACCAGAAAGACCTGGTGGAAGGCGAAGAGAGCCTTAATCTCAAAGCCGATGAAACTGGTAAGGTCAGTTTCCCGGTCGAGTGGGGCGCTTATCGTCTGGAAGTCAAAGGGCCGAACGACACCATCAGTAGTGTTCGTTTCTGGGCCGGTTACAGTTGGCAGGATAACAGCGACGGCAGCGGCGCGGCGCGTCCGGATCGCGTGACCATGAAGCTGGATAAACCGTCTTATAAACCGGGCGATACCATCAATCTGCACGTAGCTGCCCCGGCGGCGGGCAAAGGCTATGCAATGGTGGAATCGAGCGAAGGCCCGTTGTGGTGGCAGGAAATCACCGTTCCGGCGGAAGGGCTGGATCTCTCCATTCCGGTGGATAAAAGCTGGAATCGTCATGACCTCTATTTGAGTACGCTGGTGGTGCGTCCGGGTGACAAATCCCGTTCCGCCACGCCAAAACGCGCGGTCGGCGTACTGCATCTGCCGCTCGGCGATGACAACCGCCGTCTGAATATCGCTCTTGATGCGCCTGCGAAAATGCGCCCGAATCATCCGTTGACGGTGAAAGTGAAAGTCGACCGCAAAGAAGGTGCTGCGCCGAAACAGGTGAACGTGCTGCTTTCGGCGGTGGACAGCGGCGTGCTGAACATTACTGATTACACCACCCCCGATCCGTGGCAGGGCTTCTTTGGCCAGAAACGCTACGGCGCGGATATTTATGATATCTACGGTCAGGTGATTGAAGGGCAGGGGCGTCTGGCGAGCCTGCGCTTTGGTGGTGATGGCGACGAACTGAAACGTGGCGGTAAACCGCCGGTTAACCATGTAACCATTATCGCGCAACAGGCCCAGCCGGTAACGCTCGATGACAACGGCGAAGGCACCGTCACGCTGCCGATTGGCGATTTCAACGGCGAGCTGCGCGTGATGGCGCAGGCGTGGACCGATGAAGATTTTGGCAGCAGCGAAGATAAAGTGGTGGTTGCCGCGCCGGTGATTGCTGAACTGAACATGCCGCGCTTCCTGGCGGGCGGCGATACCGCGCGTCTGACGCTGGATATCACGAACCTCACGGATAAACCGCAAACGCTGAACGTACAGCTGGCGGCGAGCGGGTTGATTCAGCTGGAAGGCGCGCAGCCTGCGCCGATTACGTTACAGCCGGGCGTGCGCAATATTCAGTTTGTGCCGGTTAGCGCCAAAGAAGGTTTCGGCGACGGTCAGGTGGATATCACGGTGAGTGGTCTGGAACTGCCGGGTGAAACGCTGCCGCCGGTCAGCAAATCCTGGAAGCTGGGCGTACGCCCGGCCTTCCCGGCGCAGACGGTGAACAGCGGCGCGGCGTTGCAGCCTGGCGAAAGCTGGAGTGTGCCGCAGGGCTATCTGGCGAATTTCTCCCCGGCCACGGTCCAGGGGCAACTGCTGCTGAGCGGCAAGCCGCCGCTGAACCTGGCGCGCTATATTCGTGAGCTGAAAGCGTATCCGTATGGTTGTCTGGAGCAGACCGCCAGCGGTCTTTTCCCATCGCTATACACCAATGCCGCACAGCTCAAAACGCTCGGTATTACCGGCGACAGCGATGAGAAACGTCGCGCGGCGGTAGATGTGGGAATTTCACGGATGCTGCAAATGCAGCGTCAGGATGGTGGTTTCGCCCTGTGGGATAAAGAAGGCCCGGAAGAGTACTGGCTAACCGCCTACGCGATGGACTTCCTGGTGCGCGCGGGCGAACAGGGTTACAGCGTACCGGCAGACGCCATTAACAAAGGCAATAACCGTCTGCTGCGTTATCTACAGGAGCCGGGGCTGATGACCCTTCGCTACAGCGATGATACCGCCGCCAGCCGCTTTGCCGTGCAGGCTTATGCCGCGCAGGTGCTGGCGCGTCAGCAGAAAGCGCCGCTCGGCGCGCTGCGCGAAATCTGGGAGCGTCACGCACAGGCGAAATCGGGCTTGCCGTTGATGCAACTGGGCGTGGCGCTGAAAGCGATGGGCGATGCGCCGCGTAGTGAAGAAGCCATTCAACTGGCGCTGAAAACCCCGCGTGCCGACACGCCGCGCTGGATTGGTGATTACGGCAGCGCGCTGCGGGATAACGCGCTGATGCTGGCGTTGATGGAAGAGAACAAACTGCTGCCGGATGCGCAAAACACGCTGCTGCAAACGCTCTCTGAGCAGGCGTTCGGCGAGCGTTGGCTATCCACGCAGGAGAGCAATTCGCTGTTCCTGGCGGGTCGCGGTCTTGCTGATTTGCCGGGTAACTGGCAGGCACAAACATCGCTGGATGCCGCACCGTTGCAGAGCGATAAAGCACAAACCCGTAATCTGGATGCGGATCAGTTAGGCGCGTTGCAGGTGACTAATAGCGGCACGCAGCCGCTGTGGTTGCGCCTCGATGCCACCGGGTACCCGGAGTATTCGCCAGAGCCGGTCAGTAACGTATTGCAGATTGAACGCCAGATCCTCGGTACTGACGGAAGGCCGAAAGCCATCTCTTCACTGCGCAGCGGCGACCTGGTGCTGGTGCGCATTGAGATCAACGCCAGCCAGAACGTCCCGGATGCGCTGGTCGTTGATATGTTGCCCGCCGGGCTCGAACTGGAGAATCAGAACCTGGCAAACAGCAGTGCCAGCCTTGCGGATAACGCAGGCGAAGCGCAGAACCTGATCAACCAGATGCAACAGGCGGATATTCAGCATATGGAATTCCGCGACGACCGCTTTGTGGCGGCCGTGGCCGTCAATGAGAATCAGCCAGTCACGCTGGTTTATCTGGCGCGGGCGGTGATGCCGGGAACTTATCAGTTGCCGCAGCCGCAGGTGGAATCGATGTATGTACCGCAGTGGCGCGCGACCGGCCAGGCGGATGGCCCGCTGATCGTCACGCCGTAAGATGCGGTTGTGGTATGCGTTTAAACGCCGCTGGCTATGGCTGGCGGCGAGCGTAGTTGTGGTGTGGCTGGCGGTGCTGGGGGCCGATCGTCTCTGGCCGCTGCCGTTACATGAAGTGACACCCGCTCGCGTGGTGGTCGCTCAGGATGGCACACCGCTGTGGCGCTTTGCTGACGCCGAAGGGATCTGGCGTTATCCGGTCACCATCGAAGAGGTGTCACCGCGCTATCTTGATGCGCTGATCCAGTATGAAGATCGCTGGTTCTGGGATCATCCCGGCGTTAACCCGTTGGCGATCCTGCGTGCGGCCTGGCAGGATCTTACGTCCGGGCGCGTGATCTCCGGCGGCAGTACGCTTACCATGCAGGTGGCCCGTCTGCTCGACCCTCATCCTCGCACTTTTGGCGGTAAATTCCGTCAGCTCTGGCGCGCGTTACAGTTGGAGTGGCACCTTTCAAAACGCGATATTCTCACCCTTTATCTCAATCGCGCACCTTTCGGCGGCACGTTGCAGGGCGTGGGCGCGGCGAGCTGGGCCTATCTGGGTAAACCGCCCGCACAATTGAGCTATGCCGATGCAGCGTTGCTGGCCGTGCTGCCGCAGGCGCCGAGTCGTTTACGCCCGGATCGCTGGCCGGAACGCGCGCAGGCGGCACGCAACAAAGTGCTGGCCCGCATGCAAACCCAACAGGTGTGGCCAGCGAAGGTGGTGAAAGAGGCCAGCGAAGAGCCTGTCTGGTTGTTCCCACGGCAGATGCCGCAACTGGCGCCGCTCTTCTCGCGCAAAGTGCTGGCGATGAGCAAAGCAGAAAAAATCACCACTACGCTGGATGCCGGGCTGCAACGCCAGCTTGAGGAGATGGCGCTTAACTGGAAATCGCGCCTGCCGCCGCGCAGTTCGCTGGCGATGATCGTCGTGGACAACAGCACGATGCAGGTACGCGGCTGGGTGGGGTCGGCAGACATCGGTGATGACAGTCGATTTGGGCATATCGACATGGTGTCGGCGATCCGATCGCCGGGATCGGTATTGAAACCGTTTGTGTATGGTATGGCGATGGATGAAGGATTGATCCACCCTGCTTCGCTGCTCCAGGACGTGCCGCGCCGGGTGGGGGATTACCGACCTGGAAACTTTGATAGCGGCTTCCACGGCCCGGTGAGCATGAGCGAGGCGCTGGTGCGATCGCTGAATCTTCCCGCTGTACAGGTTCTGGAGGCTTACGGCCCGAAACAGTTTGCCGCGCGCCTGCGTAACGCCGGTTTACCGTTGATATTGCCCGCAGGCGCGGAGCCTAATTTATCGTTGATCCTCGGCGGGGCGGGCGCGAGGCTGGCTGATATCACTGCCGCCTATAGCGCGTTTGCACGTCATGGTAAAGCAGGGCGCTTACGTTTACTTGCTGACGATCCGCTGGTGGAGCGCCCGCTCTTGTCGCCGGGATCGGCGTGGATCATTCGCCGTATTCTGGCCGGGGAAGATCAGCCGATGGCAGATGATATGCTGCCACAAGTCGTACCGCTGGCATGGAAAACCGGGACCAGCTACGGCTACCGTGACGCGTGGGCAATTGGGCTGAATGCGCGTTACAGCATCGGCATCTGGACCGGCAGGCCGGACGGTACCCCCGTCGCCGGGCAGTTTGGTTTTGCCAGCGCGGTGCCGCTTCTGAATCAGGTCAGCAATTTGTTGCTGTCCCGCGCCAGTGCAGGGAAAAACGGATTACCTACCGATCCACGCCCTGCTTCGGTGAGCGGCGGGACGATTTGCTGGCCTGGCGGGCAGTCGCTGGCTGAAGGCGACGCGAACTGCCGCCGCCGTCTCGCGACCTGGCTTCTGGACAATAGCCAGCCGCCGACGCTGCTGTTACCCGGTCAGGAAGGCATTCGCGGAATTCGCTTCCCAATCTGGCTGGATGCGCAGGGCAAACGCGTTGCAGCAGATTGCCCGGATGCGAAGCAAACCACCCTGGATGTGTGGCCGCTGCCGCTGGAACCCTGGCTTCCTGCCAGCGAGCGACGCGCTGTCAGACTTCCTGCCGCCTCCACGGTTTGCCCGCCACAACTATCGCAGGACGCGCCGCCGTTAGTACTTTCTGGCGTGCGAGAAGGCGCGGTGATCCAACGTGCTCCTGGCGAGTCGCAGGTGACGCTTGCGCTGCAAACCAGCGGCGGAGAAGGGCGACGCTGGTGGTTTCTGAATGGTGAGCCGCAGGAAAGTGCGGGAAAAAATCTGACGCTTACGTTACAAAAAGCGGCAGAATATCAACTGGTGGTAATGGATGAAGGTGGGCAGATAGCGACGGTGAATTTTACCTTTCGCTAAGATTTTTGCGCCAGGTAGCGTAAGAATGTTGCTAAAGCTAATTTTATTTTAAAAAAATGTTACCTTCGTCCATAGGCAAGGCGAGCTTGTCTCATTATAATCCGCGCCAGGTCATACGATGTATGCATAACAACAGAACACATTTCAGAGGTAATCATGGCTATTGAACGTACTTTTTCCATCATCAAGCCAAACGCGGTGGCAAAAAACGTTATTGGAAGCATCTTTGCACGTTTTGAAGCGGCAGGGTTCAAAATCGTCGGCACCAAAATGCTGCATCTGACCGTTGAGCAGGCGCGTGGATTCTACGCTGAGCATGATGGTAAGCCGTTCTTCGACGGTCTGGTTGAATTCATGACCTCTGGCCCGATCGTGGTTTCCGTTCTGGAAAGCGAGAACGCGGTACAGCGTCACCGCGATCTGCTGGGTGCGACCAACCCGGCTAACGCCCTGGCGGGTACCCTGCGCGCAGACTATGCTGACAGCTTCACCGAAAACGGCACTCACGGTTCCGATTCCGTTGAATCTGCACAGCGCGAAATCGCTTACTTCTTCGGTGAAGGCGAAGTCTGCCCGCGCACTCGCTAATTGATCAGCCTGTAGGCCGGGTAAGGCGTCAGCCGCCACCCGGCAAAGCACCCGCACAATGCCTGATGACGCTTCGCTTATCAGGCCTACGGTTGAGACAGGTATGATTATTTTTACGAATGTCACGTGCAGACGTGGCGTCCGTGCGCCAGAATTTGTACAATGCAACGCCCCCGGACGAGCAGACCGCTCTCCCGGGGCGTTTCTTTTTATTAACCCTCCAGGGGCCATAACGTGTAACAACGAGGCCGGTAAAGATTATGTCTGAACAAATTGTCACGCCTGAGAGCGCCATCCCGGCGGTTCCCAATAAAGATGGAAAAATTAACCTGCTGGATCTCAACCGTCAGCAGATGCGCGAGTTTTTTAAAGACTTAGGCGAGAAACCCTTCCGTGCCGATCAGGTCATGAAGTGGATGTATCACTACTGCAGCGATAACTTTGATGATATGACCGATATCAACAAGGTTCTGCGTAATAAGCTTAAAGAGGTCGCTGAAATTCGTGCGCCGGAAGTGGTTGAAGAGCAACGTTCTTCCGATGGCACCATCAAATGGGCGATTGCGGTTGGCGATCAGCGCGTCGAAACGGTTTATATCCCGGAAGACGATCGGGCGACCCTGTGTGTTTCCTCACAGGTTGGCTGTGCGTTAGAGTGTAAATTCTGTTCTACGGCGCAGCAGGGCTTTAACCGTAACCTGCGCGTTTCGGAAATTATTGGCCAGGTCTGGCGTGCGGCGAAAATCGTTGGCGCGGCAAAAATCACCGGTCAACGTCCTATCACTAACGTGGTGATGATGGGCATGGGCGAACCGTTGCTGAACCTGACTAACGTGGTTCCGGCAATGGAAATCATGCTTGATGATTTCGGTTTTGGCCTGTCCAAACGTCGCGTTACCTTGTCTACTTCTGGCGTCGTTCCGGCACTGGATAAACTGGGCGATATGATTGACGTTGCGCTGGCTATCTCCCTGCATGCGCCAAACGATGAAATCCGTGACGAAATTGTACCGATTAACAAAAAGTACAATATCGAAACCTTCCTTGGGGCGGTGCGCCGTTATCTGGAAAAATCTAACGCCAATCAGGGCCGTGTGACCATTGAGTACGTGATGCTTGACCATGTCAACGACGGTACCGAACACGCGCATCAGCTGGCTAAATTGCTGAAAGATACGCCGTGCAAAATCAACCTTATTCCGTGGAACCCGTTCCCGGGCGCGCCGTATGGCCGTAGCTCAAATAGCCGTATCGACCGTTTCTCGAAAGTACTGATGGAATACGGTTTCACCACTATTGTGCGTAAAACGCGCGGTGATGATATCGATGCCGCATGCGGCCAGCTGGCCGGTGACGTTATCGACCGTACCAAACGTACCCTGCGTAAGCGTATGCAGGGCGAGGCTATCGACGTAAAAGCCGTGTAATCATGCCTTCGCGCACGGCAGAAATGGCGTGCGCGACGTTAAATGGGCAAGGATTAGGCGAAACGTACTGATCTGGTTAATAATTACGGTGCGTTTCCGCCAGTATTGAGGCAGTATGTAGCGCAGGAATGACAGTGCCGTTACCGTCTCTGGTGCTGTTTTGAGGTCGCTAATCGGGCAGCTTATACTGTCTGTTCGAAGTCAACGATCGGATGTTTCGCGGTGTAGGCGTAGTCTGCATCAGAGTCTTAATTTCACGAACCAGCAGTTGTAGCGAATGAATACTGAAACCAACCCAGATCAACAAGAAGCACGCACCACGGGCTCCCGTTTACGCAATGCCCGTGAACAACTCGGACTCAGCCAGCAGGCGGTTGCTGAACGGTTATGCCTGAAGGTTTCCACCGTTCGCGATATTGAAGAAGATAAAGCGCCCGCTGAACTCGCTTCAACATTCCTGCGTGGTTATATCCGCTCTTACGCTCGCCTCGTTCATATTCCTGAAGAAGAACTGCTTCCGATGATGGAAAAGCAGGCGCCGGTTCGTGCTGCGAAAGTCGCGCCGATGCAGAGCTTCTCGCTGGGTAAACGTCGTAAAAAACGCGACGGCTGGCTGATGAGCTTCACCTGGCTGGTGCTGTTTGTGGTCGTCGGTCTGACGGTGGCGTGGTGGTGGCAAAACCACAAAGCGCAGCAGGAAGAGATCACCACCATGGCGGATCAATCCTCCGTGGAACTCAATAACAGCAGCAATACCGGTTCTCAGGATGTGCCATTAGATACCGGCGCAACCAGCGCACCTGCTACAACGGATAACACCGCGCCAGCAACGACGCCAGCAGAGACTGCAGCAACGCAAACGCCAGCGGCGACAGCGACGCCAGCGCCTGCAACCGACGCGCAGAATAACGCTGTTGTTGCGCCGTCCCAGGCGAATGTCGATCCGGCAGCCACCGCGCAGACCACGGCGCCGGTAGCCACTGCCCTGCCAACCGATCCAGCTCAGCCTGCTACGCCTGCTGCTGATCCGAATGCGCTGGTGATGAACTTTACCGCCGATTGCTGGTTGGAAGTCACCGATGCGACCGGTAAAAAACTGTTCAGCGGTTTGCAGCGTAAAGATGGTAACTTGAATCTCGTAGGCCAGGCGCCGTACAAACTGAAAATTGGCGCACCGGCTGCAGTACAGATCCAGTATCAGGGTAAACCTGTCGATCTGAGCCGTTTTATCAGAACTAACCAGGTTGCGCGTCTGACCGTGAATGCCGAACAATCACCGGCACAGTAACAGACGGGCAACGCGGGAGATTTTTCATGCACAACCAGGCTCCAATTCAACGTAGAAAATCGAAACGCATTTACGTTGGGAACGTGCCGATTGGCGATGGGGCTCCCATCGCCGTACAGTCGATGACCAACACGCGCACCACCGATGTGGAAGCAACGGTCAATCAGATTAAAGCGTTAGAACGCGTCGGGGCGGATATCGTTCGTGTTTCCGTGCCGACGATGGACGCGGCAGAAGCGTTCAAACTCATCAAGCAGCAGGTCAGCGTGCCGCTGGTGGCTGATATTCACTTCGACTACCGTATTGCGCTAAAAGTAGCGGAATACGGCGTCGATTGTTTGCGTATCAACCCCGGCAACATCGGAAACGAAGAACGTATCCGAATGGTAGTGGATTGTGCGCGTGACAAAAATATCCCTATCCGCATTGGCGTTAACGCCGGTTCTCTGGAGAAAGATCTCCAGGAGAAATATGGCGAACCGACGCCTCAGGCGCTGCTGGAATCCGCGATGCGCCATGTCGATCACCTCGATCGTCTGAACTTTGATCAGTTCAAAGTCAGCGTGAAAGCCTCTGATGTTTTCCTCGCCGTTGAGTCGTATCGTCTGCTGGCGAAGCAGATCGATCAGCCACTGCATCTTGGGATCACCGAAGCGGGCGGCGCGCGCAGTGGAGCGGTGAAATCGGCGATCGGCTTAGGGTTGTTGCTCTCGGAAGGGATCGGCGACACCCTGCGTGTTTCGCTGGCGGCAGATCCGGTCGAAGAGATCAAAGTCGGTTTCGACATTCTGAAATCTCTGCGTATTCGCGCACGCGGCATCAACTTCATTGCCTGCCCGACCTGTTCACGTCAGGAATTCGACGTTATCGGTACGGTCAATGCACTGGAACAGCGCCTGGAAGATATCATCACGCCGATGGACGTTTCCATCATCGGTTGCGTGGTGAATGGTCCTGGTGAAGCGCTGGTGTCAACGCTGGGCGTGACAGGCGGTAACAAGAAAAGCGGCCTGTACGAAGATGGCGTGCGTAAAGACCGTCTGGATAACAACGATATGATTGACCAGCTGGAAGCTCGCATTCGTGCGAAAGCAACCATTCTGGATGAAGCCAATCGTATCGATGTTCAGCAGGTCGAAAAATAACAAGATGGGAAGTTCGCGTTCTCGAGGTATACACAAAATCATTCAGGTTGCGTCAAGGCGGCAAGCGAGTGAATCCCGATGAGCTTACCAGGGTAAGTGATTCGGGTGAACGAGCGCAGCCAACGCAGAGGCAACTTGAAGGATGAAGTGTATATGACGACCCGAACTTCCCGTGTATGATTGAACCCCTGCGGGAAATCCGCTGAGGGTTCATTTTTATATTTATAAAGAGAATAAACGTGGCAAAAAACATTCAAGCCATCCGCGGCATGAACGATTATCTGCCTGGCGAGACCGCCATCTGGCAGCGCATTGAAGGCACACTCAAAAACGTGCTCGGCAGCTACGGTTACAGTGAAATCCGTTTGCCGATTGTAGAGCAGACCCCGTTATTCAAGCGCGCGATTGGTGAAGTGACCGACGTGGTTGAAAAAGAGATGTATACCTTTGAGGACCGCAATGGCGATAGCCTGACCCTGCGTCCGGAAGGTACTGCGGGCTGCGTACGCGCCGGCATCGAGCATGGTCTTCTGTACAATCAGGAGCAGCGTCTGTGGTATATCGGGCCGATGTTCCGTCACGAACGTCCGCAGAAAGGCCGCTACCGCCAGTTCCATCAACTGGGTTGTGAAGTGTTTGGTCTGCAAGGGCCGGATATCGATGCCGAGCTGATTATGCTTACCGCTCGCTGGTGGCGTGCGCTGGGTATTTCCGAGCATGTTGCGCTGGAACTGAACTCTATCGGTTCCCTGGAAGCGCGTGCGAACTATCGTGATGCGCTGATTGCCTTCCTCGAACAGCATAAAGAGAAGCTGGACGAAGATTGCAAACGTCGTATGTACAGCAACCCGCTGCGCGTGCTGGATTCAAAAAATCCGGACGTTCAGGCGCTGCTGAACGACGCGCCTGCGCTGGGCGACTATCTCGATGATGAGTCTCGCGAACACTTTGCCGGGCTGTGCGCTCAGTTGGACGCGGCTGGCATTGCCTACACCGTCAACCAGCGTCTGGTGCGCGGTCTGGACTACTACAACCGCACCGTGTTTGAGTGGGTGACCAACAGCCTGGGCTCGCAGGGTACCGTTTGCGCCGGTGGGCGTTATGACGGTCTGGTTGAGCAATTGGGCGGTCGCGCCACACCAGCGGTGGGCTTCGCGATGGGGCTCGAACGACTTGTTTTGTTAGTTCAGGCAGTTAATCCGGAATTTAAAGCCGATCCTGTTGTCGATATATACCTGGTAGCCTCAGGTGCCGATACTCAGTCCGCCGCAATGCGTCTGGCTGAAGCGGTTCGTGATGCAATTCCAGGTGTGAAACTGATGACTAACCACGGCGGCGGCAACTTCAAGAAACAGTTCGCCCGTGCGGACAAATGGGGCGCGCGCGTTGCTCTGGTGTTGGGTGAGTCTGAAGTCGCACAAGCGAATGTGGTTGTGAAGGATTTACGTTCTGGCGAGCAGACAACCGTAACGCAGGACGGCGTTGCTGCGCATTTGCGCACTATTCTGGGTTAATCTCCCGGACATTTTTATCAGGAGAAGGACTGCGTGGAAATGTACAATAACGATAACGACCAGGTTGACGCGCTTAAGCGTTTCTTTGCCGAAAACGGCAAAGCGCTGGCCGTTGGGGTCATTTTAGGGATTGGTGCGCTGGTTGGCTGGCGTTACTGGACGTCCCATCAGTTGAATACGGCACGTGAATCTTCACAGGCCTATGAAAATGCCGTTTCTTCTCTTAGTTCAGGGAAACCGGAAGCGTTGGCCGGGGCGGAGAAATTCGCCGCCGAATCGAAAAACACCTACGGTGCTTTCGCGTCGCTGGAACTGGCTCAGCAATACGTAGACAAAAATGAACTGGATAAAGCGGAAAAACAGCTTAACCAGGGCTTAGCTGCGGCTTCTGATGAGAATCTGAAATCGGTTATCAGCATGCGTCTGGCGCGCGTTCAACTGCAAATGAAGCAGCCGGATGCGGCGTTGAAGACCATTGAAAGCATTAAAGGCGAAGGCTGGACGGCTATCGTCGCCGATTTGCGCGGGGAAATTCTGCTCAGCAAAGGTGACAAACAAGGCGCTCGCGCGGCCTGGGAAGCAGGGGCGAAAAGCGATGCTTCTCCTGCGCTCAGCGAAATGATGCGCATGAAAATTAATAATTTGTCCATCTGAGAGGGACCCGATGCAATTGCGTAAATTACTTTTGCCAGGACTGCTTTCTGTCACTCTGTTGAGTGGTTGTTCCTGGTTTAGCGGCGAAGAAGATATCGTAAAAATGTCCCCGCTGCCGACGGTTGAAAACCAGTTCACGCCTTCTACCGCATGGGATGTGTCGGTCGGAAACGGAATTGGCAACTTCTATTCCAACCTGCATCCGGCCTATGCGGACAGCGTGGTTTATGCGGCAGATCGTCGTGGCACCGTTAAAGCCGTGAACGCGGATGACGGTAAAGAAGTCTGGTCTGTCGACCTGGCGGAAAAAGATGGCTGGCTGTCACGTAAACCGGCGCTGCTTTCCGGCGGCCTGACCGTTTCTGGCGGCCACGTGTATGTCGGCAGTGAAAAAGCGAAAGTGTACTCCCTGGATGCAGGCGATGGTTCCATCACCTGGCAGACCGCAATGGCAGGTGAGGTACTGTCTCGTCCAGTGGTCAGCGACGGCCTGGTGCTGGTTCATACCAGCAACGGTCAGTTGCAGGCGCTGAACGAAGCTGATGGCGCGATCAAGTGGACCGTCAACCTGGATATGCCAGCGTTGTCCCTGCGCGGTGAATCCGCTCCGGCTGTTGCTTACGGCGCAGCGATTGTGGGTGGTGATAACGGACGCGTCAGCGCCGTGCTGATGCAGCAGGGCCAGCTGATTTGGCAGCAACGTATTTCTCAGGCAACGGGTAACACCGAAATTGACCGTCTGAGCGATGTCGATACCACGCCGGTTATCGCCAATGGCGTCGTTTACGCGCTGGCATACAACGGTAACCTGACCGCACTGGACCTGCGCAGCGGCCAGATCCTGTGGAAACGCGAGCTGGGCTCGGTGAATGATTTCATCGTCGATGGCAACCGTATCTACATGGTCGATCAGAACGACCGCCTTCTGGCGCTCACCACTGATGGCGGCGTAACGCTGTGGACGCAAAGCGATCTGCTGCACCGCCTGCTGACGGCACCTGCGCTGTATAACGGCAACCTGGTGGTTGGCGATAGCGAAGGTTACATGCACTGGATTAACACTGAAGATGGCCGCTTTGTTGCACAGCAAAAAGTGGACAGCTCTGGCTTCCTGACTGAACCCGTTGTTGCCGATGGCAAACTGCTGATTCAGGCAAAAGACGGTACGCTGTACGCGATTACGCGTTAAAATAGTGCGGTGATTCAGTGAATAACGGCTCCTGTTAAATCAGGGGCCGTTTGCTATTTTTATTATTATTGTTTTTATGCCCGATGGCGATGCGCCACCCGGCAAACCAAATATTGAGTTAATGAGGCTTTAACATGATTCCTGTGGTCGCGCTTGTCGGGCGCCCTAACGTTGGAAAATCCACGCTATTTAACCGCCTGACGCGCACTCGTGATGCGCTGGTCGCGGATTTCCCGGGTCTGACTCGTGACCGTAAATACGGTCGTGCTGAAGTGGAAGGCCGTGAGTTCATCTGTATCGATACTGGCGGTATCGACGGTACAGAAGAGGGTGTGGAAACCCGCATGGCGGAACAATCGTTGCTGGCGATTGAAGAGGCCGACGTGGTGCTGTTTATGGTTGATGCGCGTGCCGGGCTGATGCCTGCGGATAAAGCGATCGCCAAACATTTGCGCTCTCGTGAAAAACCGACCTTCCTGGTAGCGAACAAAACGGACGGCGTTGATGCCGATCAGGCCATCGCTGATTTCTGGTCGCTTGGCCTGGGTGATATCTACCCAATCGCCGCCTCTCACGGTCGCGGCGTGACCAGCCTGCTGGAACACGTGCTGCTGCCGTTTGTTGATGACGTTAATCCGCCGGAAGAAGTAGACGAAGACGCGGAGTATTGGGCGAAATTTGAAGCTGAGCAGAACGGCGAAGAGCTTGAAGAGCCGGAAGATGATTTCGACCCGACGACGCTGCCAATCAAGCTGGCGATTGTCGGTCGTCCGAACGTAGGTAAGTCTACACTTACTAACCGTATTCTCGGCGAAGACCGCGTAGTGGTCTATGACATGCCGGGGACGACGCGTGACAGTATCTACATTCCAATGCAACGTGATGAACGTGAATACGTGCTCATCGACACCGCCGGAGTGCGGAAGCGCGGCAAAATTACCGATGTGGTCGAGAAATTCTCCGTCATCAAGACGTTACAGGCGATTGACGACGCTAACGTGGTCCTGCTGGTGATTGATGCCCGTGAAGGCATCTCCGATCAGGACCTGTCCCTGCTGGGCTTCATCCTGAATAGTGGGCGCTCACTTGTTATTGTGGTCAACAAATGGGATGGCCTGAGTAACGAAGTCAGAGAGCAGGTGAAAGAGACGCTGGACTACCGTCTGGGCTTTATCGACTTCGCGCGCGTGCACTTTATCTCTGCGCTGCACGGCAGCGGCGTCGGCAACCTGTTTGAATCCGTACGCGAAGCCTATGACAGTTCGACCCGCCGCGTAGGAACCGCCATGCTGACTCGCATCATGACGATGGCGGTGGAAGATCATCAGCCGCCGCTGGTGCGTGGCCGTCGCGTGAAGCTGAAATATGCGCACGCCGGGGGTTATAACCCGCCAATCGTGGTAATTCACGGCAACCAGGTGAAAGACCTGCCGGATTCCTACAAACGTTATCTGATGAACTACTTCCGTAAGTCGCTGGATGTGATGGGGACGCCGATTCGTATTCAGTTCAAGGAAGGGGAAAACCCGTATGCGAACAAGCGCAATACGCTGACCCCAACCCAGATGCGTAAGCGTAAACGTCTGATTAAGCATATTAAGAAAAGTAAGTAATCACTAATCAATGGCCTCGTTAAGAGGCCATTGTTATTAAGGAGCCACTATGGAACTGCTTTGCCCAAAATGTCAGCACCTGCTGGAGCAGGATGGCGCACATGCGCATTGTCCATCCTGCGGTAATGATGTCGAACTGCTGGCCTGCTGCCCGGATTGCCATCAGCCTTTACAGGTACTAAAAGCCTGCGGTGCGGTCGATTATTTCTGCCAGAATGGTCACGGGTTGATTTCGCGTAAGCGTGTGGAGTTTGTTATTCCCACTTAAATTAATAGCTCTGGTAATAAGTGTTATGCCAGAGCATAAATATACTGAATGTTTAACTCGATTTTATTTAATATTAATATTATTTTAGTGGCGTTTATTTTGTAGTCGTCACAAATTGTATTTTTTCGGATTTTATTTGGTCGTTATTTTATTTTTTTTATTTCGACGGGTGGTTAAACTGGCAGGATAATTTCTTCCTGGAAGATTTATCGTGCAGAGGATGCTTTTTTTGATGCTCATGATTTTATCAGGCTCGGTTTTTGCCGAGCCTGAGTTTTCTGCATCTGTTAAAAAGCCCTCTCTCGAATCTACGCTCCCCGATCTTGGCAGTCAGGCTGCGCAGCAGGAAGAAACTGACAGCAAGGGCAAATCCCTTAAGGAACAAGGGGCGGATTATTTTATCAACTCGGCGACACAAGGGTTTGATAACCTGACGCCAGAGGCATTGCAGTCGCAGGCCAGGAGCTATGTTCAGGGGCAGGTGACGTCCGGGGCACAGTCACTTGTCGAAGATGCGCTAGCGCCTTTTGGCAAAGTGAGAACCAATCTCTCGCTTGGCGAGGGGGGCGATCTTGATGGCAGCTCGCTAGATTATTTTGTTCCCTTATATGATAACCAAACGACCTTATTTTTTAGCCAATTATCTACGCAACGAAAAGAGGAAAGAACAATAGGCAATCTGGGAATAGGCGTAAGGCATAATACTGATAAATGGTTATTGGGTGGAAATATATTTTATGATTATGACTTTACCCGTGGGCATCGCCGTTTAGGTTTAGGTGCCGAAGCCTGGACTGATTATTTAAAATTCTCTGGCAACTATTATCATCCGCTTTCTGACTGGAAAGACTCCGAAGATTTCGATTTTTATGAGGAGCGTCCTGCGCGCGGTTGGGATATTCGCGCCGAAGCCTGGCTACCCGCTTACCCGCAGCTTGGCGGTAAAATCGTTTTCGAACAGTATTACGGTGATGAAGTCGCGCTTTTTGGCACCGATAATCTGGAGAAAGATCCCTTCGCCGTCACGCTGGGTGTGAAATACCAGCCCGTACCGCTCATTGCCGTAGGAACGGATTTCAAAGCCGGCACTGGCGATAATACCGATCTTTCTGTTAACGCAACGCTGAACTACCAGTTTGGCGTCCCGCTCAAAGACCAGCTTGATCCTGACAAAGTAAGCGCGGCTCACTCGCTCATGGGCAGCCGTCACGACTTTGTTGAACGTAACAACTTTATTGTTCTGGAATACAAAGAGAAAGATCCCCTCGATGTCACTTTGTGGCTGAAAGCTGATGCGACGAATGAACATCCCGAGTGCGTGATTAAAGATACGCCAGAAGCAGCCATCGGGCTGGAAAAATGTAAGTGGACCATTAACGCGCTCATTAATCATCATTACAAAATCGTTGCTGCCTCCTGGCAGGCGAAAAACAATGCTGCACGTACGCTGGTGATGCCGGTTATCAAAGAAAACACCCTTACTGAAGGGAACAACAACCACTGGAATCTGGTACTGCCTGCCTGGCAGTACAGCTCTGATAAAGCCGACCAGGAAAAACTCAATACCTGGCGGGTACGCCTGGCGCTGGAAGATGAAAAAGGCAATCGGCAGAACTCCGGCGTGGTGGAAATCACCGTTCAGCAGGATCGTAAAATTGAGCTCATCGTTAACAACATCGCCAATGTACCGGATGAGAACAATCACAGCCACGAAGCCAGCGCGCAAGCGGATGGTGTAGATGGTGTCGTCATGGATCTCGACGTTACCGATAGTTTTGGCGACAACACTGACCGTAACGGTAATGTCTTGCCGCAGGATAATCTCAGCCCGCAGCTGTTTGATGCCAACGATAAAAAAGTGACGCTGGCGAATAAACCCTGCACCACCGAAGTGCCGTGCGTTTTTATCGCCAAACAAGATAAAGAAAAGGGGACCGTTACGCTCTCCAGTACGTTGCCCGGCACCTTCCGCTGGAAAGCGAAAGCCGCCCCTTATGATGACAGTAACTATGTTGACGTAACGTTCCTGGGTTCTGACATCGGCGGGCTGAATGCTTTTATCTACCGCGTTGGTGCAGCTAAGCCCGTCAATCTTATCGGCAACAAAGAACCGTTGCCTCTCAATAGCCGCTATCGCTTTGTGCTGTGGCGCGACGCTAACAAAGACGGCGTGTTCCAGCTTTCTGAGAAGCTCACTGACGACGAGATGAAACAGTATGACTATCAGTGGGAATTCACGGGGCATAGCGTAAATGGCAATACCGGTGCGCAAACCAATACCACGAACGTCGATATAGAGATTCCGGCAACCAACAAGGACGCGGCAGCAAAGTTTAGTGCCCAGGTAACCGATGGCGTGCAGGGATACGGTTTGCAGGTCAATTACAGCAAGAAATAGGGGCGGCGCCATGGCTGATCGGGCCACCGCTGAATATTAATCAAGGAGAGTGTTTATGAAACCTCATATGAAACGTGGCCTGACAAAAGTCGCGCTGGCACTGATGCTGGCTGGATACTGTGCCGTACCAGCCGCTATGGCGGAAGATGCCGCCTGGGTCGCCAGTGGAACGACCGCTGAATTCGAGGGGACCATACCCTGGCTCTATCGCGAAGGGGGGAATGCCACGATTAACTCGGAAGATGCGGATCACATTAAAGTAACGTCTGATGGTAAAGGTACCCGTCCTCCGGGTAGCGAGACGGATAAACGCCTTTACTCAGGGGATACCATCACGCTGGGTTGGGATATCGGCGATACCGAAGGGGATATCGATGATGGTCCCGCAGGCATTGATGCGAAAACGACAGCCACTATCAAGTGGTACAGTTACAGCGATAATGCGGGTGGCGGTAAAACGGAGCTGACCGCAGCGGCGGGTAAGACGAGTTATAAACTCACTGATGACGAACGTGGGCGTTATATCGGTGTTGAAATCCAGCCCATCACCCAGACCGGTAATCCTTTCCAGGGAACATCGCTGACTCTGCTGGATATTTCAACGGCCAGCGGTGGCGGCAGCGATACGGACAATGTCGATCCCGGCCCGGTTGTGAACCAGAATCTGAAAGTTGCCATCTTCGAGGAAGGTACCACTACCAACCTTATCGGTGGTAATACGGCCATTGCGCTTAACAAAACCTATGTGGCCAAACTGTACTCGGATGAAAACCAGAACGGTAAATATGACGCGGGTACGGATATGGACGTTACCGCTAACTATGACTTTGCATGGGTCTTTAACGGTAACAGTAAACAACTCGGTGCTGCAGGCGGTATTGCTAATGCCAGCTTCGATAACAATAAAATTGTTATCCCACAAACTAACGAAGAAGCAAGAACCAGCCTTAACGGTAGTGATCGTAATGGTAAGAGTGGTCTTGCGATCCCGGCAAACGGCGACGGCGTTCAGGGCTATACGCTGTCTATCATTTACAAACACCACTAATGCGCACAACAGCATTCCCATACGGGAATGCTGTTTTCCGCCTGTTTTGCTTAGCGACGCGTTAAGCAAAACAGGTTGATGTTTTGTTTATCATGCTGGAGTTTTTTACATGTCGGTATGTCTGAAACCAGGGAAAATCATTATGCTTCTGGGCATGTTGGCAGCTTTTATGCTGTCTGACTTTGCACGGGCAGGGGCGGAATGGCAGACATATCATGATTCTACAGGCGAGTTTAACGGAACCGTTCCTTTTGCCGACAGCGCCAGCGTACCCGTCTATCAGGGCAGTGTTCAGCTTAATCCTGCTGAATCTCATGATGTCGGGTTTTCTGCTAAACCGAATGAATTTAGCGTTGACGATGACGCTGCTAACCTGATTGTCGCTAATCCTCAGGACAATGAAGGCGACCATTTTTCCACACCACCTGCGCTGCGCTGGGAAAATCAAACACCCCCTACCGTCAGCCTGGTGTGGGCCGATGCCGCCACGCCCGATGTGCCCCTTAACCCACAACCCATTGCTAACCGTAGCTTTTGCGCTCAGGGGCTGGCCGGACGCTCGCTGGTGGCCTGGCCGCAGATTGATGCGCAGCAAACCCTCCCACTGCTCTACCTGCTGACCTCGACCGGGTATCCCTATGCGGGGACGGTGGCGCTGGTGGACCAGAAAGTGACCCTGAACATCGCGCCCGCGCAGGGCGATTTAATCTCGGTGAGCGCCAGCGGTTATAACGAAACGATCGCGGCGGCAAAAACCACCGTTGGCGACACCATCACGCTCACCGTCACCACTAAAGATTGTCAGGGCAACGTCGCGGGTAATATTCCGTTTATTATCAAACGTAAAGATGCTGAAAATCGCCAGGGGGCGGTGAATAATACTGCGCCAGTGGTACTGGATAGCACCGAGTTAACGACGACGGCTACCGAATACCATGGCACCTCTGATGTCAGCGGCACGGCCACCATCACGGTGAGCCAACCGAACGGCCCTGGCGTCAAAACGCCACTGGTGGTCAGCATTTCCGGCATTGCGCAAACCAGCGAAACCGCGGTGATTTTTACCGTACTCACCAGCCCGGACGTGGCGCAGGCTACGATGTGGGGCCATATGGCGGAGACGGTAGAAGCCCACGGTTACACCTTCAGTCGACCAAAGCTGGCGGCAGAAGTCAGCAATGAAAGCGCCACGGTCGTCGATCACAACGAAACCTGGTCCACCTTCACCTGGAGCGGCGCAGATAACCACTGCACCGTGCTGCCCGGCATGCGCCACTTCGGCGCGCTGGCGACCGTTATCCCCACATCGGTGCAGACAGTCCTTGGCTGGCCGATGCAGGGGGATTATTACTGGTCATCGCTGGCGGGCACCACCGGGCAGCACCATGCGGCGGATGTCTCTAACCGTGGTGAAACGCAAAAGCCGGATAGCACCCCGTTTCTTGTAAGCTGCGTGGATAAACCCGCGCCTGATGTCGAGCCGAAAATCGTCCTTACGCCCGAAAACTATGATGATACGGCACAGGCGATGAAATCGCAGGTGGGCGAAGACGCCACGATGCGTCTGACGATCACCGACAATAAAAATAACGATCAACCACTGGCGTATTACTACTTCTCGCTGCATCTGGATGACGGCGTTAACCGCAAAAATCAAACCGATTCCGCCTGGGAAGCCCATCCGGTGCAGATTACTGGTGGTTCGAATTTGCAACAGGTTGATGCTCACACCTATGAAGGCATGACCGATGTCAACGGTCAGGCTTCGCTAACCCTGAGCCAGCCCGACGGCGCAGGCGTGAAAACCCATATCACGGCGAAAATGCGCAGCAATTTTACGGCTACAGATGCCAAAGACGTGATTTTTACTGTGATCACCAGCCCGGACAGCGACAAGGCGCGGATGTGGGGCCATATGCGCGGCATTGTTGTATCTGGCAGTCTGTTCAAACGCTCAGTGCTGGCGGATGAAACTGAGCATGAACTGGGATCGGTGCGGGAAAATAACGAAGACTGGGCGCTGTTCGATCAAGACACCAGTATGCAGGCTGAATGCGGCGTCGGCCATACGCCAAGTCAGAGTGGGCTGGAAAGCCTTTTTTCAGCCCATCCCGGTAACGCGATTGGCACTGAGTATGGCTGGCCCACCGCACAACAGAACTACCTAAGCGCGGTGGAGCAAGCCACGCATTCATCGGTGAATTTGGCGAACGGAAACGTCGACAGCTACCCCGGCTTTAAGCGAAATTACCTCTCCTGTTCGGGCAATGAGATGGTCGCGAAGGTTGAAGTGAGCACCGATCACGATGTCACCCCTGGCACCAAAGCGCAGGCCAAAGTGGGAGACACCGTCGTGATGACCGTGCGTACGGTTAACGCGCTCAATAATACTCCGGTTCCCTTTACTGCCTTCACCATCACTAAAGGCATGGGGTATAACCGAGCGGGGCTGGTGAGCGGGTTTGATGACCCGAGCAGCGGCGCAATCTCGATGAATGGCACGCAATACGGCACATCGCAGCCGTCGATGGTTTATACGGGTACGACAGATGCACAAGGCGTGGCAACGGTCGAAATAGAGCAACCACAAGGCGTCGGGCTAAGAACGGCGCTGAGCGTAACGCCGGTAAATTCCTACCTGCCGAATACCGTTAATTACAGCGTTATTTTCACCACCCCAACCAGCCCGGACGTTATTGGCGCGCAGATGTGGGGCCATATGGATGAAACGATTACTGTTGATTCATTAACCTTTACCCGGCCTAAGCTGGCAGCAGAAATCGCCAGTCCGGATGGCACACTAACGGAAAAAAACGAAGTCTGGGCGCGCGTTAGCCAGGCCAGTACGGCCATTACCAGTAAAGGCGGTTGCGGAGCCAATATGCTGCCGCGTCGCTCACAGCTCAGTGCGCTCTATGACGCTAATAACGGCAATGCGGTGCAAACCACACACGGCTGGCCGACGCAGCGTCAGCCCTACTGGAGCAGTTCCCCCGCGGATGTAACGCCGCACTATTACACCATTGCCCTGGATAACGGCGCACAGGCTATCGGCGGCGATACGCCGGTTTACGTCAGTTGCCTGACGACGGCGAACAAACCGGCCAGCAGCATTACGCTGGATGTGGTTGATAACGCACAGTGGGCTGCCGGAAATAACGCGGCGAAGCTGAAAAAAGGCGAAACGCTACAGGTTAAGGTAACGGTAAAAGATGCGCAGGGTAATCGGCTCACGGATATGCCATTTAAACTCAGTCGCGGAGACGGTTATACCCGCACGGGCGAAAAACATATTGCCGGTAGCGGCGATGCGCTGGTGGCGCCGGTGGTGATTAACAGCGGGCTGGCGGATGAAACGACGTTGAACGACACCGCGGGATTTTATACTGCCATGACCGGTAGCGACGGCAGCAAAATCCTCAATATTACCCGCCCGGATACTCACGGCACCAAAACGGCGCTGACGGCGACGTTGTATTCCGATGCAACAAAAAAAGACAGCCTGGACACAATCTTTACTGTGGTCACCAGCCCGGATAGCAGCCAGGCGAAAATGTGGGGGCATATGCCGGAAACGGTGACGGCTGCGGACGGTACGGTATTTAAACGCCCGCTGTTGTTGAAGGAACTGGCCTATCAGACTGGGCGAACATCGACGTCTGAAGACAATGAAAACTGGGCGTTGTTTAACATTAATTATGCGAGTTCTTCTACGACGTATAGTGGCTGTGGAACCAACTATATTCCGACTCAAGCCGGTCTGACGTCACTGTTTGCTAATAATGCGGGCAACACCATGAAAACCGTGCAGGGCTGGCCGGTGGCAACACGCTATTTGTCCAACACGTCCGACAACGGCAGCATGGAGCAGCGTAACTACAAGGCGGTAGATCTCAGCAATGGCACGAGTGCGGCAGTGTCATCAACGGCGCTGCAACTGCTGACCTGCCAGACCACGCCGGTAACCACGGTGGGCCAAATTCTGCTGGAAGCGGCAGATCCGGCGACGCTGGATACCACCTATAACGTGGTAAAAGCGAAAAAAGGCGAAGAATCCGTGGTGCGCGTCACCACCAAAGATACGCAAGGCAACCTGGTGGGCAATACGGCATTTATCCTGACGCGTGCCAACAGCGTGAGTCGGGCTAACGCATCAGCAACCGCGAGCGTGGGCGCGCTGACGGTGACGGATGCCTGGGGAAATACGCGAAATAATTTCCAGTCGACGAGTGAAACGATTTACGGCGTGACTGGTGCAGACGGGTCAACGACATTTACCCTGAAACAGGATAACAGTACCGGGTTAAGAACCGATCTCACGGCAAAACTGGATACGTCCAGCAGCGTCAAGGCGACGCTACCGGTGGTCTTTACTGTCGTGACCAGCCCGGATTCGCCAAAAGCGAATTTTTGGGGACATATGGCCGAAACGGTGATGGCCTCCGACGGTACAATCTATAAACGACCACTGTTGTTGAAAGAGCTGAGTAACACCAGTGGTCGAAATTCTACGGCTGAAAACGGTGAAGATTGGGCAAGATTCACCTGGACTCAGTCGGCTGACACCAGCATGAATGGGTGTGGTACAGATTATATGCCGACGCTGGATGGACTGAAGTCTTTGTATGACGCCAATAGCGGTAATGTGATGAGTACGGTGCAGGGATGGCCGGTAAAAACGACCTATCTCACCAATACCCCGAGTGATACGCAAACAGGGAGCCGTTACTACAATGTGGTGCAACTGAATACTGGTGCAGTCTCACAAATCTCGACGAACACAGTCGTGCTACAAACCTGCCGCACAACGCCGTTGACGGCTGCTAGCCAGATTACGCTGGAGGCCTCAGACCCCGCGCAATTTGTCAGCATTGACAGTACGCTTAGCGCGATCAAAGTGCAGAAAGGCGATAGCGTGTCGATCCGCATTTCGACTAAAGATGCACAGGGGAATTTAGTCGGCAATACGCCGTTTGCCCTGAAACACGCTAACCCGGTCAATCGCCAAAATGTGGCGTCAACATCGCAGAAAGTGTCGGTCACGACTGCGTCGGGTACGACGGTGGATACCACTGCATCGACCATTCTGTATGGCGTGACCGGGCCAGACGGAACCACCACGATGACACTCCGACAGGATGCGTCTACTGGACTCAAAACCGACTTTTATGCTCTGTTGAACGATACCGGCGTGTCGTCGAACACCTTGCCAGTGATCTTCACCGTCGTCACCAGCCCGGATACACCGCTGGCGGCCAACTGGGGGCATATGGCGGAAACCTTTACCAGCAGCAAGGGCGTCACCTTCAAACGGCCTTTCCTCAAAGCTGAACTTTCTGGTGGTACGGCGGTAACGACCAATAATGAAGTCTGGTCGCGCCTGACAGCAACGGAGAAAACGGATGCCAGCAAGGCTGGATGTGATGAGAGTTATCAACCGCTGACGACTGACATGCAGGGGTTGTATGCGGATTACCCTAACAACCAGTTGGGCACGGTGCTCGGCTTGCCGACTTCCGCCGGGTATATGTGGGCCTACGACATGATGACGGTTTCTGGCAGCAGCTGGAGCAACCAGGCATATTCGCTCGTTAATGGTCAGACAGTTCAGGCATCGTCCAGTTATACGGCGGTAGTGATGTGCCTGGTGGAACCGCATACCGTTCCGGCGATGATAGAGATCACTTCAACAGCACAGGATGCGGCAAAAACGGTCAGCAATGGTGGTCGACCGAGCGCCGTAGCGAAGAAAGGTGAGACGATTCCGCTGACGGTGACCGTACGTGATAGCGCCGGGAATCCGGTACCCTATGCCGACTTTACCCTCACGCGTGAAACGACGCTGGATCGCTCGAAAGCAACCGTTAACTCGAGTGCGGACGATCTTACCGTGAAGTCATTGATACCCGCGAACAGTGACGCTGTGCTGACGGCAAATGGGGCAAAAGTGCTCAGAACAACGGGCAGTGATGGCACAGCCACCTTTGAAGTGAGCCAGAATGCCACGACCGGTCTGGCGACACCGATAACCGTCACGCTGGCGCGTGATGTAACCAAAACCGCCACGCTGGATGTTATCTACACGGTGATAACCAGCCCGGACTCACCGAGCGCGAAATTCTGGGGGCACATGCCGGACACCTTTACCAGTTCGGCAGGCGTCACCTTCAGACGACCGCTGCTGAAAGCCGAAGCGACTTCAGGGTCATCGATTAGCACTAACGGCAATGGTGAAGTGTGGTCGTATATGAGCAACGTTCAAAATTTAACATCGACAGATTGTCCGCTGGAGAATCAACCGCGCAGTAATGAATTGTTGGATTTGTATAATGATCATCCCAACGGCGCGATAATGACTGACCTGGGGCTGCCGATATATGCAGGCAAGTGGTGGGCTTATGATATGGTCATGCCGGATTTATATACGTGGCAGTATCAGACTGTCAGCCTGAGCGCAGGAGATATCGCGAAGAGCTCGGCAAACAACGCGCTGATGCTTTGCCTGACGAAGCCGCATCCGGCAGGCGTCAGCGTAATGTTGACGTCATCCGCAATGGATAACACCAGAACCCTCAGTAATGGCGGGCGGCCTAGCGCGTCAGTGAAAAAAGGTAACCCACTGCCAATTGTGGTGACGGTCAAAGACCGTGATGGTAACCCGCTGGCGGGAGAGGCCGTGACGCTCAGGCGTGGTTCAGCGATGAGCCGTTCAGGAGCAGGAGTGAACACGCCGGCAAATGCAATGACGTTGACAGAGTTGACACCTGTGTCGGCGGAGTTTTCTCTGGCCGCACACGATACGCAATGGCAAGGTTTCACCGGCAGTGATGGTACGGCCACTTTCAATGTTGAACAGCCTGAGACCATCGGCCTGGCCATCTCGTTCACCGCTATACTGGCGCGAGATGTCGCAACTACCAGCGTCATTGATGCGATCTTTACCGTCGTCACCAGCCCGGATTCCGCAATGGCGACCTACTGGGGCCATATGCCGGATACGGTAACGGCGGAAAACGGCGTGGTCTTTGAACGGCCTAAATTGTTGAAAGAGCTGCCGTCGAGCGCCGGAGTCAGTCAGGTGACGGATAACAATGAAGTGTGGCCGTTGTTTAAGGCAACGCAAAGGGAAGATAACAGCCTCAGTCCTTGTGAAGCGGCACGTCGGCCATTGAGCGATGATTTATTATCGCTCTACGCGCGCTATCCGGGGAACACGCTGACGACTCAAATCGGCTGGTCTACGAAGTATGCATGGTGGGCACTGGATAACAAGCAGGGGAATGCCCTGGTTGTCAGTCTGAATAATGGTTTTGAGTCGTCGACGGCGAGTACGGGGTATCAGGGATGTCTGGTCAATCCCCGCGCGACCGTCTCCAGCGTCACGCTGACATCGACGGCGATAGATGCCACTACGCAGGCAGCGAAGGTAAAAAAAGGTGAAGCCGTGCCCCTCGTTGTTACCGTAAAAGACAGCGCCGGGAAGCCGGTACCGAATGTCGCTTTCACCTTAAAACGTGGTGATGCCGTGCCGCGTAACAGCGGGGCGACATTGTATGGTGATGTTGCGGCGATGGATGATATGACGGTACAACCTGCCAGCGGGACGGTGGTAACGCTGGCTGACAGTGGGAATACGATCGACGGTGTGACAGGGGCGGACGGTACGGCAAGTTTTGCCGTTCGTCAGGATAATACGCCAGGATATAAAACGCCGTTGACGGTGACGCTGACGGATAACGCCACAATAACGGCGACGCTGGATACGATTTTCACCGTGCCGACCAGCCCGAATGTCGCCACGGCATATTTCTGGGGTCATATGGCGGATACCGCCACCGTAAGTGGCAAGACGCTGCATCGCCCGCTATTAAAATCGGAGTTGCCGTCAGGGGCTACAGCGGCAGCAACGCCTGATGTGAATAATGAAACCTGGGCGCTGGCGCATGTGGTCGATGCTCAAAAATGGGATATTGCAAAGCAGTGCGGTGACTTTAGTAAAGCACCGAGCTATGCTGATTTACAGTCATTGCATAGCGGTTTTAGCGCGCTGGGATGGCCATCATCGATAAGCTTCCCCTATTTCTCTACCGATCGGGCCGGTTCGTTCTATTGTGGTATGGATGAAGGGGCGGGGACACAAAACTGCGGTATTCAGGCATCCAGTACTGCAGGGTTTGCGACCTGTTTCCAGTAGACTTATCGGGTCTGTAAATGGGGGCCAAGATGTAAATAAGATTCGCAATGCGTCATTAGATTTTCTTGCGAGGCTTGCGGATTTTCGTCACAGCACTCACTTCACTGATCACTACGCCATCGCCCAGGCGAGTGGTCAGTGTCTCACCCACTTTCACCTGCTTAACCTGTTTTAGCACCGCGCCATCAGCGGCGCTGGTAACGCTATAACCGCGTGCGAGCGTGGAGAGTGGACTCACCGCTTCGAGGTGCGTCACTGTATTACCAAAGCGTTCGCGCGTGGCGCTAAGCTGTGCGCGAAGTGTTTCAGCGAGACGATATTCCAGTTGCTGAACCCGCGTTTGTGCGCGATGAATCTTCGGTTGCGGGTTTTGCTGATTCAGCCGCAGTGTTAATCGCTGCTGTTGCTGACCGGCGCGTTTAAGCTGATTCTCCAGCGCAAAGCTCATCCGCTTTTGCAGACGCTCAAGGGTGGTTTGCTGACGCGCCAGCCGGAGCTGTGGATGCTGCTGCTGCAAGCGGTGATGGATCTGCGTAAAACGTCGCGTGCGGTTGGCGAGGTAGTAATCCATCGCCATTTCCAGCCGTTGCTGCGCAGACTGCACCTGGCGCAGTAACTCTTGCTGATTGCGGCTCACCACTTCGGCGGCGGCTGACGGTGTTGGTGCGCGTAAATCGGCAACAAAATCGGCAATGGTCACATCGGTTTCATGCCCGACAGCGCTGACTACCGGAATGCTGCTGGCAAAAATCGCACGCGCCACGCGTTCGTCGTTAAAACTCCATAAATCTTCCAGTGAGCCACCGCCACGCCCAACAATCAACACGTCACATTCGTTGCGAAGATTCGCCAGCTCAATGGCACGAACGATTTGCCCTGGTGCGTCATCGCCCTGAACGGCTGTGGGGTAAATAATCACTGGCAGGGAAGGATCGCGACGCTTTAACACGTGCAAAATATCGTGCAGTGCGGCGCCCGTTTTTGAGGTGATGACACCCACGCAGTGCGCAGGGGAGGGGAGTGTTTTTTTAATTTGCTGATCGAACAAACCTTCAGCCTGCAACTTCGCTTTAAGCTGTTCGTACTTCTGTTGCAGCAAACCTTCACCGGCGGGCTGCATACTTTCGACGATAATCTGATAATCGCCGCGCGGTTCATACAGCGTAATGTTGGCGCGAACTAAAACTTGTTGCCCGTGCTGTGGACGGAAGGTTACCCGGCGGTTGCTGTTACGGAACATCGCACAGCGCACCTGGGCGGTATCGTCTTTAAGGGTGAAGTACCAGTGCCCGGAAGAGGGCTGGCTAAAGTTAGAAATTTCGCCGCTGATCCACACTTGCCCCATCTCCTGCTCAAGCAGCAAACGGACGGTCTGATTCAGGCGACTAACCGTAAAAATTGCGGGGGATTGAGATGGTAACATGTGAGCGAGATCAAATTTTAAATCAGCAGGTTATTTAATCGATAGTAACGTGCTGACCGGGGAGCGCAAGCATTATTTGCAAAAAAAGGTGGATGCAACCGATTACGCTCTGTATAATGCCACGGCAATATTTATTAACCACTCTGGTCGAGATATTGCCCATGCTACGTATCGCTAAAGAAGCTCTGACGTTTGACGACGTCCTCCTTGTTCCCGCTCATTCCACCGTTCTGCCGAATACTGCTGACCTCAGCACCCAACTGACGAAAACCATTCGCCTGAACATTCCTATGCTCTCTGCGGCAATGGATACCGTGACTGAAGCACGCCTGGCTATTGCGCTGGCGCAGGAAGGCGGCATCGGCTTTATCCATAAAAACATGTCTATCGAGCGCCAGGCTGAAGAAGTGAAGCGCGTGAAGAAACATGAATCCGGTATCGTCACCGACCCGCAGACTGTTCTGCCAACCACGACGCTTCGCGAAGTGAAAGAACTGACCGAGCGTAACGGTTTCGCAGGCTACCCGGTTGTCACCGAAGACTACGAGCTGGTGGGTATTATTACCGGTCGTGACGTACGTTTCGTTACTGACCTCAGCCAGCCGGTCAGCGTATATATGACGCCGAAAGAGCGTCTGGTTACCGTGCGTGAAGGTGAAACCCGCGAAGTGGTTCTGGCCAAAATGCACGAAAAACGCGTTGAAAAAGCGCTGGTTGTTGACGACAGCTTCCATCTGCGCGGCATGATCACCGTTAAAGATTTCCAGAAAGCAGAACGTAAACCGAACGCCTGTAAAGATGAGCATGGCCGTCTGCGCGTAGGTGCTGCGGTAGGCGCGGGTGCCGGCAACGAAGAGCGTGTTGATGCGCTGGTTGCCGCGGGCGTTGACGTCCTGCTGATTGACTCCTCACATGGTCACTCCGAAGGCGTTCTGCAACGTATTCGTGAAACCCGTGCTAAATATCCTGATCTGCAAATTATTGGCGGTAACGTCGCAACGGGCGCAGGCGCTCGTGCGCTGGCAGAAGCCGGTTGCAGCGCGGTTAAAGTGGGTATTGGTCCTGGCTCTATCTGTACTACCCGTATCGTTACCGGTGTCGGTGTTCCGCAGATCACTGCTGTTTCCGACGCGGTTGAAGCGCTGGAAGGGATGGGCATTCCGGTTATCGCCGACGGTGGTATCCGTTTCTCCGGTGATATCGCGAAAGCCATCGCTGCTGGTGCAAGCGCGGTAATGGTGGGTTCCATGCTGGCCGGTACTGAAGAATCCCCGGGTGAAATCGAACTCTACCAGGGCCGTTCTTACAAGTCTTACCGTGGCATGGGTTCCCTGGGCGCGATGTCCAAAGGTTCCTCTGACCGTTACTTCCAGAGCGATAACGCCGCCGACAAACTGGTGCCGGAAGGTATCGAAGGCCGCGTCGCTTACAAAGGTCGCCTGAAAGAGATCATTCACCAGCAGATGGGCGGCCTGCGCTCCTGTATGGGGCTGACCGGTTGTGGTACGATTGACCTGCTGCGTACTAAAGCTGAATTCGTACGCATCAGCGGTGCGGGCATTCAGGAAAGCCACGTTCACGATGTGACCATCACCAAAGAATCCCCGAACTACCGTCTGGGTTCCTGATTTTCTTCGCCCGACTCCGCGTCGGGCGATTTATTTACCCTGTTTCACTTGCCTCGGAACAATCGTCAAATGACAGACAATATTCATAAGCATCGCATTCTTATTCTCGATTTCGGATCGCAGTACACCCAACTGGTTGCACGTCGCGTACGTGAGCTGGGCGTTTACTGCGAACTGTGGGCGTGGGATGTTACTGAAGCACAAATCCGTGAGTTTAATCCAAGCGGCATCATACTTTCCGGTGGCCCGGAAAGCACCACTGAAGAAAACAGCCCGCGCGCGCCGCAGTATGTCTTTGAAGCAGGCGTACCGGTATTTGGCGTGTGCTATGGCATGCAAACCATGGCCATGCAGCTTGGCGGCCACGTGGAAGGCTCTTCTGAGCGTGAATTCGGCTACGCACAGGTTGAAGTCCTGACCGACAGCGCGCTGGTTCGCGGTATCGAAGATTCCCTGACGCCGGAAGGCAAACCGCTGCTGGACGTCTGGATGAGCCACGGCGACAAAGTCACTGCAATCCCGTCCGATTTTGTTACCGTTGCCAGCACCGAAACCTGCCCGTTCGCGATTATGGCGAACGAAGAAAAACGCTTCTATGGCGTGCAGTTCCACCCGGAAGTGACCCATACCCGTCAGGGCATGCGCATGCTGGAACGTTTTGTACTGGATATCTGCCAGTGTGAAGCGCTGTGGACGCCGGCGAAAATTATCGACGACGCTGTAGCTCGTATTCGTGAACAGGTTGGCGACGATAAAGTGATCCTCGGCCTCTCTGGTGGCGTGGATTCCTCCGTGACTGCAATGCTGCTGCACCGCGCAATCGGCAAAAACCTGACCTGCGTATTCGTCGACAACGGCCTGCTGCGTCTGAATGAAGCTCAGCAAGTCATGGACATGTTTGGCGATCACTTCGGTTTGAACATTGTTCACGTAGAAGGTGAAAAACGCTTCCTCGATGCGCTGGCGGGTGAAAACGACCCGGAAGCAAAACGAAAAATCATCGGTCGTGTTTTTGTTGAAGTATTCGACGAAGAAGCGCTGAAGCTGGAAGATGTGAAATGGCTGGCACAGGGCACTATCTATCCGGACGTTATCGAATCTGCGGCTTCCGCTACCGGTAAAGCGCACGTCATCAAATCTCACCACAACGTGGGCGGCCTGCCGAAAGAGATGAAGATGGGCCTGGTTGAACCGCTGCGTGAGCTGTTCAAAGATGAAGTGCGTAAAATTGGTCTGGAACTTGGCCTGCCGTACGACATGCTCTACCGTCACCCGTTCCCGGGGCCAGGCCTCGGCGTTCGCGTGCTGGGCGAAGTGAAGAAAGAGTACTGCGACCTGCTGCGTCGCGCTGATGCCATCTTCATCGAAGAGCTGCACAAAGCTGACCTGTACAACAAAGTGAGCCAGGCGTTCACCGTGTTCCTGCCGGTGCGTTCCGTTGGCGTAATGGGCGATGGCCGTAAGTACGATTGGGTTGTTTCCCTCCGAGCCGTCGAAACTATCGACTTTATGACCGCACACTGGGCACACCTGCCGTACGATTTCCTGGGCCGTGTCTCTAACCGCATTATCAATGAAGTGAACGGTATTTCCCGCGTGGTGTATGACATCAGCGGTAAACCACCAGCAACGATTGAGTGGGAATGATTATTCCTTTTGATACGGTGAAGTAATTGAAACCCGCTTAACGGCGGGTTTTTTTATGCTGCTATTCACCTGTAAGGCGAAGGCACAATTAAGCGATGACGGGAACAATATTGCACAGATAATCTGATGTCAAAATGACAATAAGGATGTTGTATGCACTTAATATTAATTTTGAGAATAGTGGCTGTTTTTACATTATTAGGTTTTATTCTTCCGCAACAAAGCTATGCCGCTCGCTGCCTACCTCGATACACGTCAGATTCAGAGGAGTGTCAGTATGTACAACAAACTGAGCGCAAAGCGGAAGAAGGGCATGACCTTTCGCAATTTATTCTTGGCGATATGTATGCGAATGGTGAATATGTTATTCCTGATTATAAACTGGCGATAAAGTGGCTTGAAAAAGCAGGTAAGGAAGGTAACGGGTTTGAGTATTTCATCCTTGGCTATCATTACCAATATGGCAAAAATTTCCCACAAGACAGGCAACAAGCCCTCAAATGGTATCGCAAGGCGGCGGAGAAGGGGGACAGTTCTACGCAAGTCATATTGGGAAACGCGTACTACTACGGTGATGGGCTTGCGCAGGATTACCTACAGGCACTTAACTGGTATCGTAAAGCCGCCGATAAAATAGGCGATCCCTCTTCAACAGCACAGTTTCTTGTTGGCGTTATGTATGCGCACGGCCTTGCCTTACCTAAGGATGATAAACAGGCAGTGGCTTATATGCGCAAAGCGGCAGACAGAATGTATGAGCCGGCGCAATTCTACCTGGGTGAGGCCTATTTCACCGGTAAAGGCGTCGAGCAGGATTATCGGCTTGCCGTTTACTGGCTCAATGAAGCGGTACGGAGTGGCTATGCACCAGGCCAGCTTCCTCTTGGTGAAATATATGACAAAGCCCACAGGCCTGAGCAAGTTCATTCACAGACGTGGTATCGCCAGACCGCGGAACGGGAAATTGCGAAGGTCCAATATAACTTTGGCGTATGGTATTACAATGGCTACCATCTGAATAAAGATCGCCAATTGGCGTTGGAATGGTACCTGAAAGCTGCGGAGCGTGGGCTACCTGAAGCTGAAAAAGCCGTAGCAGGTATGTATCTGCGCGGCGAAGGGACGGAAAAGAACACCCTGCTGGCGCTGATGTGGTACAGCCGGCTTGGCGGGCATTATGTGGGAGCGTGGGTGTTGGGCACCGATACCGACAAGTAGAGATAAATATATTGTCTTTGTCCCATCAAGTATAAAAATACTGAACCTTATTGGATTTTATGTGTATTTTATAAGTATGAGAGCTGTGGAGTGCGCGGCTCATTGTTAACACATAACTGCCCGGCTTATATGTATTTAAGTAATTCACGGTGTAAATAATTTTCCTTGCCGGGAGTGGTTCATATCGAATGGTATTAAAGGAATAGCCTGGTGTCTCTATCTTTTTCTCAATCTACGGGGATGGTGTTCGATCTTGAAGTCGTACCATCAATTGACGATCAGCCTCCACGCATTATCATGCTGGGTGCATTATGTCCCGACTCAGGGGCAGAGCTGGAGTTAAAAGTTTCTGGCGACCCCTATCCCGCGTTGCAGAAATTAGATAGTTTGTCTGAAGGTGCGAGTTTCGTCCTTGGTCATAATATCATTGAGCACGATCTTCCTATCCTACGAAAAGTTTATCCCTCTTTATCGCTCCATTCTTTACCCGCGATTGATACATTGCGTCTGTCGCCGCTGGCATTTCCGCAGAACCCGTACCATCGTCTGGTGAAAGATTATAAACTCATTCGTGATAGCCTGAATTCACCGCTGTCAGATTGCCATTCTACCTGGACGCTTTTTAACGATCAGCGTCTGGCCTTTACACAATTGAATACGGTGAGTCGAAAGGAGTTGTTGTGTTATCAAACATTATTAGCTCCGGCGACAGATTCTGACCTGGCTGCTTTTTTTGTCTCACTGACAGGTCGTAACGCTTTACCTCTATTTGATTTAAAGGCGCTTCTTCCGGAAATTTTACAAGAATCCGATCCCTCTTTGTCTCGAGATTTGAAGGTCTGTCGGACACGGCTGGAACACCTGCTTGAGCGGGATTTGCATAATCCTGCACAACATTTGCCGTTAGCTTATGCTTTGGCATGGCTTCGTGTTTCGGGCGGGAATTCTGTTCTGGCTCCCTGGGTAAGGCATCAGTTCCCTGAAGTGCAACAACTGGTTCACGAGCTGCGCGATGTCCCTTGCGAGCGGGCCAATTGCCAATATTGCCAGACAACCCATAATCCACGTCATGAACTTAAGCGTTATTTCGGCTTTGCCGATTTTCGTTATGAGCAGCCGGGTAAGAGTCTGCAACACGACATCGTGCTTGCGGGTATGCGAGGGCAACATGTTCTGGCTGTACTGGCAACCGGTGGGGGTAAGTCTTTATGCTATCAGTTGCCTGCCCTCAACCGTTTTCATCGCAATGGCAGCCTGACAGTGATTATTTCCCCCTTACAATCGCTTATGAAGGACCAGGTCGATGGGCTTCTTGAGCGTAATATCCAGTGTGCGGCGGCCCTGAATGGGCTTTTGACCATGCCGGAGCGTGCGGATGTCCTGGAGAAAATTCAGATGGGGGATGTCGGTATCCTGCTGGTATCTCCGGAACAATTTCGCAATAAAGCATTCAGACGAGCGCTCAGCCAGCGTCAGATTGGGGCATGGATTTTTGATGAAGCGCATTGCCTGTCGAAATGGGGCAGCGACTTTCGGCCCGATTACCTCTATGTTTCTCGTTTTATCCGCGAATATACGGGGGAAAATACACTTTCTCAGATAGGCTGCTTTACTGCGACCGCGAAACCGGATGTGCTTGCTGATATACGCAACCACTTTAAGGATACCTTGAATATCGATTTTGCGGTTTTTCATGGGGGCCATGAGCGTACTAATCTCTATTTTGATGTATTACCCTGTGTTCGAGCTGAAAAATGGCAGCATACGGATCGTTTGCTACACGAGTATCTCGATAACCAGAACGGTGGAGCGGTTGTTTTTGTCTCAAGCAGAAAGAATGCAGAAGCGCTATCCGATTTTCTGATAGGACAAGGATGGCCATGTAAGCACTTTCATGCCGGGCTGGAGCCCAATACGAAAACAGATATTCAGGACAGTTTTAAAGCGGGCCAATTGCGAATCATCGTTGCGACAAATGCGTTCGGAATGGGGGTGGATAAGGCTGATATTCGGCTTGTTGTTCATGCTGATATTCCCGGATCGCTTGAAAACTACTTACAGGAAGCGGGACGCGCTGGCCGCGATCAAGAAGATGCGCGCTGTATTCTTTTATACGACCCACAGGATATCGAAACGCAATTTGGCATGAGTGAGCGTTCAAAATTAAGTATCCGGGATATCCAACAAATTTTACGTAAGTTGCGTAACGAAAGTAATCGAAGAAAGGGAAATAAACTTGTGATTACTGCCGGAGAAATCTTGCAGGATGATAGCGTTGACACAACCTTTTCTGCTGATGAACGAGACGCGGAAACGAAGGTGGTTACCGCCGTAGCCTGGCTTGAGCGTGGTGAATATCTTAAACGTGAGGAAAATCATACTCAGATATTCCCAGGAAAACTTAATCTTGCTGAGGAAGAAGCGGAAAATCGCCTGCTGAAAGCTCAGATACCGCAACGTCGGCGTGAGGAATACCGCGCTATCCTGCGTTTTCTCTATAATGCAGACGTTGCGGAGAGAATAAATACCGATCAGCTCATGCAACTGACCAGCCTCGAGTCAGAGGAAATTGCCAGTGCGTTAAAGCAATTGGAAGAGTTGGGGATATTAATTAATGACTCTCAGATTACAATATACGTGCGTTATGGCGTGGCCGGCGCTTCTCTCCAACGGCTCCAGAACTCCTTAAAACTGGAGTCAGCTCTGCTAAAACGCCTGCCTGAATTGATGCCCGATGCCGAACAGGGCGGATGGCAGGATTTACAACTGCCTGTACTTACCATGGAGTTGAAAGCCCTCACCGAAATTGAAGGGTTACTCCCAATACATGTTTTGCGATTATTACGTAGCCTGGCCCAGGATCATGATTCAGATGGTCATCAGCGCAGCACTTTTGAACTGAGGCAGATTAATCGGGACTACCTCAAACTCCGAATTAAAGGTCGGCATCTCTGGACGAGAATTGTTAGGGAAGGTGCGAACAAG
>NZ_VTZO01000026.1:0-151613 GCF_008369545.1 Pseudocitrobacter sp. 73 | reverse complement strand
ATACATAAAAACAAGAGTAACACCACAGCCGCCGCAAACCCCGCAGGCGTTGCTGGATTATGCCCGACAGCATCCCGGGACAATCACCTACCCTCGCCCACCTGATTTTACCGGTACAGCGCTGCTTGAGCAGTTTCTGATAAACCTTACACCGCATCCCGAAGCGCTGAAGCGCCCGCCGCAGGAAAAGACCTTCGCGCAGGTTACCGCTCCTCTCTGGCGCTATCTTGATGCGCTTCATCCCCTACTGTGGCGTGAGGGGCGCGACTTCCCGCCGTCTCCTGCGCGCATGGATAGCATGCTGGCAAACGGTACTTTACGGTTGTCACTGACGTTTAACCCCCTGCATGCTCAGCAAAAAGTCGCAACACATGTGCTGCCTGACGACAGTTACAGTTTTGGATTTCAGGATGGCATGCTTGGAAACGTTCATTTTGTAACCATTCCAGCTAATTCACGCGCCAGTGCGGCGGCGCAGGTGGTCGCTAACTTCCTGCTGTCGCCGGAGGCACAGCGTCGGAAAGCTGACCCGGCGATATGGGGCGATCCCAGCGTTCTGGACCCCAAAAAGCTACCCGCCGCGCAGCGAGATGAACTCTCCGCCCGTGAGCCCACCGATCTGCCGCCCGTTCTGGCAGAGCCTCATGCCGCCTGGGTAAACGCGCTGGAGCAGGAATGGCTACGCCGCTACGGTACACATTAAGCGCGTTATGCTGTACCGCAATGCTACTTGTCTATCTGCCGCTGTTTTCTGCGGCAGGCTTTCTGCGTCCGGCATTGATACCGGAGAACTGGCGTCTGCTGTTTGAGGACCCGCAATTCAGTCAGGCGCTCAGCGCCACGCTTATTTCATCGCTCATTGCGGTGGGCGGCGCGCTCGCTCTGACGCTGCTCATTATTGCCGCGCTCTGGCCTTCTGCTGGCTGGCGGCGACTGACTGCCCGTTTACCGTTACTGCTGGCGCTGCCGCACGTCGCCTTCGCCACTGGCGCACTGTTGCTGTTTGCTGAGGGGGGCGTTTTTTACCGTATTCTCCCCCATTTACACGCCATCCCGGACCGTTATGGTATTGGGCTGGGGCTGGTACTGGCAGTGAAAGAGAGCGCGTTTCTGCTGTGGGTAAGCTGGGCGGTATTGGGTGAAAAGCGGCTGAGTGAACAACTTCTTGTACTGCGCAGTCTTGGCTATGGTCGCGGGCAGTGCCTGCGTTATCTGATACTCCCGGTTCTGCTGCCGGCGCTGGGTATCGCCCTTCTGGCGACCACCGCATGGACCCTCTCTGTTGTCGATGTGGCGATTATTCTTGGGCCGGGAAACCCACCGACGCTAGCCGTGCTGGCCTGGCAATGGTTAAATCAGGGTGACGAAAGCACGCAAATCAAAGGCCAACTGGCCTGTGTGATGCTGCTGGCGATTTTGGCAGTACTGGCGCTCACCGCCTGCCTGTTATGGGTTACCGCACGACGCTTTTGTCCTGGCCTGCATGGGCGTCGTCGCCCGCACGCTTCGCCGCTATTCGGGAAGGTTGCCAGCCAGCTTATCCCCCTGAGCGGTGTGGCGTGCGCGTTGACATTATTGCTACTGGCCCACGCCGCACTGCCAGATGCACTGACATTCAGCAACAGTTTCTGGCTGGCCCTGCTGGCGGCATTATTGGGCGCAATACTCTGCCTGCTGTGGCTGGAATGGGGGCCCTCAGCGCTGACGCGCTGTCTGTGGTTGCCGCTGATACTGCCCGCCCTGCCATTAGCAGCGGGCCAGTATGAGATGGCATTATATGGCTGGATGGATGGCGAGTTCATCACCGTGTTGTGGGGGCATCTTTTGTGGGTTATCCCCTGGATGCTGTTTGTGCTGCGCCCGGCGTGGCAGCGCATCGACCCGCGGCTGGTGTTGATTGCCCGCACCCTCGGCTGGCATCAGGTACGCATTTTTGCGCAAATCAAATGCCCGCTGATAATCAAACCCTTACTCTCTGCGCTGGCGATCGGTTTTTCAGTCAGTATCGCGCAATATTTACCCACCCAGTGGTTGGGCGCGGGTCGAGTGCCGACGCTTACGACAGAAGCGGTGGCACTTTCCAGCGGCGGCGCGTCGGCGCAACTTGCCGCTCAGGGTCTCTGGCAGTTGATATTGCCCGTGTGTTTTTTCTCGCTAATGGCTCTCATGGCCCAACTCATTGGCCATTATCGACGAGGTCTACGCTAATGTTGCAGTTAAACAATGTCACGCTGATGCAGGGTCAACAACCGCTGCTGCGCGATGTCTCCTTTACCGTTCGTCCGGGCGAAATTGTCACGCTAATGGGCCCATCTGGCTGCGGAAAATCGACCCTGTTCTCGTGGATGATCGGTGCGCTGCCTTGCACATTTCAGGCCCGCGGTGAGCTATGGCTCAATAACTCGCGCATTGACAAGTTTCCAACTGAGCAACGTCGCATCGGTATCCTGTTTCAGGAAGCGCTACTGTTTGATCACTTGAGCGTGGGCCACAATCTGCAACTGGCGCTTCCTGCCGCGGTGCGTGGAGGCCAGCGTAAAGATGCCGTTCACCACGCGCTGGCGCAGGCCGGGCTGCACGATTTCTATACGCGTGATCCGGCAACACTTTCCGGAGGCCAGCGCGCACGCGTCGCCTTACTGCGTGCCTTGCTGGCGCAGCCCAATGCACTCCTGCTCGATGAGCCCTTCAGCCGGCTCGACAGCACCTTGCGTGTTGCTTTCCGCCAGTGGGTATTTGACACGCTTATCGAACAAAACATCCCGACAATTCTGGTTACCCATGACCAGGCGGATGTGCCGGAAAATGCTTCATGCATGGATATGATGCGCTGGCATGAAACAGTTTAACGACGTGATATTTCACTCTACAAACTGTTGATGCGCTACAATACTGCGTTAACGCAAAGTATTTATGAGGCCTGGCGTTCAGAATGGCGTACCTTTTTTTCTTTGTCGGACGATTCGATGAAACGTGTTTCTCAACTGTCTTTGCTGGCCCTCGCGCTTGGACTCTCCACCTCGGTTTTTGCCACTGATATGGCGAAAACGTTGAGTTTCTCTCATCTGTTACAACAGAATGGCGTCGCTATCGATACGCGCCTGAGCGCGTTCTATAACGGCTGGCCTCAGACAGTCAATGGCCCTCAGGGGCATGAACCCCTGGCGCTCAACCTGTCGGCCAGCTGGCTATCAGCAATGACCGATGAGCAGCTTGCGGCATGGGCGCAGCAGCATAAACTGCAAAAAGAGACCGCCATTGCGCTGTACGGCAACGATAAAGATAACGAGGCCGTCGCGGCACGTTTAGAAAAAATCGGCTACACGCAGATCGTCCGTTTAAGCGACGCCCTGCAACAGCAAAATCGTCTGCAGAAACTCCCCCACTTTGAACAACTGGTGTACCCACAGTGGCTTCACGACCTCCAGAAAAACAAATCTGTAGAGGCCAAACCGACGGGTGACTGGAAAGTCTTTGAAGCCGGTTGGGGCGCACCGAAACTTTACTTACTTAGCCACATTCCGGGCGCAGGCTATATCGACACCAACGAAGTCGAAAGCGAGCCGCTGTGGAATAAAGTCTCTGACGAACAGCTGAAAGCGATGCTGGCGAAACACGGCATCCGCCACGACACCACGGTGATCCTCTACGGACGTGACGTCTATGCCGCCGCACGTGTTGCACAGATTATGCTCTATGCCGGCGTAAAAGATGTCCGGCTGCTCGATGGCTGCTGGAAAACCTGGTCTGATTCAGGGCTGCCCGTTGAACGCGGTACCGCGCCTAAAGAAAAATCCGCGCCAGATTTCGGCGTCGCCATTCCCGCTCAGCCACAGTTAATGCTGGATATGGAACAAGCGCGTGGCCTGCTGAATCGCCAGGACGCCTCGCTGGTCAGCATTCGCTCCTGGCCAGAATTTATCGGCACCACCAGCGGTTATAGCTACATTAAGCCAAAAGGCGATATTGCCGGTGCACGCTGGGGCCATGCGGGCAGCGACTCCACGCATATGGAAGATTTCCATAACCCGGACGGCACCATGCGCAGCGCGGATGATATTACGGAAATGTGGAAGCGCTGGAATATCCGGCCTGAACAGCACGTTGCATTTTACTGCGGCACCGGATGGCGCGCGTCTGAGACCTTTATGTACGCCCGCGCCATGGGCTGGCAAAACGTCGCGGTCTATGACGGCGGCTGGTACGAATGGAGCGCTAACCCGAAAAACCCGGTCGCAACAGGCGATCGCAAACCGGATAGCTCGCTTTAAGGTTTCGATTCGTGACGCTGACACGCCCTCAGCGTCACATACCCTCCCCACACCCGATTAAACGTCGTCAGCCAGCACAGCGCGCCAAATATCCACGCCAGCCAGGAAAAGTACGCCGGGAAGAGGCAACAAAGCACAAATAACGCGATAGTTTCACTGCCTTCCGTCAGGCCGCCGAGGTAATAAAACGATTTGTGCGCATAGCCGGGGTTATCGATATTGTGTTTCGCTGCCAGTGCGGCAAACGCCAGAAAGCTGCTGCCGGTACCGATAAACGCAAACAGTAGCCACGCGCCGGCAATAGCATTGTTCAACGGGTCCGCAAGGACAAAGCCAAACGGCACCAGCGCGTAAAAGAGAAAGTCGAGGGCAATATCAAGGAACCCACCGGCATCCGATAAACCCCGCCGCCTTGCAAGCGCACCATCCAGCCCATCACACAGGCGATTAACCACAATCGCCATTAATGCCACGCCATACCATCCCAGCGCCAGAAACGGCAAGGCCAGCACGCCGACAGCAAACCCCACCAGCGTGATGCCATCTGGGGTAATCTGAGGACGATCGACGATTTCAGCAACGCGATTGAGCAAGGGCTTGAGACGCGGGTGGAGATGACGGTCGAGCATGTTTTTTCCTGTAACAACGCTTTAGCAAACTTCAGGGCAAGGATATTATGGTAATACATTTACAGAATCTTTGACCGCTATGCTGAAAACCATCGATGTCGTTGCTGCCATTATTGAACAAAACGGGCAAATTTTACTTGCCCAACGTCCGCCTCACGCCGACCAGGCAGGCATGTGGGAGTTTGCCGGGGGAAAAGTCGAGCAAGGCGAGAGTCAACCGGAAGCGCTGACCCGCGAGTTACGTGAAGAGTTCGGTATTCACGCGCAACCAACCCGTTATATCGCCAGCCATCAACGAGAAGTCTCCGGGCGTATCATTCATCTGCATGCCTGGCACGTTCCGGTTTACGAGGGTGAGATTGTGGCCCTGGAGCACACTGCGCTGGCGTGGTGCCTCCCGGAAGAGGCATTCGATTATGCGCTTGCGCCTGCCGATATTCCTCTGCTCGAAGCATTTATGGCTTTACGCGATGCCAGATAAGCGGGTTGGTGCTGAGGGTTTTCTCATCGCGCTGACACTGTAGCAAACCACCGTCCGTATTAATCACCGCGCCTTCAGAATAATATTCATTTTGATAGACGCAGCACTGGCTACAGTTTTCTACCTGCTGCCCCCGGGTACTGAAGACTTCCGGCGGCACGTTGACCTCGACCTGCGGGCGCGCGAACGCCGCCCCCGCCATCACAATCAGTACTCCTGTCAGCCATTGCGTTTTCATCCTCGAGCTCCTGTTCTCTGCTTTCGTATCTCTATATATCGACCCATTTGCTCACTTCCTTAAGGGTAAACGTCTATCGGTTTTTATTATGACCCACTGCTGCGTATTAATTTTCCTTTCGGGCTCAATTTTGCTTGTCAAAAGTTAGCAACGTAATGATATAGTCAAAAAACATCACGACGTTAAAACATAAATCACAACAAGCACATACATCATTAACTATAAGAGGAACTTATACTTATGGATCAGGTTGGCTCTCTGGAAAACTTCCTTGCCCACGTTCAGCAACGCGACCCACACCAGACAGAATTCTCTCAGGCCGTACGCGAAGTCATGACCACCCTATGGCCATTTCTGGAACAGAACCCGCAATATCGTCGCCTCTCGCTGCTCGAAAGGCTGGTTGAACCAGAGCGCGTGATCCAGTTCCGCGTAGTATGGGTGGACGATCGCAATCAGGTACAGGTGAACCGCGCATGGCGCGTACAGTTCAGTTCGGCGATTGGGCCGTTCAAGGGCGGGATGCGTTTCCACCCTTCCGTGAACCTGTCGATTCTGAAATTCCTCGGCTTCGAGCAAACCTTTAAAAACGCCCTGACCACGCTACCGATGGGTGGCGGCAAAGGCGGCAGCGATTTTGACCCGAAAGGCAAAAGCGAAGGCGAAGTCATGCGCTTCTGTCAGGCGCTGATGACTGAACTCTATCGTCATCTTGGCGCGGACACCGACGTCCCGGCGGGCGATATCGGCGTGGGCGGTCGCGAAGTCGGTTTCATGGCTGGCATGATGAAAAAACTTTCCAACAACACCGCCTGCGTGTTTACCGGTAAAGGTCTTTCGTTCGGCGGCAGCCTGATTCGTCCAGAAGCTACCGGTTACGGCCTGGTTTACTTCACCGAAGCGATGCTCAAGCGTCATGGTCTGAGTTTTGAAGGCATGCGCGTTTCTGTTTCCGGCTCCGGTAACGTGGCGCAATACGCGATTGAAAAAGCAATGGAATTTGGCGCTCGCGTGGTTACCGCATCCGACTCCAGCGGCACCGTGGTGGACGAAAGCGGCTTTACCAAAGAAAAACTGGCGCGTCTGATTGAAATCAAAGCCAGCCGTGACGGTCGCGTGGCCGATTACGCGCGTGAATTTGGTCTGGTCTATCTGGAAGGCCAGCAGCCGTGGTCTGTGCCGGTTGATATCGCCCTGCCGTGTGCCACGCAGAATGAGCTGGATACCGATGCCGCTCGCGTGCTGGTCGCTAACGGCGTCAAAGCCGTAGCCGAAGGTGCGAATATGCCAACCACCATCGAAGCCACCGAACTGTTCCTCGACGCGGGCGTACTATTCGCACCGGGTAAAGCGGCGAACGCGGGCGGTGTCGCCACTTCCGGCCTGGAGATGGCGCAAAACGCCGCGCGTATGGGCTGGAAAGCCGAGAAAGTCGATGCGCGTCTGCATCACATCATGCTGGATATTCACCATGCCTGCGTTGAGCACGGCGGCGAAAGCAAGCAAACCAACTATGTGCGCGGCGCCAACATTGCAGGCTTCGTTAAAGTTGCCGACGCGATGCTGTCACAGGGTGTGATTTAAGTAGCAAATGCCTGATGGCGCTGCGCTTATCAGGCCTACGGACGGGTGCCATTCATTGAAAACGGCACCATCCGCTTACGCTATCGCCCCACTGCCCGCTTCATCCGATGGCGGGCTTTTTTTCGCGCTACGTTTACGCGGGGCACTCTTTTTCTTATCGCCACTTCCACTGCCCGGCGCGACAATGCCACGGAAACGTCTGACCGGCGTGCTGCGGGCCTGATCAATCAGTTGATACAACGTGCCCACCAGCGGCTGCATAAAGTCCTGATAGCGACACTGTTTTTCGCTGATTTGCGTCAGAATTGACTCCCAGTGCGCGGTCATATCCGGCCGTGTCGCCATTTCTGGCAGCGAGTGGAACAGCGCTTTACCCGCGTCAGTCGAGTGAATATAGCGCCCTTTTTTAGTCAGGAAGCCGCGTTTAAACAGCAGTTCGATAATTCCTGCGCGCGTCGCTTCGGTGCCGAGCCCATCCGTTGCGCGGAGGATCTTTTTCAGATCTTTGTCCTGCACAAAACGCGCGATACCGGTCATAGCAGAAAGCAGCGTTGCGTCGGTGAAGTGGCGCGGCGGCTGGGTTTGCCGTTCCACCACTTCACCTTTTTCGCACAGCAGTTCATCGCTTTTGGCAACCACCGGCAACGGCGTACCGTCGTTTTCTTCATCGCGTTCTTTCCCGCCAAGCAGCGTGCGCCAGCCTGCTTCAGCAAGAAAACGCGCTTTAGCGATAAATTTGCCATTAGCAATATCAAGGTCTATCTGACACTTACGGAAAACCGCGTCCGGGCAGAACTGCATCAGATATTGACGCGCCACCAGGGTGTAGATCTTCGATTCGTTTTCGGTGAGGTTGACGTTGCTCGACCGCGCAGTAGGGATAATGGCGTGGTGCGCATCAACCTTTTTATCATCCCAGCAGCGGTTGCGCGTGTCCGGATTCACCACCGGTTGCGGCAAGAGATCGGGCGCGTGAACGCCAATTGCATTCAGCACCGCATGTCGCCCGGCGAAATGCTCTTCCGGCAAATAGCGGCTATCGGAACGCGGATAGGTAATCAGTTTGTGGGTTTCGTAAAGTTTCTGGCAAATATCGAGCACGTTCTGCGCGCTCAGGCCATAACGTTTTGCGGCTTCAATCTGCAAGGCTGAAAGCGAAAACGGCAGCGGCGCCGATTCTGATTCCCGTTTATCGTTATAGGCGGTGACAATCGCCGGCTGGCCTTCAATGCGTTTGACCACATGATCGGCCAGCGCGCGGTGCAGCAATCGCCCCTCTTCGTCCTGATACGGCTCGCAGGCTTCGCTTGGCTGCCAGACGGCGGTGAAGCGTTCATCTTTCGGCGTGACAATATGCGCTTTCACTTCGAAGAAGTCTTTGGCGACAAAGTTTTCAATCTCTTCATCACGACGCACTACCAGCCCCAGCACGGGCGTTTGTACACGGCCAACGGAGAGCACGCCGTTATACCCGGCGTTACGCCCTAAAATGGTGTAGGCGCGAGTCATATTGATGCCGTAAAGCCAGTCGGCACGGGCGCGAGCCAGCGCGGAGACGCAGAGTGGAATGAAGTCGCTATTGGCGCGCAGGCGCGTAATTGCCCGCTCCACCGCCTGCGGGTTCAGGTCGTTGATTAAACAGCGTTGCACCTGCTGGCGCTTTTCGGGCGCCAGCGAAAGATAGTCCAGCACTTCATCCACCAGCAGTTGCCCTTCTCGGTCGGGGTCTCCTGCGTGAATGACTTCACTGGCTTCGAGCAAAAAACGCTTAATGACATTGAGTTGCTTTGTCACCGACGGACGCGGCTGAAGTTGCCACTTCTCCGGGACTATCGGTAGATCCTGCAAATTCCAGCGCGCATAACGGCTGTCATACGCGTCCGGCTGCGCCTGTTCGAGTAGATGGCCAATACACCAGGTCACCACCTGACCGTTGCCACATTCGATATACCCGTCGCCCTTTCGATGGGGTTTCGGCAATACATCGGCAATGGCCCGCGCCAGGCTCGGTTTTTCCGCAATAAACAGGCGCATCAGTTTAGCGGATCTCAATCATCGGGCGACCCGCGCGGGCCTCAACCAGACCACCAATCGACGTTAAGGTAATGCCATACTCTGCCGCCGCAGCCTGTACCTCTTGCTCGGCATCCGGCGTGACCGCCAACAGCAGGCCACCAGAGGTTTGCGGGTCGCACAGCAGCGAACGCCATTCTTCCGGCATTGCCCCCATCAAATGACCATAGCTGGCAAAGTTACGCCCGGTACCGCCAGGCACCGCACCCTGCGCGATGTACTCTTCCACGCCCGGCAATTTCGGCACGTCGGCAAAGTTCACCTGCGCCTGCACGCCGGCGCCCTGACACATTTCGCTCAGGTGGCCCAGCAGACCAAAGCCGGTGACGTCCGTCATTGCTTTGACGCCGTCAATATTAGCGAAAGCCGCGCCAGCCAGGTTCATCTGGCACATGACTTCCGTCGCCAGCCCCTGATGTTCAGGTTTCAGCAGCGATTTTTTCTCCGCGGTAGTGAGTACGCCAATCCCCAGCGGTTTGGTGAGGAACAGTTTGCAGCCCGCCTGCGCGGTGCTGTTTTTCTTCACGCGCTCGGTCGGCACGACGCCCGTGACCGCCAGCCCAAAGATAGGCTCTGGCGCATCAATGGAGTGACCGCCTGCCAGGGCGATTCCGGCTTGCTGGCAGGCAAAGCGCCCACCGTCAATCACGTCGCGCGCGATTTCCGGGGCCAGCGTGTTGATGGGCCAGCCGAGGATAGCAATCGCCATAATCGGTTTGCCGCCCATCGCGAAGATATCACTGATGGCGTTGGTGGCCGCGATACGGCCAAAATCAAATGGATTATCAACGATCGGCATAAAGAAATCGGTGGTACTGATTATCGATGTGCCATTGCCGAGGTCGTATACGGCCGCGTCATCACGGGTTTCATTGCCGACAAGCAGGTTCGGGTCGACAAACTTCGCCTGCTCACTGTGCAGGATGGTTTCCAGCACTTTTGGGGAAATTTTACAACCGCAACCGGCTCCGTGGCTGTACTGTGTTAAACGAATGGCTTGCTCGCTCATGGGCATCTCCTGATTTTGCCAATCCCACTATGGTAGCGCCCAAATGGCGGCGAGGTAAGTCCGACACTCCGAAATCGCTCACTACTGCTCACTTCGCAAGCAATTGTCCGTTTTGCGACACAGGGCAATTTTTCTTACTGCGTTTTTCTTTCTACTAATTAGTGGCATGAATATATGAGTGTCAAAACCTGCATATCAGGATAAAAATCAAAAGGAAATATCAATGAAAAAACGCATTATCGCCCTTTGCCTGGCTACGCTTTTTACGTCCAGCGCTTTTGCTCTTGCTCCGGCCGGGAACGACGCGACTACCAAACCAGACCTCTATTATCTGAAAAATGCGCAAGCCATTGATAGCCTCGCTCTGCTTCCGCCTCCGCCAGCCGTAGGGAGCATCGCATTCCTCAACGATCAGGCGATGTATGAACAAGGCCGCCTGCTGCGCAATACTGAACGCGGTAAGTTGGCGGTGGAAGATGCAAACCTGAGCGGCGGCGGCGTGGCGAATGCCTTCTCCGGCGCGTTCGGATCGCCTATCACCGAAAAAGATGCGCCGCAGTTGCACAAACTGCTGACCAACATGATTGAAGATGCGGGCGATCTGGCGACCCGTGGCGCGAAAGATAAATACATGCGCATTCGTCCATTCGCCTTCTATGGCGTACCGACCTGTAACACCACCGAGCAGGATAAACTGTCGAAAAACGGTTCTTATCCGTCTGGCCATACTTCTATCGGCTGGGCCACCGCGCTGGTGCTGGCAGAGATTAACCCGGGTCGTCAAAATGAAATTTTAAAACGTGGGTATGAGCTGGGTGAAAGCCGTGTGATTTGTGGTTACCACTGGCAGAGCGATGTTGATGCGGCGCGTATTGTCGGTTCCGCCGTTGTTGCCACGCTGCACACCAACCCGGCGTTCCAGCAGCAGCTGCAAAAAGCGAAAGACGAATTCGCCAAACAACATAAATCTTAATGAAAAAGCCCGGTGGCGCTTACCGCCGGGCGATAAGCTTTATCAGAAACGTACTACAAACGGTGTCGTATCCGGCACCGAGACCGTTGTCGACGCCTTGAGTTGTGGCGTGCCTAAATAGAGAAAACCGACGATTTTATCGTGTTCCCCACACTGAAGCCCTTCACGCACGACCGGGCTATCGGTTAATGCGCCGCTGCGCCAGATACCGTTAAATCCCTGCGCAACCGCCGCCATCTGCATCGCCATCACCGCGCAGCCCGCTGACATCTCCTGTTCCCATTTGGGCACTTTATGATGTGGCTGACATTTCGCGACCACCGCAATAATCAGCGGCGCACGGAATGGCGCATCACGTGCTTTATCAATCGCTTTCTCATCGCTGCCCGCGTCAATTGCGCCTTTTTCCAGCAACTGGCTGAAACGTTCGCGGCCTTCTCCCTCGATGATAAAAAACTGCCACGGCTGTAGGGTGCCGTGATCCGGGGCGCGCATCCCGGCTCGCAGGATATTTTCCAGTTGCTCACCGGCTGGCGCAGGGTCAGCCAGGCGGGAAGCGCTACGGCGATTTACCAGTAATTCAAGTGCGTCCATTGATTCGCTCCTGTCATGTTATTTTTCACAAAATTAACATGCGCAGAGAATTTGTTACAGCGCTGATGGCGATTCCTGCTGACAACAGGCGGCGCTGTAATTAGGATAGCCAGATGTTTCACCGCTTTCGGTGGACCGTTTACTGTCTTTATCAGGGAGAAAACATGCGAACCCTATGGCGTTTTATCGCCGGATTCTTTAAATGGACGTGGCGATTACTCAATTTTGCCCGCGAACTGGTGCTGAACCTGTTCTTTATTTTCCTTGTGCTGGTTGGCGTGGGGATCTGGATGCAGCTTAGCAGCACGCCTGAAAGCAACAATACGCGTGGCGCGCTGTTGATGGACATCAGCGGCGTAATTGTCGATAAGCCTTCAGCCAGCAGTAAGCTGGGGGTGATTGGTCGTCAATTGTTTGGCTCAAGCTCCGATCGTTTACAGGAAAACTCGCTGTTCGATATCGTTCAGGCCATCCGCCAGGCGAAAGATGACCGCAATATCACCGGTATCGTGCTGGATCTCAAGAACTTCGCCGGGGGCGATCAGCCGTCGATGCAGTATATCGGCAAAGCGCTACGTGAGTTCCGTGACAGCGGCAAACCGGTTTATGCCGTGGGCGACAGCTACAGCCAGGGTCAGTATTACCTCGCAAGCTTTGCCAATAAAATCTGGCTCTCGCCGCAGGGCGTTGTTGACCTGCACGGCTTTGCCACCAACGGCCTCTATTACAAATCCCTGCTTGAGAAGCTGAAAGTTTCTACGCATGTATTCCGCGTCGGCACCTATAAATCCGCCGTGGAGCCGTTTATTCGCGATGATATGTCCCCCGCCGCGCGTGATGCTGACAGCCGCTGGATTGGCGAACTGTGGCAGAACTATCTGAATACGGTGGCGGCAAACCGCAAAATCACCGCGCAGCAGGTCTTCCCTGGCGCGCAGGCGATGCTTGATGGCCTGACCAAAGTGGACGGCGATACGGCGAAATATGCGCTTGATAGCAAACTGGTCGATTCACTGGGCAGCAGCGCTGAAATCGAGAAAGCGCTCAGCAAAGAGTTTGGCTGGAGCAAAGCGGATAAAAACTACCGTGCAGTCAGCATTTACGACTATGCGCTGAAAACCCCGGCAGATACGGGTTCCAGCATCGCCGTCGTCTTTGCCAATGGCGCGATTATGGACGGTGAAGAAACGCCGGGGAACGTCGGTGGTGATACCACTGCCGCGCAAATCCGCGATGCGCGTCTTGATCCGAAAGTGAAAGCGATTGTGCTGCGCGTCAACAGCCCTGGCGGCAGCGTCAGCGCCTCGGAAGTGATCCGCGCGGAACTGGCGGCGGCGAAAGACGCGGGTAAACCGGTTGTAGTGTCGATGGGCGGTATGGCGGCTTCAGGCGGTTACTGGATCTCCACCCCGGCAAGCTACATCGTGGCAAACCCGAGCACGCTGACCGGTTCTATCGGTATCTTTGGCGTGATCAATACCGTGGAAAACTCGCTGGATTCCATCGGCGTGCACACGGATGGCGTCGCCACGTCTCCGCTGGCAGATGTGTCAATGACCAAAACGCTGCCGCCTGAAGTGCAGCAGATGATGCAACTGACCATTGAGAACGGCTATAAACGCTTTATCACCCTGGTTGCACAGTCGCGCCACAGCACGCCGGAGCAGATTGATAAAATCGCCCAGGGCCACGTGTGGACCGGGCAGGATGCGAAAGCCAATGGTCTGGTCGACAGCCTCGGCGATTTCGATGACGCGGTCGCCAAAGCCGCTGAACTGGCGAAACTGAAAGCGTGGCACATCGACTACTATCAGTCTGAACCCACGTTCTTCGATATGGTGATGGATAGCGTTTCCGGCTCGGTGCGCGCCTCGCTGCCGCAGGCATTGCAGGCGTATCTGCCTGCGCCGCTGGCCTCAGCCGCCAAAGAGGTGAAAGCCGAAACGGACAAGCTGGCTGCCTTCAATGACCCGCAAAATCGCTATGCGTTTTGCCTGACCTGCGCCAATATACGTTAATCGCAATCCCCTCTTCGGAGGGGATTTTCTTTCGCTTACTCAAACGACACCATGCAAAAAAAATCCATTTACGTCGCCTATACCGGCGGTACCATCGGGATGCAGCGTTCCGAACACGGTTATATTCCTGTCTCTGGTCATCTGCAACGTCAGCTGGCGCTGATGCCAGAATTCCATCGTCAGGAGATGCCGGATTTCACTATCCATGAATATCAGCCGCTGATGGATTCTTCGGATATGACGCCAGAAGACTGGCAGCACATTGCCGATGATATCAAAGCGCACTACGACGATTATGATGGTTTTGTGATCCTTCACGGTACGGATACCATGGCCTTCACCGCCTCGGCGCTGTCGTTCATGCTGGAGAATCTGGGCAAACCGGTAATTGTGACAGGGTCACAAATCCCGCTCGCCGAACTGCGTTCTGATGGACAAATTAATCTGCTGAATGCCTTATACGTGGCGGCGAACTACCCGATCAACGAAGTCTCACTGTTCTTCAACAACCGCCTCTATCGCGGCAACCGCACCACCAAAGCGCACGCCGACGGTTTTGATGCTTTCGCATCGCCGAACCTGGCGCCGCTGCTGGAGGCGGGAATTCATATCCGCCGCCTGGGTACACCGCCCGCGCCGAGCACCTCAGGCGAATTGATCGTCCATCCGATTACGCCGCAGCCGATTGGCGTGGTGACGATTTATCCCGGTATTTCAGCCGACGTGGTGCGTAACTTCCTGCGCCAGCCGGTAAAAGCGCTGATTCTGCGCTCTTACGGCGTCGGCAATGCGCCACAAAACAGCGAATTTTTAAAAGAACTGACCGAAGCCAGCCAACGCGGCATCGTGGTGATTAACCTCACGCAGTGTATGTCCGGCAAGGTCAACATGGGTGGCTATGCTACCGGCAATGCCCTCGCCCACGCAGGTGTGATTGGCGGTGCGGATATGACCGTGGAAGCCACGCTGACCAAACTGCACTATCTGTTAAGCCAGAACCTTGACGCCGACGCCATCCGTAGTGCCATGCAGCAAAACCTGCGCGGTGAGCTGACGCCAGACGACTAAGGAGCCTCTATGAAAGCACGAGCACTGTTACTGGTTGATCTGCAAAATGATTTCTGCGCCGGCGGCGCGCTAGCAGTTGCTGAAGGCGACAGCACGGTTGATGTCGCCAATACGCTGATAACCTGGTGCAAAGCACGCGGCGAAGCCGTGGTGGCGAGCCAGGACTGGCATCCGGCCAGGCACGGTAGCTTTGCCAGCCAGCACGGCGTAGAGCCCTACACGCAAGGTCAACTCGACGGCCTGCCACAGACCTTCTGGCCCGATCACTGCGTGCAACACAGCGAGGGTGCCGAACTGCATCCGTTGCTGGCGCAAAAATCGATTGATGCAGTGTTTCATAAAGGCGAAAGCGTCAATATCGACAGCTACAGCGCATTCTTCGATAACGGTCATCGCCAGAAAACGGCGCTGGATGCGTGGTTGCGTCATCATGAAATCAACGAGCTGATTGTGCTCGGTCTGGCAACCGACTACTGCGTGAAGTTCACTGTGCTGGATGCGCTGGAACTCGGGTACCGCGTGAACGTGATAACCGACGGCTGCCGCGGCGTGAATATTCAGCCGCAGGACAGCAATCAGGCGTTTATGGAGATGGCGGCGGCAGGCGCAACGCTGTATACGCTGGCGGACTGGGAAGAGACGCAGGGGTGATGCCCGGTGGCGCTGCGCTCACCGGGCCTACGTCTTTAACTTCCGTTACCAATCTGCCACAAAAATACCGGCGGTACACCGTTCACCCGCCAGTTTCCAACGCTTCGGCTTTTATAGATAACCGGGTTATGTGATGCCAGCGTTCGCGCATTGCGCCAGTGGCGATCCAGCGCTTTTGCAGTGCGCGTGTCCGATGCACCGAGGGCGTTAAATAACTCTGTTGCTGCACGCGGGATCAGTTCGCTCGCTACCACCTGCGCCTTGGCGGAAGCCACTTCTGCCAGTTCGTTGGCGCGCGTGACTACCGACGGGTCAGTATCGGCATGCACTTCATACGCTGCCTGCATCGCCTGCGCGGCGCGTTCGACTGTGGCCTCTACCGCGTAGACCCAACTGCTGATTTGCCCGACCACCTGCAAAACCTGCGCGTCATCGCGGGCAGCGGGCGCGTTGCCATGGCTATAAACGCGACGGCGATTTTTCACGCCCTCAGCGGCATCGCGTTCAATGGCCCGGCCAACTCCGGCAAGTGTGGCGAGCAGTACGTGCTGATAAAACGCGGTTTGATAACGGAATCGCTCAGCAAAATCCGTCACATGTTCCTGTTCGACAAACGCATCGCGAAAACGGGTGGTGCCGCTGCCCGTCAGGCGCTGACCAAAACCATCCCAGTCATCGTCACGCTCAACCTCCGGCTGGTGCGTGCTGACCAGCGCGATGATATCGCCGCCGGTATCGCTGCGCCGCCCGAAGACATCTATCCAGTCGGCGAACAGCGTGCCGGTGCTGTAAAATTTCTCACCTGTCAGCCGCCAGCCGTTCTCTGTCGGCGTCACTTTAGTGATGACATCACCCAGTTTAACCTCGCCTGTTTCCGTCCAGCCATTGCCGACAATATCGCCATCAAGAAAGCGGCGGAACCAGCGATCGCGCAGTTCGCTCTCGGGGCGGTTGAGCTGGTCTTCGACAAAAGCAAAGTGCCCGCGCAGCGCCTGCGGAAGGTTAGAATCCGCCTGCGCCAGTTCGCTGAACAGCGCGAAAAGCTGCGGCAGCGAGGCGCCAAAGCCGCCCTTTTCCTGCGGGATGCGTACCGTGCCGAAACCGGCTTCCTTCAGCCAGCGAATCGGTTCGTACGGCAGCGTACGGTTAAGTTCCCGCGCGACCGTCTCGGTGGCGATGCGTTCAAATATCGGGCGGAAGCGCGCCGCCAGCACGTCATAATCGGTTCCGGTTGAAAGTAAGGTCATCAAAGACTCCTTATTGGTCGTCAATATCATGGCGGGTAGGCTCATGGCGCACCGCCAGCAGGAAGAAAATGGGGATCAGCGCAGCAAGCGACACCACCCAGAACATGTTGGTACCGAGCGAGGCCTGTAGCAGCGGCAAAATAAACAGCGCCAGCGCGCTGCCAACGCCGGAAAGCGCGCGGCTGAAACCGACGCCCGTCGCACGAATATGCGTCGGGTAAGAGAGCGCCGGGTAAATCATCAGTTGCGCACCGGGGCCAAAGCCTTCGGCAAACAGCCACAGGCCGAGCATCCCCACCGCAATCGCCACGCCCAGCGCCGCCTGCGGTTGCCCCACCAGCGCCAGCACGATCAGCGCGACAAATTGCAGAGCGAAGCCGGCAATCGCCACGTGTCGGGAGGGATATTTCCACGCCAGATGCATTCCGAGCAGGCCGCCGGTAAACGCGAACAGCGCATTCAGCCCAAGCGAGGCAGCGATGGTTTCAAACACGCCCGCGCCGAGGAACTGCGCCAGAATAGTCGGCAGGAAGAATGCAATCGCGGTGTATTCAAACGCGATACAGATATTCATCACCCCGGAAACAATCGTGCGCTCGCGATACGGTTTCTCGAACAGTACGCGGTAGCTCACTTTCGGCGACGGCGCGACGTTTATGCCCGGCGCTTCATGGGCGGCGATACCATAGGATTCGCGCAGAATACGCGCCGCGCCCTGTAAATCGCCCTGATTAGCCGCCCACAGCGGCGACTCGTTCATAAACTTGCTGCGCACGGCAATAATCAACAGCGCAGGCACCGCACCAAACAGCAGCGAGGCTCGCCACAGCCAGTCGAGATGCTGAGTGGGTAGCAGGAAGTACAGCGCGAAGATAATTAAAAAGCAGACGGTGGAGGCCGCATACCACATCGGGCACCAGGCAGCGAGGCGCGCGGCTTTGTTACCTTTTCCGGCGAATTTCGAAAATTCAGCGAGATAGGACATTGCCACCGGCAGGTCGATGCCAACGCCGATCCCCATCAGGAAACGCGCGCCAATCAGTACCCACACATTCGGCGCCAGACCGGCGGCGATCGCCGATATCACGAAGAACAGCATGTCCGCCATAAAGACCGAGTAGCGGCCATACTTATCGGTCAGCCAGCCGCCAATAAGATTGCCAAAAATGGTGCCAACCATAATTGACGACGTCACCAGGCCGGTGAGCAGCGGCGTTAGCTGAAACTCCTTCACCACATCATCGATACCGTAAGAGAGCGTGGTGAGATCGTAAGCATCCAGAAAGACGCCGCCAAGCGCTAAAAAGACAATCATGCGCGCATATTTTGCCTGTTCGCCGTGGTGATTAATCAGCTTCGCGACATCACTCACCGAACCGACGGGCACAGAAACCCCGCCCGTATTTTCTACCGGGATTGAACTCATAATTTTACCTTGCCTGAAAAGGCCGGTCGGCTGACCGGCTAAGAATCGTTATTCTGCGGAAACAGGTACCAGCACACCTTTGACTAAGGGATCGTCCGTGGTCTTAAGCCAGGTTTGGATCCGGGGGTCCGCAAATGCCTGTTTCAGTTTTTCGATATTTTCCTGGTTCAGATATGGCGTACCTATCACCAGTTGTGAAGCGAAGGTACGCGGTGCGGGCGGGAAAAGAATGCCCTTCTCGCGCGGAATTTTCCCGGCATCAAACTGCGAGACATAGCCAATCGCCGCATCCACCGAGTTCAGCGCGCGCGGCATGGTCAGCAAGTCCAGTTCTTTAAACTGATACTGATGCGGGTTTTCGACGATGTTTTTCAGTTTCGCAGTCCGTGGTTCAACCGCCGGGTCGAGTTTAATTAGCCCGATACGCGCTAACAGCCACAGGGCCTGCCCCTGATTTGCACCGTCGTCCGGCACCACAATCGTTGCGCCTTTTGGCAGTTTATCGATAGAGGGATATCGGTCGGAGTAAATACCAAACGCCCACTGGAAGACCGGCACGGTAGTGCTCAGCGCAAAACCGTTGGCATCGACAACCTGCTTGAGCCACCACTGATGTTGATAAATGGTGCCCGCATAGGTGCCATCTGCCACCGCGCGATCCGCCTGCACCGGGTCCTGCACGCCCACGGCTTCCAGCGTCAATCCATAGTCTGGCGCGATATGCTCACCGATATATTCAATAATGCGCTGTTCACCCGCCATCGCCGATTCATAATGAATTTTCAGCGTGGTGCCAAACACCACCTGAGCGGGACCTTGTGTACGCCACCAGGCGAACGCGGCAATCGCAATGAGTAAGATGGCCAGCGCCACCAGCCACGGCCAGCGCTGGGCTTTACGCAGTTCAAACGGTTCTGTCGTCATCAGACGCTCCCCTGTGTGTGTCGAAGTCGGGTAACCAGGCGGTCGCCCAAAAACTGGATAAGCTGAATAGCCACAATCAGCACCACAATGGTGGCAATCATGATGTGGTTGTCGAAACGCTGATAGCCGTACACCACCGCGAGATAACCGATGCCCCCCGCCCCGATGGTGCCCGCGATCGCTGAATACTCAATCATCGAGATGATGTTGAGGGTCACCGCCGCCACCAGCGCAGGCAGCGCTTCACTCAGTTGCGCTTTGGTAATGATTTGCCAGGCGGAGCCGCCGCAAACCAACCCGACCGCCGTCACGTCTGCAGGCAGTTCGCGCAATGCGTTCTCCACCAGCCGCGCGAAGAACGGGATCCCGGCGACAATCATCGGCACCACCGCCGCAGGAATGCCGATGGTGGTTCCCGTTAGCCACCAGGTGAACGGAATGATGGCGGCCATAAGTACCAGGAACGGCAACGATCGCCCGACGTTGGCAATACTGTTGAGTACGCGATGCAGGGCCAGACGAGGGAACAACCCGCGCGCAGAGGTATTGAACAGGACAACGCCGCCCACGCCCCCCAGCGTGACGACAAACAGCATCACGATAGAGACCATCAGCGCCGTTTCCCCCAGTGCGGGCAGCAGCAGCGTATGAATCTCACTCCACGGCGTATCCTGACTGACAGTGGTGGGTTTCATACGGCCTCCTTCAACGCTCGCGGCGCGTCCAGAACCTGCGCGACCACGCCAAGATGCGCTAACTGCGCGATCAGCCGCGGAACTGACATCCGTTCATGGGTAAAGCTGATGCCTATCTGCATTCTGCCGCTGAGTAAGCCATTAATTTGCTCAACATGACCGCCCAACACATCGACACGCAGACCGTGCTGCTGGCTTAACTGGCTAATCCAGTCCGTGCGTACGCTGCCATCGGTGCGATAGCTCACACGCAGTAACACATCGGAAAGCGCGGAGGCCGGCGCCAGCGGCATCAGTTGTTGCCCGAGGCCGGAATCCGGCTGTGCCAGCAGCGTCTTCAGCGCCCCTGCCTGCACAATCTCGCCCTCGCGAATCTCCGCGACCGCATCCGCCGTGGTTCGCACAACGTCCATTTCGTGGGTGATCAACACAATGGCCAGCCGATAGTCATCACGTAACTGGCGCAGCAGTTTCAGCACCGAATCTGTCGCCTGCGGATCCAGCCCGGAAGTGGCTTCGTCCGCCAGCAACACCGACGGGCGTAAAGCCAGCGCGCGGGCGATGCCAATACGCTGACGCTGGCCGCCGGAAAGCTGCGCCGGATAAGCCTGCGCTTTATGGCTCAGCCCGACGCTTTCAAGCAGTTCACCCACGCGAGCGTGAATATCCCGCTCCACCACGCCGAGGCATTCCAGCGGCAGGGCAATGTTCTGCCAGGCCGTTTTACGCCCGAGCAACGCCGAGGACTGGAAAACGGTGCCAATCGCGCGACGTTCACGGCGCAGGGCATCGCCTGAGAGCAGCGAAAGATCGTTACCGTTAACCCGGATGCTGCCGCTATCGGGTCGCTCCAGCAGGCTGATGCACTTCGCCAGCGTCGATTTTCCTGCTCCGCTCGGGCCGACCACTGCCGTGATCGAACCCGTCTGCACCTGCAAAGAAATCCCTTTCAAAACCGGCGTCACGTTGCCGCTTGCGCTACGGTAACTCTTTGAAAGATTTTCGATTTCAATCATGCGACTTTCTCTCCCGCCTCAACGGACTGCCCCGCATGAATGCGATAGCTCGCGCCAGGGTGTGGCGCCTGCAAACGAGCATCCCCGGCGAACAGTTTTTCGCGCAGGGTGCCGGGGCGATACTCTTTCTTGAAGACGCCGCGCTTTTGCAGTTCCGGGATCAACAGTTCCACCACATCGGTAAAGGTCTCGTGCGTCACGGCATACGCCAGGTTGAAGCCGTCCACGTCGGTCTCTTCCACCCACGATTGCAGTTCATCGGCGACGGTTTGCGCACTGCCCACCATTAACGGGCCGAAGCCACCAATACCGACCCACTCCGCCATCGCTTCTACCGTCCACTGACGGTTGGGATCGGCCGTTGAGAACGCTTCGACCACCGACTGAATGGCGTTGGTCTGCGAGTAAGTGAAGATTTGGTCCGGTTTAAACTGGCCGAAGTCGATCCCTGTCCAGCCGGAGATCAGCGCCAGTGCACCCTCGTAGCTGACGTACGATTTGTACTCATTCCATTTCGCCTGCGCGGCTTTGTCCGTTTCGCCGACGATGACCGTTTGCATGTTGAAAATCAGAATGCTGTGCGGGTCGCGCCCGGCTTCAACGGCGCGGCGACGAATATCAGCCACGGTTTTCTTAAGCAACGCTTTTGACGGCGCAGCCACGAACACGCACTCCGCATGGCTGGCAGCAAAGTGTTTACCCCGGCTGGATGCGCCCGCCTGATACAGCACCGGCGTACGCTGCGGAGAAGGTTCGCAAAGGTGAAAACCCGGTACATCAAAGAATTTACCGTGGTGGTTAATATTGTGAATTTTGCTCGGATCGCTAAAGATGCGGCGTTCGCGGTCACGCAGGATCGCGCCCTCTTCCCAGCTACCTTCCAGCAGTTTGTACACCACGTCGAGATACTCGTCGGCGTAGTCATAGCGCGCGTCGTGATCCGTTTGCGCTTTATGCCCAATATTCCGCGCCCCGCTTTCCAGATAAGAGGTGACGATATTCCAGCCCACGCGCCCTTTGGTCAGATGATCAAGGGTCGAAAGACGGCGGGCAAACGGATACGGATGCTCGAAAGACAGCGATGCGGTCAGGCCAAAACCAAGGTGTTCGGTCACCAGTGCCATCGGGGTGATCAGCGCCAGCGGATCGTTTACCGGTACCTGCGCGGCCTGGCGAATCGCCGCCTCGCCGTTACCGTTAAGGACGTCATAAACGCCCAGCACATCGGCAATAAACAGGCCGTCAAACTTACCGCGCTCCAGTAAACGCGCCAGATCGACCCAATAATCCAGGTCTTTGTACTGCCAGGAACGATCGCGCGGATGCGCCCACAGGCCCGGCGACTGATGGCCGACACAGTTCATATCAAAAGCGTTAAGACGAATTTCACGTTGCGATGGCATAGCACTCTCCTGTCGCGCCAGGGGCGAACCTGGCGCTATGTCATTTCATAGTTTTGAAAGGGGGATATTTTTTAGATGGTGGGACATCGTGCTGACAGCGTCAGCAGGGCTTCGCGGGCGACGGCCTGAGCATGATCCGCCACCTGCGGCAGGCCCATCAGTTCACCAAAGCGGCCACGGGCAGCAGGCCCGGAGACCAGAAATATGGCTGAAGGCTTGCCCTGCGCGTCCAGTGTTTGCGAATGGGTATCGACGTCGATCCCTAAACCCAGCGCATCGGGGCGAATCACGCCAGCCCGGCGCAAATCACGTAAAAACGGCTGGCTTTCGGTGAGCGAAGCGTGCGCGGGCCCGGTGGTTAAAATCAGATAATCGACGGACAATTCCTGCTGTGCATCATTGCGCACCGCCAGTTGCACACGCAGATGATTCTCCTTCGCCGTCACCGTTTTCAGCCTGGCCGCCAGCACAGTGAGTAAGCCAGCCTGCTGCTTCGCGGTAATGGCCTCGGCCACCTGTGGCGCAATGCGGTAGCGGTGCACATCCCAGAAGCGACGCAGATGACGCAGGAACTGGCGCTGTTCGCGCTCACTTAACTGTTGCCAAATCGACTGCCCCTGGCTGCGGACTTCATCAAGCACCACCTGCCATGGCAGACCGTTTTCAGCGGCACGAGCGATATCCTCGCGAATCTGCCGCAGGCGCTGGCGTAGCGAGCCGTGCGAATAATCCGCCTGCCATTTTGCCAGCCCCGCCGCCGCGTTAGGCCGTGAAAGCAAGCCGTGGCGCGAGAACGCCAGCAGTTTGCCGCGATGCCCTAAGCGGGTCAGCGATGCCACGACATCCGCCATGCTCAGTGCGGTACCGACAATCGCCACATTGGCCTCGGGCGGGATATTTTCCAGCGCCCCGGCAACCCACGGATTGGCTACCAGGCGCGGATGTTCAGCAATCGCTCGCACTTCTTTCGGGTGATCCGGCGGCGGATGACTGACCGCCAGCACTACGCGATCGGCAGTGATCTTACGCCCCTGCGCGGTGATCACCTGATTATCCTGCCAGGCCACGGCCGTATCACGCAGATGGGAGACGCGTCCTGGCTGCTTTTGCGCCTCGGTGAGAAACGCCCGGGCGACATAGCGACCAAATTCGCCACGTTGCGGATAGACGCTGCCATCGGGATGACGGGCGTCAGCATCGCGCAGGAAACTCGCCTGCTGACGGTACCAGCGGTCAAACGCGCCCTCTTCCTCACCGGAAAGCTGCATCCTGGACGCCGGAACATTGATGCGATGCGCCGGGTCAGCGGCGGAGTACGCCACGCCCAGCCCCGGCTGTTCTCGGGGCTCAATGAGGGTGATACGCACAGGCGTTTGCGCTTCGCGCAGCAGATGAATTGCCACCGCCGCCCCGCTGAAGCCGCCGCCAATAATCACAATATGAGGTTCACTCATCGCACATCTCCACAAACCTTGTTTAACTGGCGCTAACCTGTTTTGTCGGACGCGCCGCACCGCCGATGGTTTCACCAAACGGGCCGGTATTCACGTTGCCGGACTGGCTACGCGGACGCGTACTCAGCGGCAGCAGCGGCATGACCAGCTCAGCGAAGCGATGTGCCTCTTCGAGATGCGGGTAGCCGGAGAAAATAAAATTCGTGATCCCTAAAGCCTGGTACTCCCGAATGCGTTCCGCCACCTGCTGCGGATTGCCCACCAGCGCGGTGCCTGCGCCGCCGCGCACCAGACCAACGCCCGCCCACAGATTGGGCGAGATAACCAGATTGTCGCGATTGCCTTTGTGTAAGGCGCTCATCCGCGCCTGGCCGGTGGAATCCATACGCGAGAAGATCTGCTGTGCCTGCGCAATGGTGTCATCATCCAGATGCGCGATCAGTTTGTCGGCGGCGGCCCACGCCTCTTCTTCCGTTTCGCGCACAATAACGTGCAGACGGATGCCGTATTGCAGCTCGCGTCCTTTCGCCTTCGCTCGCGCTTTCACCACTTCCAGCTTCTCCGCCACCTGCGCAGGCGGTTCGCCCCAGGTCAGATAAGCGTCGATATGATCTGAAGCGACGTCAATCGCCGCATCGGATGAACCACCAAAGTACAGCGGCGGGCCATTTTCCTGTACCGGTGGGAACAGTACTTCCGCGCCTTCCACCTTGATATGCTTGCCGTGGTAATCGACCTTTTCACCTGCCAGCAGACGGCGATAAACATCGAGGAATTCCTGGGTGACTTCATAGCGTTCAGTATGATTCAGGAAAATCCCGTCGCCCTTGTTTTCTACCGGATCGCCGCCAGTGACCACGTTAATCAGCAAACGCCCTTCTGACAGGCGATCCAGCGTTGCCGCCATGCGTGCCGCAAGCGTAGGCGGCTGAAGCCCAGGACGCACCGCCACCAGATAACGCAGATTACGCGTTTGCGGAGCCAGCGCGGCGGCCACCAGCCAGGAGTCTTCACAACTTTTACCGGTTGGGATCAGCACACCGTAATAGCCCAGGCTATCCGCAGCCAACGCCACCTGTTGCAGATAAGGCAAATCAACCGGACGCCCACCCTGAGTAGTGCCCAGATAGCGACCATCACCGTGGGTTGGCAGGAACCAGAAGACATTCAGGTTATTATCGGATTTCGCTGTCATTATCTCTTTCCTTTATAACTATATTCACTATTTATCGAAGCGTTTCTTCAAGATGGTTATAACGGTATTAGCGAAATTCGTGCCAGAACTTCAAAAAAATTAAAATACTTAATATCAATCACTTAACTTATTTTGCGCGTTCAACATCCCGTTGCAAATGCGACAACTACCGGACACAGCCTGCTGCAAATGCAACAAACCGGGCCTTCTCCCCTCTGGTGTATTGCTCCGGTAAAAGATAACTTCGGCATATGAATTACGCGGAGCCAAACCTATGCTGAACGCCTCTACCCCTGTGCTGATTGACCCGGCTTCCAAAGCCTTTCAAAGCCTGCTTGACCGCTTTGCCCCGACCGATGCCACCGTCCTCATCATTGGTGAAACCGGCAGCGGCAAAGAGGTGGTGGCTCGATACCTTCATCACCACAGCCCGCGCAGCCACGCGCCATTCCTGGCGGTGAACTGCGGTGCCTTAACCGAGTCGCTGGCGGAAGCGGAACTGTTCGGTCATGAGAAAGGCGCGTTTACCGGTGCGATGCAGGCACAGCCCGGTTGGTTTGAGGCCGCTGAAGGTGGCACGCTGCTGCTGGATGAAATTGGCGAGCTGAGCCTGGCGTTGCAGGTCAAACTGCTGCGCGTGCTACAGGAACGCGAGATCACCCGAGTGGGCTCGCGCAGACCCATCAAGGTGAATGTACGGGTGATTGCGGCCACCCATGTCGACCTCGAACAGGCCATCCGCGAGCGCCGATTCCGGGAAGATCTCTTTTATCGCCTTAATATCGCGGCAGTTAATCTTCCGGCACTGCGTCAGCGCAGCCAGGATATCCCGCTGCTGGCAGAGCATTTTTTACAGCTTTACGCCAAACGCCTGGGTAAACCCTCACGCCGTTTAGCCCCGGATACGCTGGCCGCGATGATGGACTATTCATGGCCTGGCAATGTTCGTGAGCTGGAGAACATGCTGCATACGGCCGTATTGCTCAGCCAGGAGGAAGTTATTACGCCTGCGCAGCTGCGCTTTACTTCCGCGCCTGCCAGGATCGATGAGCAAGAAGAAGACACATTGGCGGCGTTTATGCGACAGCAGTTAACGCTGCATGGCGGGCAGTTGTACGACCGGGTGATGAACGCAATGATTCAAACGGCGATGGCGCAAAGCGACAATAATCAGAGCCAGGCCGCCGCGCTGCTGGGCATCAGCCGTCACTCTTTACGCACCCATCTGGCGCATCTCGGGGTGATAAAAAGCCGCCGCAAACCGGAATCAATCCTCCTGAGTCCCTCATCACCCGCGCAGCGCGAACGTGAACTGCGTATCGGCTATCAGCGTTTCGGCAACCTTGGCGTACTGAAGGCGCGTCAAACATTAGAGCGTGAGTTTGCCGGGCGCGGCGTGAACGTCCTGTGGAGTGAATTCCCCGCAGGCCCGCAGATGTTGCAGGCGCTGAGCAACAACGATATCGATTTTGGTACCACGGGTGAAGCGCCGCCGGTCTTTGCTCAGTCGCGAGAAAACGCGCTGCTTTACGTCGCCTGGGAGCCGCCCGCACCGCGCAGCGTCGCCATGGTGGTGCCAAACGACAGCGACATTCAGCACATCCATCAATTACGCGGTAAACGTATTGCTCTGAATAAAGGTTCCAACGTGCACTGGCTGCTGGTGCAGATTCTGGAAGAAGCGGGTTTACGCCTTGAGGATATAAAAGTGGTGTACGCACCGCCTAAATATCCGCTAACGCCCAGCGACTATCTGGCCGCCGATGCGTGGATGATGTGGGATCCGGTGCTCAGTGATGCAGAAAAAAGCGGTCAGCTACGGATTGTCGCCACCGGCGAGGGACGCGTGAACAACCATCAGTTTTACATCGCCCGCCGTCACTACGCGCAGCATAACAATGACATCATTGCGCATGTGGTGGATGCGCTCGGCAGAACCGGGAAGTTTATCGACAGGCAGCGTCATGACGCGGCGCAGTTGCTTTCCAGCGAACTGGGGCTGGATATCACCTCGCTGGAGTGCGCGCTGGCCCGTCGCAGCCATCAGACCCGCGAAATGGATCTGAAAGTCATACGCGCACAGCAAACCATCGCCGACCGCTTCTACGCGCTGGGCCTGCTGAGCAAGCCCGTGTCAGTACGCGATGCTATCTGGAATGCGAAAGTGGAACAGGCCGAACCGTGGATTGCGGCCTGAAAACACTCAGTGCTGCTTAAAGGTGGCGATGGGCTTTGGTGAAATGCCGAAGTCCTCTTTCAGCTGCTGCTTACTTTTCATCACCATCTGCCCATTGGTGTCGATGGTCATATGCTGGGCGTCGCTGTTGTAACGCGCCTGCCAGAGCATCACCAGTTGCAGGCAGTTCTCTTTTTGTTCTGCGGTCAGGGCCACGCCATCCGGCCATTTCCCCAGTTCCACCGCCGTCATCAAACGCTGATAAACGTCCGGTGTCATATTGTCGATAATTTGCTCAATACTCATGTCCGACTCCGACTGTTAAGGAATAATTTGCTGAATCGTTTTTTCAACCTTTCGTTGACTCACCTTTCTCGCCATCCGTGAAGCTCAGGGACGCCGAATTGACGCAAAAACGTTCGCCTGTCGGCTGAGGGCCATCGGGGAAGACATGCCCCAGGTGCGCATCGCAATTTCCGCAACGAATTTCAGTACGTTGCATGCCGTGAGAGTAATCGTTGAGATAGCGGATGGCGGTATCACTTACCGGTTCATAAAAACTTGGCCAGCCACATCCAGAATCGTACTTACTTTCGGAGTGGAAAAGTGGCGCATCGCACACTAAACAATGGTAAATCCCGTCACGCTTGTTATGAAGCAAACGCCCGGTGAATGGCGGCTCGGTGCCGTGATTCTGCGTGACGTAGAACTGCATTTCGCTTAAATTTTTTTTGAGTTCTTCGGGGGTAGGTTTGTTCGCCATTTTGCTCACATCTCGCTATGAAAAGTACATCTCAACTCCGATTCTAACAAAACATTAACAATGGCGTATCGACTTTTGTTCTAAACTTATTCGATGCGAAAAAGCGGCTGGTTTATTGTGATGTAATTCACATTTTTATCTGCTGCAACCTTTAAAATTCGCGGCGCCGACCCCATGTGGTTACAAGCTCAAAGGGAGAGTGAGGCATTTCAATCGAGCAAAGCTTGTGCCGATGATTGATTTGTCGCAATGATTGACACGATTCCGCTTGACGCTGCGTAAGGTTTTTGTAATTTTACAGGCAACCTTTTATTCACTAACAAATAGCTGGTGGAATATATGACTATCAAAGTAGGTATCAACGGTTTTGGCCGTATCGGTCGCATTGTTTTCCGTGCTGCTCAGGAACGTTCTGACATCGAGATCGTTGCAATCAACGATCTGTTAGACGCTGACTACATGGCATACATGCTGAAATATGACTCCACTCACGGCCGTTTCAACGGTACCGTTGAAGTGAAAGACGGTCATCTGATCGTTAACGGTAAAAAAATCCGTGTTACCGCTGAGCGTGATCCGGCTAACCTGAAATGGAACGAAGTTGGTGTTGACGTTGTTGCTGAAGCAACTGGCCTGTTCCTGACTGACGAAACCGCTCGCAAACACATCACTGCTGGTGCGAAAAAAGTTGTTCTGACTGGCCCGTCCAAAGACAACACTCCGATGTTTGTTAAAGGCGCTAACTTTGACAAATACGAAGGCCAGGACATCGTTTCTAACGCTTCCTGCACCACTAACTGCCTGGCACCGCTGGCTAAAGTTATCAACGACAACTTCGGTATCATCGAAGGTCTGATGACCACTGTTCACGCGACCACCGCGACTCAGAAAACCGTTGATGGCCCGTCTCACAAAGACTGGCGCGGCGGCCGCGGCGCATCCCAGAACATCATCCCGTCCTCTACCGGTGCTGCTAAAGCTGTAGGTAAAGTACTGCCAGAACTGAATGGCAAACTGACTGGTATGGCGTTCCGCGTTCCGACTCCGAACGTATCCGTTGTTGACCTGACCGTTCGTCTGGAAAAAGCTGCTTCTTACGAAGAAATTAAGAAAGCAATCAAAGCTGCTTCCGAAGGCCCGATGAAAGGCGTTCTGGGTTACACCGAAGACGACGTTGTATCTACCGATTTCAACGGCGAAGTTTGCACTTCTGTGTTCGATGCTAAAGCAGGTATCGCACTGAACGACAACTTCGTGAAACTGGTATCCTGGTACGACAACGAAACCGGCTACTCCAACAAAGTTCTGGACCTGATTGCTCACATCTCCAAATAAGTTGAGATGAAACAGTAATCTGAAAGAGCGACTTCGGTCGCTCTTTTTTTTGTTTGAAAAGAAGGATTGCGTAATGATTAATAAAATTTTTGCACTTCCGGTAATCGAACAACTTACCCCTGTGCTCTCCCGTCGTCAGCTTGATGAGCTGGAAATTATTGTTGTTGATCACCCGGCCGTTAAGGCTTCCGTTGCGCTTCAGGGCGCCCACCTGCTGTCGTGGAAACCGGCGGGAGAAGCGGATGTGCTGTGGCTGAGCAACAATACGCCGTTTAAAAACGGCGTAGCCCTGCGCGGCGGTGTGCCTATCTGCTGGCCGTGGTTTGGCCCGGCGGCTCAGCAGGGACTGCCTTCTCACGGTTTTGCTCGTAACCTACCGTGGGCGCTGAAAGCACATAACGAAGATGACAACGGCGTGGTGCTGACCTTTGAACTGCAAAGCAGCGATGCCTCCCGCCAGTACTGGTCACACGACTTCACCCTGCTCGCTCGTTTCAAACTGGGTAAAACCTGTGAAATCGAGCTGGAAGCACACGGTGATTTCGAAACCACCAGCGCGCTGCACACCTATTTCAACGTGGGCGATATCCATGCGGTAAAAGTGAGCGGCCTTGGCGATCGCTTTATCGATAAAGTGAACGACGCCAAAGAAGGCGTGCTGAGCGACGGCGTACAAACCTTCCCGGACCGTACCGACCGCGTTTATCTGAATCCAGAATCTTGCAGCGTGATCCACGATACGTCGCTGAACCGCAGCATTAACGTGATTCACCACCATAACCCGGACGTTGTGGGCTGGAACCCTGGCCCGGCGCTGTCTGTCAGCATGGGCGACATGCCGGACGATGGCTATAAAACCTTCGTGTGTGTAGAAACCGCGTGCGCCAGCAAAACGCAAAAAGCGTCGGCGGATAAACCGTCCCGTTTGAGCCAGACCATTAAGGTTGTGAAAGGCTAAGTGGTTAGCCCGGCAATTGTGCGGGCTTTTGCCGGGTGGCGCTAGCGCTTACCCGGCCTACAATTGAACGCATATTTGACCGCAATTTTCTGTAGGCCTGATAAGCGAAAGTGCCATCCGGCTTTTTCTTCAGACGACATCAAGCGCCGTTTTATGCCCTGGGGCCGGGAATGCGCTGTCCAGCAATGCCTGTTCTTCTTCGCTTAACGTCAGCGCCAGTGCCGCCGCATTCTCTTCCACATGTTTTACTGTTGCCGCTTTCGGAATGGCCATGATGCCCCGCTGGCGAATTACCCACGCCAGCAGCACCTGCGCGACGGTCGCCTGATGCGCATTCGCAATGGCGCCAACTGTCGGGTTAGCAAACAACCCACTGCGCAAACGACCGGCCTGCGCCAGCGGGCAGTACGCCATTACCGGCATTGAGTGTTGCTGACACCAGGGAAGAAGATCGTATTCAATTCCACGCGAAGCCAGATGATAGAGCACCTGATTCGCCGCGCAGGCCTCCCCACCTTTCACCTGCCACAATTCCTGCATATCGGCGTAATCGAGGTTCGACACGCCCCAGTAGCGGATTTTGCCCTGCGCCACCAGCTTTTCCATTGCCGTCACGGTATCCTGCAAAGAATAATTCCCGCGCCAGTGTAAGAGGTATAGATCAAGATGGTCGGTGCCCAGTCGCCGCAGACTGGCTTCGCAGGCAGCGGTCATATTGCTGCCCCCGGCGTTCCACGGGTACACCTTCGACACCAAAAATACACGGTCGCGAATTCCGCGAATCGCCTCGCCCACCACCTCTTCCGCGCCGCCTTCCGCGTACATCTCCGCCGTATCAATTAGCGTCAGACCGCAATCAACACCCGCCCGCAGCGCCATGGCTTCCTCACGCCGCGCACTGGCGTTTTCCCCCATATACCACGTACCCTGGCCAATCGCGGGTAACCGTTGCCCGGCAAGCGTAACCGTTTTTTCTGCCATAACATCCTCCTTTTGTTACCTCTTACCCTAAAGGAAAACCACATCCCATTATGTTGGTCAATTGCCTGAATTATGACGTCAGTTTCCGGGAAAATGCCAAAAAAAAGCCCGCCAGCGGCGGGCTCGATACAGTGATGCGGGGATCAGAAGGTGTAAGTGACACCGGTTGAGAGCAGACCGGTCCAGCTTTTGTCCACCATCGGGCTGTCGGTGATTTCATCCGACAGACGAGTATAACGAGCAGTTCCGTATACGCTCCAGTTGCCGAGGAAGCGGTAGTTCGCGCTCAGCTCCAGATACGGGTTCCAGCCACCGTCTGCGCTGTAGTCACGCAGGCCGCTTTTACGTGATTCTTTGTGCGACACGCCGTAGTAGTAGTCGTTCATGTTATCGCTGTTCCACTCAACACCGATACCTGGCGTCAGCGTCAGGTTGCCGTTGGTGTAGCGATAAATCCAGCCCAGATCCCAAATCAGACCGTTGCTTTTATCCAGCGTATCACCGGAAAGCGTGGTACGCAGAGAACCGTACTGGGTATGGTGGAACCAGGAGACACCCGCCATCATTGTCGAGTGACGACTGTCGAGGCGACGCAGTTTATGGCTGTCGCTATCGCTCGGTTTGAAATACATCGGCAGCCAGTACGCAGTCAGGGAAAGCTGATCGGTACCGTCGTTCCACAGGTAGTAACCACCGCCCAGGCCTCGGAACCAGAAGTTCTCACTTTCATAGGTCAGAACCGGCACCGGTACAACGTCGTTGCCGTACTGTTTATAGGGATGTTGAATGACACCAACGCCTGCCCCCAGGGTCAGTTTGCTTTCAGCCTGCACGGCAGTTGCAGAAGTAGCCAGCAGCACGCCCAGCGTCAGAAGTTTGATTTTATTCACAATCCTTTATTCCTTTTTCAACTTATCAGCGGCGGAAGTTTACCCGCCAGGTCCGCTTATCACAAATTTTTTACCTGAATGAGCACAATATGGCTCGATATTCTCTCGGAAATCAATGACAGCACGTTTGCAAACACGTGACAGCAGAAAGAAATCCCTTCTCTCCATAAAAAGAATAAATGACCGTATTTTTGGATGAGTTATTGATATGTCATTGAAATTCGTTTTTGACAGCATGCAAGTTTTGCAAATGCCATCTACGCTTATTTTTAGAAGTCGTCATCGCAGGGCATGTTTTCGTGAAGAGTGCAGCAGCCGGGGATTTCGGTTGCAGGACTTGCAGCGAGCGTCGTGCGGCAGACCGCTTCCGGGAGCCTCCACTATTCATACGAACGGCTCTTAACCACCTGTGCTAAAAAAGACGAAAGGACGGCATGCCATGAATATATTCGATCACTATCGCCAGCGTTATGAAGCTGCCAAGGACGAAGAGTTCACACTGCAGGAGTTTCTTACCATTTGTCGGCAAGACCGCAGTGCCTATGCTAATGCGGCAGAACGGCTATTAATGGCTATTGGTGAGCCTGTAATGGTCGACACGGCCCAGGAGCCACGGCTTTCCCGTCTGTTTTCGAACCGCGTCATTGGACGCTATCCGGCGTTTGAGGAATTTTATGGCATGGAGGATGCGATTGAGCAAATCGTCTCCTACCTGAAGCACGCCGCCCAGGGACTGGAAGAGAAGAAACAGATCCTTTATTTACTGGGCCCGGTGGGTGGCGGTAAATCGTCACTGGCGGAACGACTGAAATCCCTGATGCAGCGGGTGCCTATCTACGTGCTGAGCGCCAACGGCGAGCGCAGTCCGGTAAACGATCATCCGCTGTGCCTGTTTAACCCGCAGGAAGACGCGCAGATTCTGGAAAAAGAATACGGCGTGCCTTCACGTTACCTCGGCACCATCATGTCACCGTGGGCGGCAAAACGTCTGCATGAGTTTGGCGGCGACATCACCAAATTCCGCGTGGTCAAAGTGTGGCCATCGATTCTGGAACAGGTGGCGATTGCCAAAACCGAACCGGGCGATGAAAACAACCAGGATATCTCGGCGCTGGTCGGGAAAGTGGATATCCGTAAGCTGGAACACTTCGCGCAGAACGATCCGGATGCCTATGGCTATTCCGGTGCGCTGTGCCGCGCCAACCAGGGCATCATGGAATTCGTCGAGATGTTCAAGGCGCCGATTAAAGTGTTGCACCCGCTGCTGACCGCGACCCAGGAGGGCAACTACAACGGTACCGAGGGCCTCTCCGCCCTGCCGTTCAACGGTATTATCCTCGCGCACTCCAACGAATCGGAGTGGGTCACCTTCCGTAATAACAAAAACAACGAGGCGTTCCTTGACCGTGTGTACATCGTCAAAGTGCCTTATTGCCTGCGCATTTCGGAAGAGATCAAAATTTACGAAAAACTGCTCAACCACAGTGAGCTGGTACATGCGCCTTGCGCGCCTGGCACGCTGGAAACCCTGTCGCGCTTCTCGATTCTTTCACGTTTGAAAGAGCCAGAAAACTCGAGCATTTACTCGAAAATGCGCGTCTACGATGGTGAAAGTTTGAAAGATACCGATCCGAAAGCGAAGTCGTATCAGGAGTATCGCGACTATGCCGGCGTGGACGAAGGGATGAACGGTCTCTCAACCCGTTTCGCCTTTAAAATTCTGTCGCGCGTATTCAACTTCGACCATGCGGAAGTGGCGGCCAACCCGGTTCATCTGTTCTATGTGCTGGAACAGCAGATTGAGCGCGAACAGTTCCCGCAGGAAATGGCGGAACGTTATCTTGAGTTCCTGAAGGGTTATCTGATCCCGAAATACGCCGAGTTCATCGGCAAAGAGATCCAGACGGCCTATCTGGAGTCCTACTCTGAGTATGGCCAGAACATTTTTGACCGCTATGTAACCTATGCGGATTTCTGGATTCAGGATCAGGAGTATCGCGACCCGGATACCGGCCAGTTGTTTGACCGCGAATCCCTGAACGCTGAGCTGGAAAAAATTGAGAAGCCTGCCGGGATCAGTAACCCGAAAGATTTCCGTAATGAAATCGTCAACTTTGTGCTGCGCGCCAGAGCACACAACAACGGGCGCAATCCGAACTGGACCAGCTACGAAAAACTGCGCACGGTGATTGAGAAGAAAATGTTCTCCAACACCGAAGAGCTGCTGCCGGTTATCTCCTTCAACGCCAAAACGTCAACGGACGAGCAGAAAAAACACGACGACTTTGTCGATCGCATGATGGAAAAAGGCTATACCCGTAAACAGGTACGCCTGCTGTGCGAATGGTATCTGCGCGTACGTAAATCGTCATGATGTCATGCCCGGCGGTGCTTACCTGCCGGGCATATCACAGCGTTCCGTAATCCGGATAAGCGCAGCACCATTCGGCATTGATTTACGGCGAAAAGTTGGCAGTACGGGAGGGGAAATATGACCTGGTTTATAGACCGGCGTCTTAACGGTAAAAACAAAAGCGCGGTGAATCGGCAGCGCTTTTTACGCCGTTATAAAGCGCAAATTAAACAGTCGATTTCCGAGGCCATCAATAAGCGTTCGGTTACCGACATAGACAGCGGCGAGTCTGTCTCCATTCCTACGGATGATATTAATGAGCCGATGTTCCATCAGGGACGCGGCGGGCTTCGCCATCGGGTGCATCCCGGTAACGATCACTTTGTGCAAAACGACCGCATCGAGCGCCCGCAAGGGGGCGGCGGTGGCGGCGGAAGCGGTCAGGGTCAGGCCAGCCCTGACGGCGAGGGGCAGGACGAATTCGTCTTTCAGATTTCGAAAGACGAATATCTGGATCTGCTATTCGAAGATTTAGCGCTGCCGAACCTGCGAAAAAACCAGCAGCGACAGCTTACCGAGTATAAAACGCACCGGGCGGGGTTTACCTCAAACGGTGTACCGGCCAACATCAGCGTGGTGCGATCGCTGCAAAACTCACTGGCCCGACGCACTGCCATGACGGCGGGGAAACGGCGCGAATTACATGAACTGGAAACCAGTCTGGAAATCGTCGCCAAAAGCGAACCGGCCCAGTTGCTGGAAGAGGAGCGGCTGCGCAAAGAGATTGCTGAGCTGCGGGCAAAAATCGATCGCGTGCCGTTTATCGACACCTTTGACCTGCGTTACAAAAACTATGAGAAACGGCCTGAGCCCACCAGCCAGGCGGTTATGTTCTGCCTGATGGACGTTTCAGGGTCGATGGATCAGGCCACCAAAGATATGGCTAAACGTTTTTACATTCTGCTCTATCTGTTCCTGAGCCGAACCTATAAAAACGTCGAGGTGGTCTATATTCGCCACCATACGCAGGCGAAAGAAGTGGATGAACATGAGTTCTTCTACTCTCAGGAAACTGGCGGCACGATTGTCTCCAGCGCTCTGAAACTGATGGATGAAGTGGTGACGGAGCGTTATAACCCGGCACAGTGGAATATCTATGCCGCACAGGCGTCGGATGGCGATAACTGGGCGGATGACTCCCCACTGTGTCATGAACTGCTGGCGAAGAAGATTCTGCCGGTAGTCCGTTATTACAGCTATATCGAAATCACCCGCCGGGCACATCAAACCCTGTGGCGAGAGTATGAGCATCTGCAGGCGACGTTTGAGAACTTCGCGATGCAGCATATTCGCGACCAGGAAGATATTTACCCGGTATTCCGCGAGCTGTTCCATAAGCAGGATGCCTGACACTCATCAGCCAGCATTACCTTTTGCTGGCTGATTTCCTCATTTTTGTTATCAGCAAATTCTCAGCACGCTATTCATCGGGGTGATTATCATTAAAAAATGGTATAGCTCACGAAACGTACACTTTTTAATATACCCCTACCCCATAAACGGTTACTTTTAAATTGGTGATGACAAAAGGAGGTATTATGACCAAGAAGATTCTTGTACCGATTGATATTTCAGAAACTGAACTCACCCAGCGCGTGATTGCGCAGGTAGAAGCGCAAGCGAGTCTGGATGATGCGGAAGTCCATTTCCTGACCGTACTCCCTTTGTATCCATACTATGCCACCCTTGGCGCACGCTATGTGGCCGACCTGCCGGTGATGGACGATCTCGAAACCGATGCCATGAAAAAGCTCGATGAGATTGTGAAGCAGTTTTCATTACCTGAAGATCGGGTTTACAAGCACTTCGCGGAAGGCGCGCCAAAGGACAAAATCCTCGAACTGGCGAAAACCATTCCTGCGGATTTGGTTATTATTAGCTCGCATCGTCCTGATTTTACCACTTATCTCCTGGGCTCAACCGCTGCGGCGGTGGTCAGACACGCGGAGTGTTCTGTTCTGGTTATCCGATAATTATCTTTACACTAAGCGGAAAAGGTTATTTCCGCTTAGTGCCCTACCCTGAAAAAAGGCATGCTATAATTCAGCGTCGCCAGTGAAGTTCAGGATATAAACGTGTCACATTTCAGCAGCAAAAAAACAACGTTTGTGATAGTCATCTTATCGACCTGCGTATTCCTCGGACTTTTGTATAAAGAATACAGCAACCTCAATAACTACATGAATTATATCTCCGAGAATGGGCGTTCCGCACTTTTTCACGAGGAGTATATTAATCAGAATCTGGCCTTTCAGTTATCTCGCGCTTTTTCAGCGGATGCCAACATAAAGAAGCACGATACCGGTGCCTGTCAGCAACTGGAGCATCTTAACGGAGTGAATGGGTTTAACCTTGCCAGCCATGATTTTCAGGCGCTACCGGGCACGTTACAAACCACCAACGCCTCCTGTGAGCAGTGGATCAGTGATATCGCTTATCTTCCGCTAATCAATTCACTTCCCGCGCGAAAAACATCAAAGTATACGTTTTCTAACTATTCCGGTTACGCGTTTGATAACATTCGCTATTACATCGACGTGGCTAATTCTTATATCTATATCAATAAACTGGTCGATAGCAATAAGTACACCTTTAATAACTGGCTGGTTGTTCACCATAATTCAATCGATATTAAAAAAAGTGCGCAAACTATCAGCATAGATGACAGCAGCCTGAAAGATCTGGCGATGGGAGAAAACATTATCTCTCATGTTTACCGGGATGGTTACACCCACCATAATATTATTAGCCTGCTAACGCCGGTGTTTAAAGACAGCACGTTTAAAGGCATTATCATCACCGATATAAATATCAGCGACCTGGCAACGTCTTTCTATACCGCCGACAGACCGGTTATCTGGAAGTTTCTGTCGATGCACATCGAAGACAACGCCACCGGGAAAAAAATCAATTTCCACAACCCTGCCTGGCGGGTGCGTACGCTCATTCATCATAAAGAAGCGATCACCCAATACTACTCTCTGCACATCAGCCTGGATATCCTCTATTTTATCATTTCGAATACGTGGCTGATCTTCAGTTATCTCCTGACGACCTATTTGCTCTGCGCTTACGCCAATTACCATCTGACACGCAATGCGCGTCTCTCGCGAGAGAACATCACGGATGTAATGACCGGCCTGTACAACAGAAAACTGCTCTCACCTACCCTGCAGGCAAAAATCGATGAACTGCTTGTTAAAGGCATTGCCGTGAGCGTCATTGCTCTGGACTGCGACGGTCTGAAACGCATTAACGATACCCTTGGCCATCAGGCGGGTGACCGTATGATTCAGGCGCTGGGAAAAGCCATCGATCAGTCGATTCGTAAGAGCGATTACGGCATTCGCCTCGGCGGTGACGAATTTAATATTATCCTCATTGATAATACCCTGGTCGCGGCACAACAGGTGGTGAAACGTATTGAAAACAATCTGGCGGCGATGGATACCGGCTTCCCGGTGAAATTCTCCTGGGGCGGTTATCAAATGCAAGCCGGTGAATCACTGGACAGCGCTTTTGCGAAAGCCGATGGCGCGTTGTATCTGCACAAAAAAGGGAAGCGTTCTCGCTAAAGGTTTAGCACTTGAGTTAGCCGCGAAAAGGTCTACCCTGAAGGCTGTTTTTCGTCGCAAGGAGAAGATATGTCTGAAATCACCGCGCCCCAGGATGTTCACCAGCATCTGTTAGATTTGTTAGCGGAAAACCGCGCACGCTACCGCGTCATGACCCATGAAGCGGTGGGTAAATGCGAAGCCGTTTCTGAAATGCGTGGCACGGCGCTGGGCCAGGGAGCCAAAGCGCTGGTGTGCAAAGTAAAAGGCAACGGTATTAAGCAACATATTCTGGCGGTACTCGCCGCCGATCAACAGGCTGATTTATCGCGTATTGCTGAGCACGTGGGCGGGTTAAAAGCCTCCCTCGCCAGCCCAGCCGAGGTGGAGCAACTCACCGCCTGCGTTTTTGGTGCCATCCCGCCATTCTCGTTTCATCCCTCGCTGCGTCTGATTGCAGACCCATTATTGTTCACGCGGTTTGATGAAATTGCGTTTAATGCCGGCCGTCTGGAAAAATCCGTTATTCTCAATACCGAAGACTATTTACGCATTGCACAGCCAGAACTGGTGGCGTTTCGTCGCGAGCTATAAGAATAAATAATAGGCATAGTGCAAATGCCACAAATATCAATACGAAGAACAAAAAGCCTGCTTATTCACGCGGTTGCGCGTAAAGTAAGCAGGCTTACTTTTTTTGGCAAGGATTTCCTTTCATGTTCGATACCACCCTGCTGATCCTCCTTGGTCTGGCGGCGCTCAGCTTCGTCAGTCATAACACCACCGTAGCCGTCTCCATCCTGGTACTGATTATTGTTCGTGTCACGCCGCTAAATACCTTTTTCCCCTGGATTGAGAAACAGGGGCTGACCATCGGGATTATTATCCTGACCATCGGCGTCATGGCGCCCATTGCCAGCGGGACCCTGCCGCCTTCCACGTTGTTACATTCATTCGTTAACTGGAAATCACTGGTGGCAATAGCGGTTGGCGTGTTTGTTTCGTGGCTTGGCGGACGCGGCGTCGTGCTGATGGGCAGCCAACCACAACTGGTGGCCGGGTTGCTGATTGGCACCGTACTGGGCGTGGCGCTGTTTCGCGGTGTTCCGGTGGGCCCGCTAATTGCCGCCGGGCTGGTTTCCATTCTTATTGGGAAGTCGTGAGGCTCGCCAGATAGCGTCCCGGCGTCTGACCGAGCCCTTTACGGAACATGGTGATAAACGCGGTGGTAGAGTCATATCCCAGCGCCAGCGCCACCTGCTGCACCGCCAGCCCGCGCACCAGCATTTGCAACGCCAGAATCAACTGCAACTGATGCCGCCAGCGGCGAAAATTGAGCCCGGTCTCTTTGACCACCAGCCGCGCCAGGTTACGCTCACTCATGGCAAATCGGCTGGCCCACTGGCTGAGCGTCTGCCACTGCGCGGGCTCCGCCTCCATGGTCTCGACCATCAGGCGAATCTTCGGATGCGGCGATACCGGTAGCTGTAGCTGCTGTTCGGCCTGCTGCGGAAGCTCATCGAACAGGACCTGCGTCAGGCGCTGTTTTTGCTGCGTCTCGCGCGCGTTGCCAGGCCGTTGCGCGAGCGCCAGAATCAATTCGCGCACCAGCGGTGAAATTTTCAAAGAACAGCAGTGATCGGGCATCAATGCCGCGCCGGGCTCGATAAACAGAAAACAGAGCTGCGCCTGCGGCGTTGCACGATTGCTGTGCGGCATCCCGCCGGGGATCCACACCGCAAACTGGGGCGGTACCATCCAGCGCGCATTTTCCACCTCACAGGTGATCGCGCCATGTAACGCCAGAATCAACTGCCCTTTACGATGCTGATGCTGCGGAATGTACTGCTCATCGGGTGCGACCTGAACACTGAACGCCACTGCCGCATCGTGATGACCGTCGGGGTGATAACCATCAAGACCGAGACCCAACATAATTTTGTCCGAATTTAGCGATAATTTGTCATTTTAGCTTGATTTCATCCTGGACTAAACAGGGTATCGTCTTGTTCCCATCGTTTTACTGAGAATGCTATGCGTACTGTTTCACCTTCTGCCGCCCGCCGCACCTGGCTTTTGATTGCGGGCATCTTACTGATCGCCTCGACGCTACGCGTCACCTTTACCGGGGCCGCGCCACTGCTTGACGCTATTCGCGCGGAATATGGCTTAACCACGGCCCAAACCGGTTTGCTGACGACCCTCCCCCTGCTGGCTTTTGGGCTGGTCTCCCCACTGGCTGCGGGGATCGCACAACGCCTCGGCATTGAACGCAGTCTGTTTGTCGCCCTGCTGTTGATTTGCATCGGGATTGCGGTGCGCTCGTTACCGGCAGTCAGCCTGCTGTTCATCGGTACGGCGATCATCGGCTGCGGAATTGCGCTGGGTAACGTCCTGCTGCCAGGGTTAATCAAACGCGATTTTGCAGGCAACGTCGCCCGCATGACCGGCGCGTATTCTGTCACCATGGGTGCCGCCGCCGCGCTGGGCTCCGCCATGGTCGTGCCGCTGGCCCTGAGCGGTTTCGGCTGGCGTGGCGCATTGCTGGGGCTGATGGCCTTTCCACTGCTGGCGTTCCTGCTGTGGTTACCGCAATGGCGCGCGGCAAAGACCGCCACGCTGACCACCTCACGCACGTTGAAAAGTCGGGGGATCTGGCGGTCATCGCTGGCCTGGCAGGTGACACTGTTTTTAGGGATCAACTCGCTGGTTTATTACGTTGTGATAGGCTGGCTCCCCGCCATTTTGATTGGGCAGGGCTACAGTGAAGCGCAGGCCGGGTCGCTGCATGGGCTGTTGCAGCTGGCGACCGCCGCACCGGGGTTTGTGATTCCGCTGATCCTCCATCGGCTCAGAGATCAGCGCGGGATCGCCATCCTCGTCGCATTAATGTGTGCCATCAGTGCAGCGGGCTACTGGCTTTTCCCGGCGCAGGCCGTTGTCTGGACGATAATATTCGGCTTCGGCTCCGGGGCGACGATGATCCTCGGCCTGACCTTTATCGGCCTGCGCGCCAGCTCGGCACATCAGGCCGCCGCGCTTTCGGGCATGGCGCAATCTGTGGGTTACTTGCTGGCCGCCTGTGGGCCGCCGCTGATGGGGAAAATCCACGACGCCAGCGGTGACTGGCATATCCCGCTCTACGCCGTGGCGGTCATTTCACTGGTGATGTCGCTGTTTGGCGCCCTCGCCGGACGCGACCGGGAAATACACTAAGCGTTTAATTTGCCGCTGCGTACAGGAAAGCCTGTACCAGCGGTGCAGGACGCCCTTCCAGCGCATTGCGCTCATGCTGGAAAAGCGTTGCCACAAAGAACGGATGCGTCACCAGTTCAACGGCGCGAATCTCCCCTTCTTCATCCCAGCCGGTCACTCGCAGCGGTTGGTCCTGTAACGCCGCCGCAAATTCCGTAGAGATACCGTAATTACAGTGGTATCCCTCTGTAATGTCATCACGCCCGTACGCGCGCGCAATCAGCGTATTTGTGCGCAGTTCGATAGTGTCCGTTTTTTCCACCAGCGAACAGCTCAGTGGCGCAATCACCATACGGCCTTCGCTGTCGGTTTCAGCGTGAGCCGCATCGTCCCAGCCCATGACGTTACGCGCGTATTCAATCACCGCGTGCTGGAAACCGCCGCAGGTGCCCAGGAATGGCAGGCTGTTTTCGCGCGCGTGGCGAATTGCCAAAAACGCGCCGTCACTGTTCTTATACGGGCTGGCCGGTACCACCCAGATGGCGTCAAACTCCGCTAAATCATCGGTAGAGTGGATATCTGAAGTCGCAAGCCAATGATAGTCCACCGGAATCTCCAGAACCGCCGCCGCGTCATCAATCGCCAGCGGAATCGCCTGATGAGCTGTCACGTCTGGGTTGTAGTCGCCAACCAGAGCAATGCGAAGGGGATTTTTGACAGCTGGGTTTTCCATGAAAGGTCCTTATGCGTAACAATTTTTAAAACAAGATTATGCGTGTCATCCTGGTGGAGTCGCCGTTGAATAGCAATACCCGAAAGGCGGTGTTATTGTGGAAAGTCTATCATCTGGATGAGCGTAAAGGAGGCAGGAGATGATCCAGTGTAAACGCGTTTATGACGCAGCAACACCCGAGGATGGTTATCGCGTGCTCGTCGACCGGCTGTGGCCGCGCGGCATCAAAAAGGAGAATTTAGTCTACGATGACTGGTGTAAAGATCTCACGCCGTCTGCCGAACTGCGTAAGGCGTATCACGGCGAGGTGATCGATTTTGCGACCTTCTGCCAGCACTACCGCGATGAACTGAACCAGCATCGCGAGGAAGGCGTTCGCCTGCAAGGCATCGCCAATACGCAGGGCCTTACGCTACTTTATGCCGCAACCAACACCACCCAAAACCATGCACGGGTGTTAGCTGACTGGTTGAGCAAACTGTAAGACTCTTTAATGCTACGCCTCACGGCGTAGCATTACGCAAAACTGAGCGTTTTTTCTTCTTCAGGCAACATATCCGGCGTGAGTGGCAAAAGATACTCGCTGCGCACAAACGCAAACCCGTGTTGCCCATCCGCTGCTCGCACATCACCGGTAACCAGCCATAACGCGCGCGGCGATTGCGCAGGGACTTGCGTCATCACGCCATTCACCGGATTTAAAATACCTTCTCCCGGCGCGCAAAGCGCAAATAGCTCAACGGCTTTACCAATATTCGCGCGGCCGGCAGTGGTGCGCGCGGCAATGATCAGGGCGGTGCTGCCCGGTTTATGCAAAAACATGCTCTCTTTCTACTCGCGTTCTTTGATTAAGAATTATCCTAAGCGGAGTTTACTCAAGAGCCGCGATATTGTCACTGTTTCTGCGGATGATCTCGCCGCCAGAGTGTCCATTCATCCACACGCTCGCCGCCCGGTAGCTGGCAGAGATTGCTCTCCCCCTGCGCGCTCTTCTGCGCTATCAGTTTGCCGCCCTTTTCCACGCAGTACACCGATGCCGGATTAGCCATGCCCACCTGTTTTGGCGGCGGTGGCGCATCGGGTTGTTGTTGTGCGCACCCAGCAAGAAGTAATGCGGCACCAATCAGATACTGTTTCGACATGCTTTTTCCTTTTAGATGAGGTTTCACTTTAAACTCCATGATTTCTCCATTTTAACTGCACTTTTGCCCAATAAAGTACACCTCGTTCTCGAACTGACCAGAGAACAGATCATTCCATAATCAATGAGTTTTTGCCCCATCTCCCCCGATGGGGCTTTTTTTGTCTTCTAAGCCTTAAAATCCCGCGCCATAATGTATAAAATTTGATATATCCAGGCAGTATTCGTAATACTTAGCCAGAAAATTCTTACCAACGTACGGCCGATTTTTTTGCTGTACGGGAGCTTTTTTCATGTCTGACAACATTCTTGCCCGGATATCGCACACCCTTGCTACGGAACAATCACTGGAGTGCATGGTTCGCCAGTTGCTTGAAATGCTAGAGCTGGTCACCAATATGGAGTCAACGTATCTGACTAAAATCGATACGAAAGCCGAGCTACAACATATTGTTTATGCACGCAACAGTGGTGAAATGACCATTCCAGAAAACGCTTCCGTTCCCTGGGAAGAGTCGTTGTGCAAACGGGCAATGGATGAGAATTTTTTCTTCTGTAATGACGTTAACGTTCACTGGGCTGATTGCGAGCGTGCGCGCGAACTTGGTATCACTACGTTTCTCAGTACCCCGGTGCATCTGGCCGACGGGTCGCTGTATGGAACGCTGTGGGCTTCCAGTAAGCGGACCATGCCGTTTAGCCTAAACGGTGAGCAGGTGCTGCAGTTGTTTGCCAGTATTATTGCACGTTACATTGAGAAAGAGTCGCTGGTAAATCAGTTGCGCGCGGCAAATGCGGCGCTGATATACCATTCCTACACGGATGCTTTGACAGGATTGCCTAATCGCCGGGCGATATTTGAAAACCTGGAGACGATGTTCTCCCATGCCCAAAAAATGGGTTGCCATATTACGCTTGCCTATATCGACCTTGATGACTTTAAGGCCATTAATGACCACTACGGCCATCATTGTGGCGATCTGTTTTTACGGCAAGTTGGGCAACGGTTGTTAGCCTTCAAAACGGAAGACTGTCTCGTCGGGCGTCTGGGAGGCGATGAATTTCTGGTTGCGATACTCTGTGCTCCATATAACAAACAAACGCAGTTTATCCATTCATTGCGTGAGCAGCTAAGTGGTGATTATTTGTTAGCGGAAACAATCCTCCATTATCCCGGAACCAGCATCGGCTTGATTGATATTGATCCCACTACAACGGACATTGAAAGTGCCCTGCGTAGCGCCGACAGTGCAATGTATCTGGATAAACAAATGCGCCGTCAGATACAATCTCCATGGCACATCGTTTAAGATTCACCCTACACAACATGAATAAGTAACATCAGGATAAAATAATGAGGCTAGGTATCGCTTTCCCCATCGTCATCTTTATTGTGGCGGTCATTTTTCTGGGCTGGTTCTTCATTGGCGGCTATGCGCTGCCGGAAGGTGCAAAATGAGAAAAACAACCATTATTATGTTGATTGTGGCGGTTGTTGCCGTCGCCGGGACACAATTAGGCTGGTGGTAAACCGCACAAGGGCCGGTTTACCGGCCTGATTCCTGATGCGTACTTCTTTTCATCCGATACATATCCGCATCTGCCTGCTGAATTGCGCTATCCAGATTATCCGCTCCTGAAGACATTCCCCATGATACGGATAATGGCACCGCTTCACCCTCTACCGTGAAGGTATACTGCGCGACCTGCGTCGCAATCCGTTCAGCAATAAAACGTGCATCTTCCTTACTGGCGCTGGCCAGTAGAATGACAAACTCGTCGCCACCAGTACGGATCACCAGATCGTGGATAGCGCGGACGTTATCCAGCATACATTGCGCGATAATCTTCAGCGCGCGGTCTCCCACGCTATGCCCCCAGGCATCATTGATCGCTTTAAATTTATTGCAATCAAACAGAAGAACAGTGGTGTAACGTAATTCATGCTTCTGAATCAGTTCCAGAATATTGCGCGTATAACTGCCGGTGAGTGCATCAGAATAGAAGCGATTATCCCCTTTATTTAGCCTGCGGCGAATAACAAAGAAAAGTAACAAAAAGAGCAACGGTGCCAGCAGAACGGCAGTTGAGGCCATTGGGTCATTTAAGATGTATAAATAAAGCGGCAGCGCATAACGGAACTCGTAACGTTCGGAGAGATCGTAAACCTGATAAACCGTCGGCCAGTTACAGTTATCCGTTAAGCAAAGATGGCTACCATCCTGACGGTTAACAAATTTCAGCATCAGCTCAGAAGGGATGTTATTTTTGAACGACTCGCGCAAGGCACGCTGTAACTCGGGCTTTGAAAAGTCGTATAATAAATAACCGACGATATGATTACTCACCTGTCCGGCAGAAAGATCGTAGATATAACTCACCAGACTATAGGCTTTTTCACCGGTTATTTTATCCGTATAAAAATTAGTCGAACTCCGCGCTTTTTTACGAGAATCTTTAAGTAATAAACGATCATAAAACGATTCAGGAATCTGGAAAAAGGCGGCAGGATTGCGCGCCATTTGTGACGAATCAAAGGAGAAACGAACGGAATCTTTACTGGTAAACCAATAAAACCAGTGCGCGTCATGCGCCACTATATAACGATGAGTATCGTAATGCCCAGGATTCAACGTATTCATTCTGGCACGCACAAACTCCCCTGCGGCAAACATACAGCGCGCTTCTTCACTTTGCGTTCTGGAGATGAGCGTGCCGTAGCCCGGATTGAGAACCGACCTGTCAGCATTAATGCCCCATTCGTTATGATTACGCGGACGAAAATCGCTCAAATTACCGCACTGGTTATTACTTTTTAGCTGTTGATAACGCACACCCGCGGCATCGGCAATTAATTCATTATCATTAAAGATGGCCAGCATATTGCTTTCCAGCGCATTAATGCCGTCATTGACCTGAGTAATGGCACGTTGATACATAAAAAAGAGATACAGGAAAATTAACAGGCCAGTGATCCCTGCGGCCACAAGCAACGCCTGCTTCTTTCGTAAACTGTCCTGAACACGTCTCACATGCGCACCATCATAAAAGTCATTCTTTTAAACGTAACACACTTTGTGTTTTTAGCTTGTTCAGAAAGAACCTATCAGAAAAATAGGCTTTTCATACCTTAAATGTGCGGTTATTAACAAATTAATGTACAACTGGCTAATTTATGCGCATGAGAATTAGGCGCAAAGACGCAGGAAACCGTAAAGAATGCGGAGTAATCTTATCTACTAATGCATGGGCTTTTATAACAATCGTCTCGGCTGAATCGCATAGACTATTTACAGCGACAGCGTGTTACTGGAGACACTTATAATGAAAAAATTGCTCGCACTCTCTTTATTAATTGTATTGAGCAGCACACTCAGCGGATGCATCATCGACCACGATCATCATCATCATGGCGGTCATCATCACTCGCACCATCGTTGATGGCAGGGAAAATTCAGGCGAGCCGTGCTCGCCTGATCAATTTAGCTGTGGCTCTCTTTGGGGCCCAGGAAAATAAAACCAAATGGAATTGACCCCAGCACGGTGAAAATGCAGCTGTAGACCATAACCATCGCGCCCTGCAAAAAGAACATGCCCGTTGTCCACTCTGAATAAGGCAGGTTGTACTCACGTACCACACCGCCAAACGTTGCCCGACCCACGACAAACAACGCGATCACAAAGATTGTGCAGGCACACAGCAGAAATTTTTTGCCGTTCCTTGTCCGCAATTTTTCCAGCACCATACTCAACGCCCCCCTTCATGGCGATATATTATACTGTAGTTGTAACATTTATGTGCCAATAAATGAATGTTTTTGTGAATCCATAGTGATCTACCCCTTTTAAAGTAGCATTTAAAATGCACTTTTTGATAAATTTCGGCCTGCACTTCGTGCTCTAATAACCCGTAACAAAACAGGGGGAAACATGTTACGGATTCCGCAAAGTTGTGTTCATACGCGTTCCACGCCGTTCTGGAACAAAGAGACGGCACCCGCCGGTATTTTCCAGCGTCATCTCGATAAAGGTACGCGCCAGGGGGTCTATCCTCGCCTGTCGGTGCATAAAGGGGCGGTGAAATACCTTGGCTATGCTGATGAGACGATTGAACAGCCTGAAGCCGAGTTACTGATCCAAGCGGGTCACTTTGGCGTGTTCCCACCTGAAAAATGGCATCTGATAGAACTGATGACCGAGGATACTGTTTTTCAAATTGATTTTTTCGTGGAAGCTGATGTTTTGAGATCCCTTTAAGCTCACAAGGCGACTAAGTAAGGAGCCAATTATGCTGCGTATTCCTGAAAATTTTGTTCATTCCCGTTCTACACCGTTCTGGAATAAAGACACCGCGCCAAAAGCGCTGTTCACTCACCACAACACCAAAGCGCATGTTTATGGCCGCCTCTCGGTGATGCAGGGCGCGGTGCGCTACTTTGGTTTTCCTGACGCCGAGGCCACTGAGCCCGACGTCGATATCGTCATCGAGGCCGGTTCCTTCGGTATTTCGCCGCCGCAAAAATGGCACCGAATCGAGCTTCTGACTGACGACACTTATTTCAATATCGACTTCTTTGCCGACCCGGATGTCAAACTTGAAGGCGCAGGCCTGGGCAAAGTGGTCAATTCGCATAAGGAGTAAACATCATGGGTAAAGCAACCTATACGGTGACCGTCACGAATAACAGCAACGGCATTTCGGTAGATTATGAGACCGATAAACCGATGGAATTGCTGATACCTGATGTTGCTGCCGATGTGGTTAAAGATCTGATTAATACCGTGCGTGCATACGATACCGAGAATGAACACGAAGTGTGTGGCTGGTAACGTATCCGGCGGGAGAGAAAGCGGGAGCCAACGGGCTCCCGTTTTTAATTACTTCAGCGCAATACGCGCCACGCTATCCGGGCCTTTAGTGGTGCTGTCATCATTGAAGTCTTGCTTCAGGGTGACATACAGCGTTTGACCGTCCGGCGTCAGCAGCAGGCTGTTCGGGCGGGCGTCAAATGACCAGCTTTTCTTCACCGCATAGGTGGTGGCATCCAGTTGCAACACTTTCTTCGATTCACGCTGGCTGATAAAGATCTCATTGCGTTTCGCGTCAAACTTGATGCCCAGCGCATCGCCTTCCAGACGTTTAATCACGCATCCGGTGCGCTCATCAAACACCAGCGTGGTTTTCGCCTTCGAGTCATCGGTCACGAACAGACGCCCCGTTTGTGGGTCTGTCGCCATGTTCAGGAACAGGTAGCTTTTGCCATCCCCTGCGGTCAGGCGTTTTTCAATACGGTAGTTTTTCGGGTTAATCACCAGAATTTCACCGCCGCCGTTGGCCGCGTAAATACGATCGGTGGTAGGCGAGTAGATAATCCCGGTCACCCATTTCCCGGCATTTTTGATGCGGGTTTTCAGGGTCATGGTTTTTGCATCCACCACCCAAATCAGACCAGGGTCTGCCACGCCGCCGATAAACAACAGTCCGTCATGCCACAGGATTTCACGCGCACCAACCGGGTCGCCATCCGGACCTTTTTCGCTAAATTTCACCCGTTGCAGAATCTTGCCGGTTTTGGCATCCACTTTCGATACCGCACCATCAAGGGAGTTGGTGGTGTAGAAGATGCTTCCATCCGGCTCGCTCGCCATGCCAAAGTTTTTATAATCGGTATGCGTTTCACCGGTAGTGGCAAGGGTTGCCGGGTCCAGACGATACAACACGCCACCGTTAATATCTTTAAAACCCTGTGCGCTGGCGACATAAAGCGCCTTTTCCGTCGGCGCGTAATTCATCTCATAGAGTCCATTCGCTAATACGCGCTGAGTAACATCACTGCTGGCGGCAGGCGGCTGCGTTTTGGATTCTACCGGCAGTTTCTTCGCCGCCGGAGACTGACATGCTGAAAGCCCCAGCGCAGCAGCAATCGCAAAAGCCATCGTAACGTGACGGCGCGTAAGCACTAATTTCATTCTGTACTCCATTCGATGGATAAAGGTTCCCGTGACGGCAACCATTAGAGAATGAGAATCATACTTATTATCGCCATTTTGGCAAACGGTCCCTGCTCTACTGTCATATCGCCTCACCCGCTCTTTGCGGCGGTTAACCACCTTTCTCTTCGCACAACGCCCGCCCCAGGCCTGTTGGCGAAAAACCCTTACAACACTGTGATAATTAATGAATTTACATTAACTTACAATTTAGATGAGATCATTTCTCAATCCGATAAGGCAAATGATTATCATTGCCATTCGCCCATTTGGGCGGTGGTCACAGTGGCAGATTTTTCTATAACAAACACAACATATGAGAACGTACAATGGGTTGTTTTAACAGGGTTCCCCGTTCCGCACAGAGATCTTCAGCAACGGCATCACGCTTTCTTTTTTCAAGCCTGGCGGCGATGATTCATCTCGCCCTCGCCTCTGGCTCAGCAGTCGCTGCGGAAAATACCGATACGCAGGATGTCATGGTGGTTGATGGTGCAGCGACGGATGCGGCGGACGGGATACAGGATGAGCACGACTACAGTGTAAAAACGACGCGTGCTGGCACCAAAATGCTGCTCACACCACGCGATGTGCCGCAGTCGGTAAGTATCATTACCGAACAACGCATGCAGGATCAAAACCTCGAAACCATCGGCGATGTGCTGGCGAATACCACGGGGATCTCCGCCAATATTTTTGACAGCGAACGCTCCAGCTATTTTTCCCGTGGTTTTTACATCAACAACTATACCTTCGATGACATTCCCACCTCCGTTAGTGATGAATGGAATTTTGGTGACACGGGTGACGACACCGCTATTTATGATCGAATTGAAGTGGTGCGTGGCGCGACCGGGTTGATGACCGGCGCAGGCAACCCGGCGGCCTCGGTCAATATGGTGCGCAAACGCGCCGACAGCCGTGAATTCACGGGCAACGTCGGTGTCACTTATGGCAGCTGGAACAAACAGCGCTATGTTGCCGATCTCTCAGCCCCGCTGAACGACACAGGCTCCGTGCGTGGCAGAATTATCGCCGGATATCAGGATCAGGACAGCTGGCTTGACCGTTATCATAAACGCAAAAAATTCTTCTACGGCGTTGTGGATGCTGACATCACTGACAACACGACAGTTTCGCTGGGATATGATTATCAGCAAAGCACCACCCGTAATCCGACCTGGGGCGGGCTGCCAACCTGGTACAGTAATGGCGTAAAAACCCATTACGATCGTAGCACTAACCCCTCAGCAGATTGGGCGCACTACTATCTTGAGTCACGCAAAGTTTTCGCCGACCTGACCCACGAGTTTGATAATGGCTGGAGCCTGCGCATGAATGGCACACATGCGGAAGCCTCGTTTGATTCGAAACTGCTCTACTCCTTCGGCTTCCCGGATCGCTCCACCGGGGAAGGCCTGTCGGGTTATGGCAGTCTCGATCGCGGCAAGCGGAAACTCGATTCCGTGGATACCTACACCACCGGGCCCTTCACGCTGCTGGGGCGTCAGCACGAGCTGGTGGCGGGTATGAGCTACAGCCGACAGACCAACCGCTATTACAGCGCCGGAGCGGATATTGATACAGCAGATATTGGCGTGTTTGATAACAACTGGAACGGTAGCCTCGCAGAGCCCGCGTGGAGCGACTGGACGCTAACATCCGATGACATCGTGCGGCAAAAATCTGCTTACACGGCGGCGCGTTTCTCGCTGGCTGACCCGCTCTCTTTAATTGTAGGCGCGCGCTACACACAGTGGAGCACCCACGGCTCCAGCGGGGATATGAGCAAAAACAACATCACGCCGTATGCCGGGCTGGTCTATGACATCAATGATATCTGGTCGGCGTATGCCAGCTATACCTCCATCTTCCAGCCGCAGACTTACCGTGACCAGAAAGGCAGTTACCTCTCGCCGGTCACCGGAAAAAGTTATGAAACCGGCCTGAAATCCGCCTGGCTGGACGGTCGGGTAACAGCGACGGTTGCCGTGTTCCGTATTGAGCAGGACAACGTGGGCCAGGCCGATGGCGATAATCACGTCAATGGTAGCAGCGAGCAGGCTTACTACGCGGCAAAAGGCGCCGTCAGCAAGGGCGCGGAGTTTGAGCTGAACGGTGCGGTGACCGATAACCTGCAAATGACCTTTGGCGCCACACGCTACGTGGCACGCGATTCCACTGGGCGCTTCAACAGTAATATGCCTCAGACGCAGTTTAAGCTCTTTAGCCGTTACCAGTTACCGATGCAGCGCGACCTTACCGTGGGCGGCGGCCTCACCTGGCAGAATCGAACATATCAGGATGCCAGTGGACCGGATGGCGTAACCACCCGCGTCCATCAGGGCAGTTATCCACTGGCGAATCTGTTTGCTCGCTACCAGGTCACGAAACAGCTGGCGGTGCAGGCGAATATCGAAAACCTCTTTGACCGGGAATACTATTCCTGGGTCAGTGATTACGTGGTGTATGGTGAACCGCGTAACTATTCGGTAAACGTCTCCTGGGCATTCTGACCGACGCACGCAGAGGATTGTCCTCTGCGTTTTCCCCCTCCGCTTTCAGACTGATTAACCCCGCATTAACTGGATCTTAGCGCGATGTTATTCCAGGCTTGAAACCATGAAAAATTCAATCGCACTGGGCATCACCGGTTTTTCGCTTATCGCTGTCACCTACGGGATGGCGAGATTTTCATGGGGACTGATGATGCCAGAAGTGGCGAAAGAGGTGTCGTTTAGCCCACAAATTGCCGGCATTATCGCGGCCTGCAGCTATCTGGCTTACTGCCTGGCGATCGTCTTCACTCCGCTGCTGGTTTCCCGCTTTGGCCCACGCATGCCGGCATTGACTGCCGCACTGGCAGCAGCAGTCGGGCTTATTCTGCTGGCACTGGCACATTCCCCGCTTATGCTCGCCATCGGGCTTTTCATCGCGGGCACCAGCGCCGGGTTGTCTTCTCCAGCGCTTGCAGAGGCTGTTTCACAGCGCATCTCCGCGCACCACCAGCCGCAGGTGAATACCGTCATTAATGCGGGTACCGGCGCGGGAATTATTATCAGTGTTCCGATATTGCTGGCCCTGCCCGGCGGCTGGCGAATGGCGTGTGTGACCTTTTCCGCGCTGGCAGCACTGTGCCTGTTTCTGATTTATCGGCATATCCCCGCCGGAACAGGTGCAAAACCGCAGCGAAGCCCTCTCACCCTGCGTGAATGGTTTTCGCCAGCAATGATCCGCTTAGCCATTATCGCCCTGATAAGCGGCGCGGCCAGCGCGGCCTGGTGGAGTTTTGGCCCGGATATACTCGGCCATCATCTCGGTGTAAATGCACGGCTTCGCAGCCTGCTATGGCTGATAAGCGGTGCGGCAGGCATTTTAGCGGTATTCACCGGGTTACTGGCTCGCTACCTGGCCTGGGCGCAGATTTATCGTTTATCTCAGTTGAGCATGGCGCTGCCATTGCTGCTAATGGCTTTTTCGCAAAATTACTCCGGGTGGCTGATCCCCGCCGTGGCGATGTGCGGCGCCGGGTATGTCACACTTTCCGGCGTGTTGCTGGTGTATGCCGCCGATGTCCTCCGTCAGGCTCCGGCAACTGGGGTCAGCATCGCGTTCTTTATGCTGGCAGCGGGTCAGGTGGTTGGCTCAGCACTATTTGGGCAGATTTATGCGGAGTATGGCGCAGTTGTTGCGTTGATGGTGTTTTCCGGATTGTCGGGAGGGATGCTATTTTTAATTCCCATCGAGCGTCACGTGGTATTCACGCCGCTGAAAAAAAATGAATAATGAGAACGCAACATACATGTTCCGTTCTCGTTATTTGAATAATATTATTTAATACTCAATCGAGAGCAATTATCAAGTTCCCTAAATTACCCTCGGTATGACCATGCGTTGAAAGGATTCAGGTGCCTGCCTCATTTCCCGGACACGGGGATTAACATAAATAGTATCTGCCGGGATATCTTTATTTACAAAAGACATCGCACCAATGACAACATTGTCACCAATGGTGATCGGCCCAACCAGACATGAATTCGCACCTAAATCGACATTATTCCCGATGGTCATAACTTCGTCTTCTCGCATGCTCACAGTACCGCCCAGCGTGGTGTTTTAGCGAATGATGCAATGTTCGCCAATGTGCGCCCTACTGGTGATGACAATCCCCATATGATGCGGAATATGCAGACAAGCCCCTATCTTTGCATCAAGCGCAATATCACAGGCGTACCTGTCTTTTAACTTTGAAGCAATTGCAGATGCGGCTTTTTTCTGTGATTTAGAACCATGACGGTGCATTTCACTCGCTAAACGCCACCAGAAAAGAAAATTTCTTCGGCGATTCTTTTTATTTCGCAACAGGCGATGCCACGAGAAAGACTCTTTGCGTACCACTTCTATACGCCAGAATTCCATAAGATCATGAGATTTACTTGAAAAAATGAACAAAATACATTGCAAAATTTTAATAATAATCTCCTTTTGCGAATCAAGTCGCAAATGAGGGATAGCACTGTTTAAAAAGATAAAGATAACGCAAGCGTGTACAGAAATCACATAAAAAAGGAGCCTTTCGGCTCCTTCGCGTTCTCAACAAGTGAGCATTACATATTCGCGATTATCGCGTCACCAAACTCTGAACATTTCAGCAGCTTAGCGCCTTCCATCAGACGTTCGAAGTCATAGGTCACGGTCTTGTTCGCGATAGCGCCTTCCATACCTTTAACAATCAGGTCAGCCGCTTCGAACCATTCCATATGACGCAGCATCATTTCTGCGGACAGAATGATGGAGCCCGGGTTAACTTTGTCCTGGCCTGCGTATTTCGGTGCAGTACCGTGGGTAGCTTCGAACAGGGCACATTCGTCGCCGATGTTCGCGCCCGGCGCAATACCGATACCACCAACCTGTGCCGCCAGGGCGTCAGAGATGTAGTCACCGTTCAGGTTCATACAGGCAATTACGTCATACTCTGCCGGACGCAGCAGGATCTGCTGCAGGAAGGCGTCAGCGATCACGTCTTTAACGATGATGTCTTTGCCGGTTTTTGGGTTCTTGATTTTCAGCCACGGACCGCCGTCGATCAGTTCGCCGCCGAATTCTTCGCGTGCCAGCTGGTAGCCCCAGTCTTTGAACGCGCCTTCGGTGAACTTCATGATGTTGCCTTTGTGAACCAGGGTCACAGAGTCACGGTCGTTAGCGATTGCGTATTCGATAGCTGCACGAACCAGGCGTTTGGTACCTGCTTCGGAGCACGGTTTAATACCAATACCGCAATGTTCCGGGAAGCGAATTTTCTTCACGCCCATCTCTTCGCGCAGGAATTTAATCACTTTTTCTGCATCAGCAGAGTCCGCTTTCCACTCGATACCTGCATAGATGTCTTCTGAGTTTTCACGGAAGATAACCATATCGGTCAGTTCAGGGTGTTTAACCGGGCTTGGGGTGCCCTGGTAATAACGCACCGGGCGCAGACAAACGTAGAGGTCCAGTTCCTGACGCAGGGCAACGTTCAGAGAACGGATACCGCCGCCAACAGGTGTGGTCAGAGGGCCTTTGATTGCAACGCGGTATTCACGTACCAGATCCAGCGTTTCAGCTGGCAGCCAGACGTCCTGACCATAAACCTGAGTGGATTTCTCGCCGGTGTAGATTTCCATCCAGGAAATTTTACGCTCACCTTTGTAGGCTTTCTCAACTGCGGCATTCACAACTTTGATCATCGGTGGGGTTACATCAACACCGATGCCGTCGCCTTCAATGAATGGGATAATCGGATTGTGCGGCACATTCAGCTTGCCGTCTTTCAGGGTGATTTTTTGACCTTCTGCCGGAACAACTACTTTGCTTTCCATTCACCTCTCCTTCGAGCGCTTCTGGTGTGCTCGTCATCCTTTACGCCACAGGTTCTCGCTGTTTACTACATGCCGGTTAAACCCCGGGAATGCACTGTCTTACCGCCTTCCTGCAACACAAAGAGTTAGAGCATTTTTGTTAATGATTTGTAATGATCGCGTCAATACTACCTTATTGTTCGGCGCCATGAAAGACACTCGTTATTAGGCTATAATGCGCGAATACATAACATCTGAAAATACCATGCAGAAAACTTCTTTTAGAAATCACCCGGTTAAGCGATTCAGCACCAAACAAGCTGCCAAACAACGTAAAGATAACCAGCCAAAACGCGTAGTTCTGTTCAATAAACCCTACGATGTTTTGCCGCAATTTACTGACGAAGCGGGCCGCAGCACGCTGAAAGATTTTATTCCGGTGCAGGGCGTATACGCCGCCGGACGTCTCGATCGCGACAGCGAAGGCCTTTTAGTGCTGACCAACGACGGTGTGTTGCAGGCGCGACTGACGCAACCGGGCAAGCGCACCGGAAAAATTTACTATGTGCAGGTTGAAGGCGAACCGAGCGAGGCATCGCTGACGGCGCTGCGTACAGGCGTGACGCTCAACGATGGCCCAACATTGCCCGCAGGAATTGAAGTGGTGAATGAACCCGAATGGTTGTGGCCGCGAAATCCGCCGATACGTGAGCGTAAGTCGATCCCCACCACCTGGCTGAAAGTCACGCTGTACGAAGGCCGCAACCGTCAGGTACGCCGCATGACGGCGCACGTCGGCCACCCTACTTTGCGTCTGATTCGCTATGCGATGGGCGACTATCGTCTGGATGGGCTGGCAAACGGCGAATGGCGTGACGCCGAATAAAAAGGAGAGTACATGTTTAAACCTCATGTCACCGTTGCCTGCATTGTGCATGCTAAAGACAAATTTCTGGTTGTAGAAGAGACCATCAACGGTAAAGCATTGTGGAATCAACCCGCGGGGCATCTCGAAGCCGACGAAACATTAGTTCAGGCTGCCGAGCGCGAATTGTGGGAAGAAACCGGTATTCGCGCTACGCCGCAGCACTTTATCCGTATGCACCAGTGGATAGCGCCCGACAAAACGCCCTTTTTGCGCTTTCTGTTTTTGATAGAGCTGGACGGTATTTGTCCGACACAACCGCACGACAGCGATATTGATCGCTGCCTGTGGGTCAGTGCTGAGGAAATTCTTAACGCAACGAATCTGCGTTCAAAGCTGGTCGCGGAAAGCATTCATAGCTACCAGAGCGGCGAGCGTTATCCTCTTTCGCTTATCGGCGCATTTAACTGGCCGTTTACAGAGGGTGTCAAGTAAGGGGCTGCGTGCTAGAATATGCCGCCTTGAAGTTCAATGTCGTGAGTATTCCAATGTCAGAAAGCCAGAAAAAAGTGATCGTCGGCATGTCCGGCGGTGTTGATTCCTCCGTCTCAGCCTACCTGTTGCAACAACAAGGTTATAAGGTTGAGGGCCTGTTCATGAAGAACTGGGAGGAAGACGACGGCGAGGAATATTGTACTGCCGCCGCCGACCTTGCCGATGCGCAAGCGGTCTGCGATAAGCTCGGCATTGAGCTGCACACCGTTAACTTTGCCGCTGAATACTGGGATAACGTTTTTGAACTCTTCCTGGAGGAGTACAAAGCGGGCCGCACGCCAAACCCGGATATCCTGTGCAACAAAGAGATCAAATTCAAAGCCTTCCTCGAATTCGCCGCAGAAGATTTAGGTGCTGATTACATCGCCACCGGCCACTATGTGCGCCGTAAAGATGTCAACGGCAAAAGCCAGTTACTGCGCGGGCTGGATGGCAACAAAGATCAGAGCTACTTCCTTTACACCCTCGGCCACGAACAGATTGCCCAAAGCCTCTTCCCGGTTGGTGAGCTGGAAAAACCGCAGGTGCGTAAAATCGCCGAAGAGCTGGATCTCATCACCGCGAAGAAAAAAGATTCCACCGGTATCTGTTTTATCGGCGAGCGAAAATTCCGCGAGTTTTTAGGTCGCTACCTGCCTGCCCAGCCAGGCAAAATAGTCACCGTTGACGGTGAAGAGATTGGTGAACACCAGGGGCTGATGTATCACACCCTGGGTCAGCGTAAAGGCCTCGGCATCGGCGGTACTAAAGAAGGGTCGGAAGATCCGTGGTACGTTGTCGATAAAGATGTCGAAAACAATATTCTGGTCGTTGCGCAGGGCCACGACCATCCGCGCCTGATGTCCGTTGGCTTAATTGCCCAGCAATTGCATTGGGTCGATCGCGAACCTGTTCAGGGTACGTTCCGCTGTACGGTTAAAACACGTTACCGCCAGACAGATATTCCCTGCACCGTCGTCGCGCTGGATGAAGAGCGCATTGAAGTGCGTTTTGATGAGCCCGTTGCCGCAGTCACGCCGGGCCAGTCCGCCGTGTTCTACAGCGGTGAAGTATGCCTTGGCGGCGGCGTAATCGAACAGCGCATACCGCTGCCGGCATAATTAACAGCAGTCGTCTCCCCAACGCCGGGGCACCAGACGCCCTGGCCGCGCTCAAGCGCGGGGAATCAACAAGGAGTTAGCGTGGCGAAGAACTACTATGACATCACCCTGGCGCTGGCGGGTATCTGCCAGTCCGCCAGCCTGGTGCAACAACTGGCCCATCAGGGCCACTGCGATAGCGACGCGCTGCTTGTGTCGCTGAACAGCGTTATCGACCTGAACCCGGACTCAACCCTGGGCGTGTTCGGTGGCAGTGAAGCAAATCTTCGTCTCGGCCTGGAAACGCTGTTAGGCGTACTGAATGCCAGCAGTCGCCAGGGGCTCAACGCCGAGCTCACCCGCTATACGCTGAGTTTAATGGTGCTCGAACGTAAACTGGCCTCCGCAAAAGGCGCGATGGATACGCTCGGCGACCGTATCGCGGGCCTGCAGCGCCAGCTTGACCACTTTGATTTACAGTCTGAAACCCTGCTGAGCGCGATGGCCGGTATCTATGTCGATGTTATCAGTCCGCTTGGCCCACGTATTCAGGTTACCGGCTCCCCTGCCGTGCTGCAAAGTCCACAGGTGCAGGCAAAAGTCCGCGCCTCGCTGCTTGCTGGCATTCGTGCTGCCGTTCTCTGGCACCAGGTTGGTGGCGGACGCTTGCAGCTCATGTTTTACCGTAATCGCCTGACCACTCAGGCAAAACAAATTCTTGCTCATTTAACCCCGGAGTTATGATCTATGGAATTATCCTCACTGACCGCCGTTTCCCCTGTCGACGGCCGCTACGGCGATAAAGTCAGCGCGCTGCGCGGCATTTTCAGCGAATTCGGTTTGCTGAAATTCCGTGTACAAGTTGAAGTGCGCTGGCTGCAAAAGCTGGCTGCGCAGGCAGCGATCAAGGAAGTTCCTGCTTTTGCCGCAGACGCAAACGGTTTCCTCGATAAAATCGTTACCGACTTCAATGAAGAAGATGCCGCGCGCATCAAAACCATTGAGCGCACCACTAACCATGATGTGAAAGCGGTTGAGTATTTCCTGAAAGAAAAAGTGGCGAATGTGCCGGAACTGCATGCGGTTTCTGAGTTCATTCACTTCGCCTGTACTTCTGAAGATATTAACAACCTGTCTCACGCACTGATGCTGAAAACCGCGCGTGATGAAGTGATCCTGCCTTACTGGCGCAAGCTTATCGACGGCATTAAAGATTTAGCGGTACAGTACCGCGACATCCCGCTGCTGTCGCGTACTCACGGCCAGCCGGCAACCCCGTCCACCATCGGTAAAGAGATGGCTAACGTGGCTTACCGTATGGAGCGTCAGTATCGCCAGCTTAACCAGGTTGAAATTCTGGGTAAAATCAACGGCGCGGTCGGCAACTATAACGCCCATATCGTCGCGTATCCGGAAGTCGACTGGCATCAGTTCAGCGAAGAGTTTGTCACTTCTCTGGGTATTCAGTGGAACCCGTACACCACTCAGATCGAGCCACATGACTATATCGCCGAACTGTTTGATTGCATGGCGCGCTTCAACACTATCCTGATCGACTTTGACCGTGATGTGTGGGGCTACATCGCCCTGAACCACTTCAAGCAAAAAACCATCGCCGGTGAAATTGGTTCGTCCACCATGCCGCACAAAGTTAACCCCATTGACTTTGAAAATTCCGAAGGCAACCTGGGCCTGTCAAACGCCGTGCTTCAGCACCTGGCGAGCAAACTGCCGGTGTCCCGCTGGCAGCGTGACCTGACGGACTCCACCGTCCTGCGTAACCTGGGCGTGGGTATTGGCTATGCGCTGATTGCCTACCAGTCAACCCTGAAAGGCGTGAGCAAACTGGAAGTGAATCGTGACCGTCTGCTGGACGAACTCGATCACAACTGGGAAGTGCTGGCAGAGCCTATCCAAACCGTTATGCGTCGTTATGGCATTGAAAAACCGTACGAAAAACTGAAAGAACTGACACGCGGCAAACGCGTTGATGCCGAAGGCATGAAACAGTTTATCGACGGTTTGGCCCTGCCGGAAGACGAAAAGACTCGCCTGAAAGCAATGACGCCAGCCAACTATATTGGCCGCGCAATTCAGATGGTCGATGACCTGAAATAATGGCTGACTCCCTCCCCTGAATGGGGAGGGAGGTCCCCCTGATTATTCCTTTCCTCACGACCACAAGACGCCCCTCTCATCTTCTATACTCCTGAGTAACACACACTGTCAGCGATAACGCCGCTCATCAGGAGATGCACATGCTCAGGGCTATCATTCCGCCGATTGCCGCGGTGCTGACGTTTATTGCCGGGATATTCATTCTGAATGTACAACTTTGGTATTCCGCCAAAATTGACAATGTCGCTGGCGCTACCCAGGCCGTCGAAAATATTAACCAGATTCTTGACGAAGCTAAGACCGCCAGTAAAACAGCCATGGCCATTGCTGCATCGGGCTGCACCGTTGAAGGGCAATATCAACTGGGGACGACGGCAGTACTCAGCCCACACCTCAGAACGATTCTCATCCTGAAAGAAGGTAAAGCATGGTGCACCTCCCTGCCCGGTAACCGTCTTTTGTTAACCAACCCAGCGTCCCTCCCTGATACGCCATTAACGCTGGTTCGTGCTAAAGATAATGTCCATCAGCATCCAGCTCTCGTTTACCGCGCCGATATATCAGATGGGGTCATTTTAGTGACCATCAGCGACTCCCATATTCATGATGCGCTAAACAGCACCGGAAAAAATGCACAGCTCCGGATGATTGTCGGCCGATATTCACTGGGTCAGGATGGTGATGTGCGCGAGGTGGGGCGTCAGAACCATCGCGAAGACATTATTGATGCCAAAATGTATCCCTTTTCTGTCCAGTACACGTCCCCTGCCTTCTTCAGCCTGAAACGTATTTTTCGTCAGGGCGCTGGCGTCCTCATTTTCATTCTGCTGATGTCCTGTACTGCTGGCTGGTCTCTCGATAAATATTTTCATAAAACGATTACCCCGGCGGATGCCCTGAAACGCGCCATAAACAATGGTGAAATTATCCCCTATTACCAACCGGTGATGGATGGACGAGATAACTCGATACGGGGTATCGAAGTCCTTGCCCGCTGGAAACATCCTGAGGCCGGGTTTATTTCCCCTGCGGCTTTTATCCCGCTGGCGGAGAAATCCGGATTAATCATTCCGCTTACGCAGTCGCTCATGTGGCAGGTTGTGACGCATATGAATGCCATCAGCAGCAAATTGCCGGAAGGCTTTCACGTCGGTATTAATTTCAGCGCCGCACACATCAATGCGGCGTCTTTCGTTGAGGATTGCCTGAAATACCAGGCGGGTTTTGTGAATAAAAAGTTGACGCTGGTGCTGGAAGTGACCGAGCGCGAACCGCTGCACGTGGATGAACAGCTCATCAGTAACCTCAACACGCTGCACGCGAATGGTTTTGCGATTGCACTGGACGATTTCGGCACCGGTTATTCCGGCCTCTCTTATCTGCACGATCTGAACATCGATTACATTAAAATCGATCAGAGTTTTGTCGGTCGGGTGAACGAAGATGAGGATTCAACAAAATTGCTCGACTGCGTCCTTGACCTTGCGCGGAAACTCTCTTTAACGATTGTCGCTGAAGGCGTCGAAACGCAAACGCAGCTCAACTACCTCAATCGTAATAACATCAGCCTGCTGCAAGGTTACTATTTCTACAAGCCCGTTAAGTTTGTCGAGCTGGTAAAAATACTGCTGTCAAAACCAAAAGAGAAAATTGAGCGCTATATTGAAACGTAAAGGAACAGAACAGGACAAATTCTTTTACTGTCCGGTGTTTAGTTTTAGTATAACCAGCCAGGTTTAAACTATTAGCTTCAATTATGATATGGAGAAAAAACATGCGCGTACTCGTGGTAGAGGATAACGCCCTGTTACGTCACCATCTGAAGGTTCAGCTTCAGGAGCTGGGTCATCAGGTTGATGCGGCGGAAGACGCAAAGGAAGCAGATTACTATCTCGGCGAGCATCTGCCGGATATTGCCATTGTCGACCTCGGCTTGCCGGATGAAGACGGCCTTTCTCTGATTCGCCGCTGGCGCAGTCACGACATCTCGTTACCGGTTCTGGTACTGACTGCCCGCGAAGGCTGGCAGGATAAAGTCGAGGTGCTGAGTGCCGGGGCTGATGACTACGTCACCAAACCGTTCCATATTGAAGAAGTGGCTGCGCGCATGCAGGCGCTGATGCGCCGTAATAGCGGCCATGCTTCGCAGGTGATCTCCCTGCCACCGTTCCAGGTGGATCTCTCACGCCGCGAATTGTCGATCAACGACGAAGTGATCAAGCTGACGGCGTTCGAATACACCATTATTGAAACGCTGATCCGCAATAACGGCAAAGTGGTAAGCAAAGATTCTCTGATGCTTCAGCTTTATCCCGACGCCGAACTGCGCGAGAGTCACACTATAGACGTGCTGATGGGTCGCCTGCGCAAGAAAATACAGGCGCAATATCCACATGATGTGATCAACACCGTCCGTGGCCAGGGCTATCTGTTCGAACTGCGCGGATGAATAAGCTATTGCGGCATATGCTGCCCCTCTCGCTGCGGGTGCGCTTCTTGCTGGCGACCGCAGCCGTGGTAATGGTGCTTTCTCTTGCTTACGGTATGGTCGCCCTGGTGGGCTACAGCGTCAGCTTCGACAAAACCACATTTCGTCTGCTGCGCGGCGAAAGCAATCTGTTCTACACCTTTTCCAAATGGGAAGACGGAAAGTTAACCGTCGATATGCCCGATAATCTCATCCGTCAAAGCCCGACGATGGCCATCATCTATGACAACAAAGGCAATCTGCTTTGGCAGCAGAAAGATATTCCCTGGCTGAAAAACCGTATACAGAAGGATTGGCTGCGCGGTAACGGCTTTCATGAGATAGAAGCGGATATCAACGCCTCCAGCGCCTTGCTGACCGATAACCATGAAGCACAGGAACAACTGAGTGAAATCCGTAAAGAAGATGATGACTCAGAGATGACGCACTCTGTTGCCGTCAACAGCTATCCGGCAACAAAGATGATGCCCGCGTTGGTGATCGTAGTGATTGACACGATCCCTATCGAGCTTAAACGCTCTTATATGGTGTGGAGCTGGTTTATCTACGTGCTGGCGGCCAACCTGTTGCTGGTGGTTCCGCTGCTGTGGGTGGCTGCACACTGGAGCCTGCGCCCGCTGGCGGCGTTGACGCGCGAGGTGCGCGAGCTTGAAGAGCATAACCGCGAAGCGTTAAACCCGGAAACGACCCGCGAGTTGACCGGCCTGGTGCGTAACCTGAATCGCCTGCTGAAAAGCGAACGGGAGCGTTATGATAAATATCGCACCACGCTTACCGATCTCACGCACAGCCTGAAAACGCCGCTGGCGGTGCTGCAAAGTTCGCTACGCTCACTGCGCAGTGAAAAAATCAGCGTCAGCGAAGCCGAGCCCATCATGCTTGAGCAAATCAGTCGCATCTCTCAGCAGATTGGCTATTACCTCAACCGCGCCAGCATGCGTACCGACAGTACCCTGTTGAGCCGCGAGCTTCATCCGGTCGCGCCCACGCTGGATAGTTTAATTTCCGCGTTGAATAAGGTCTATCAGCGGAAAGGCGTGAGCATTAGCCTCGACATTTCACCCGAAATTAGCTTTGTCGGCGAGAAAAACGACTTTATGGAAGTGATGGGCAACGTGCTGGATAACGCCTGCAAATACTGCCTCGAATTCGTGGAAGTGTCCGCGCATCAGGCCGAAAACCAGCTACACGTGATTGTTGAAGATGATGGTCCGGGCATTCCGCAGGGTAAACGGGATCTGGTGTTCGATCGCGGCCAGCGCGCCGATACACTCAGGCCAGGCCAGGGCGTCGGGCTCTCCGTCGCGCGTGATATCGTCGAGCAATATGACGGGCAAATCATCACCGCCGACAGCCTGCTGGGCGGGGCAAAAATGGACGTGGTTTTTGGTCGCCAGAACCTGGAGCACCACGTCGGCTAAATCCGGTTTGCGCAGCAGGCAGGTTGCCGGATTACGTGTATAATCCGAGAAAACACCTGCTGCGGACATACTCATATGGATTATCACTTAACGCTCAACTGGCCCGACTTTATCGAACGCTACTGGCAGAAACGCCCGGTGGTCCTCAAACGCGGGTTTGCTAACTTTGTCGACCCTATTTCACCGGATGAGCTGGCAGGCCTGGCGATGGAAAACGAAGTCGACAGCCGGCTGGTGAGTCATCTTGACGGAAAATGGCAGGTCAGCCACGGACCATTTGAAAGCTACGATCACCTCGACGAAACCAACTGGTCGTTGCTGGTTCAGGCGGTCGATCACTGGCACGAGCCCTCGGCGGCGTTGATGCGTCCCTTCCGCGCCCTGCCCGACTGGCGTATTGACGACTTGATGATTTCCTTCTCCGTACCGGGCGGCGGCGTGGGCCCGCATCTCGATCAGTACGATGTCTTTATCATTCAGGGGACGGGTCGCCGTCGCTGGCGCGTGGGCGAGAAAGTGCCGATGAAACAGCACTGTCCGCACCCTGATCTACTCCAGGTAGACCCTTTCGAAGGCATCATTGATGAAGAACTCGAGCCCGGCGATATTCTGTACATCCCGCCAGGTTTCCCGCACGAGGGTTATTCGCTGGAAAACTCGCTGAATTACTCCGTGGGTTTCCGCGCGCCAAGTGGCCGTGAACTGTTTAGCGGTTTTGCCGATTACATCCTGCAACGCGAACTGGGCAGCCAGCGTTATACCGATCCGGACGTACCTGCACGCGCGCATCCGGCGGATATTTTGCCGCAGGAAGTCGACCGTCTGCGTGACATGATGCAGGGGTTAATGAATCAGCCAGAGCAGTTCCAGCAATGGCTCGGTGAGTTTATCAGCCAGTCACGCCACGAGCTGGACGTCGCGCCGCCAGAGCCGCCGTATCAGCCAGATGAAATTTACGACGCGCTGCAACAGGGCGATAAACTGGCGCGTTTAGGTGGGTTACGCGTGCTGAAAATCGGCGACGATGTTTTCGTTAACGGCGAAAAAATCGACTCGCCTCATCGTCCGGCACTGAATGCGCTGGCAGGAAATATGGTGCTGGAAAGCGAACACTTCGGCGATGCGCTGGAAGACCCGTCATTCCTCGCGATGCTGGCCGCGCTGGTAAACAGCGGGTACTGGTTCTTTGAAGGGTGAGTGAGGCCCCTCACCCCGGCCCTCTCCCTCAGGGAGAGGGAGAAAACCAGCGCAGATCTGCAAAACCGGCTCGGTCGGTCCCCTCTCCCTGAGGGAGAGGGTTAGGGTGAGGGGGAGACTTACCCCGCCCGCTTCGCCGTCAGCTCCGCGATACGCACAATCACCTGCACCGCTTTTTCCATCCCTTCCAGCGTCACAAACTCGTGTTTACCGTGATAGTTATAGCCGCCGGTGAAGAGGTTCGGGCATGGTAGCCCCATAAAGGAGAGCTGTGCACCATCGGTACCGCCACGAATCGGTTTGAGATCCGGCTCGATATTGCAATCACGCATCGCCTGCTGAGCGATATCAATGATGTGCGGATGCTCCATCACCTTCTCACGCATATTGTAGTAGCTGTCTTCAATAATAAGTTCAATGTAGCAATCCGGATGCAGCCCTTTGCCGACCTTCTTGGCGATCTCCATCATTTTGCGTTTCCGCGCTTCGAACTGCTTACGGTCAAAATCGCGAATGATGTAGTGCATTTCCGCGCGATCAACGGAACCTTTCATCGTGTTGAGATGATAGAAACCTTCATAACCGTCTGTTTTTTCGGGGCTCTCATCTGCGGGTACTTCCGCATGAATGCGTGCGGCCAGCGACAATGCATTGACCATCACCCCTTTCGCAGTGCCCGGATGCACATTGTTGCCGACGATCTTGATAATCACCGATGCCGCATTGAAGTTTTCATACTCCAGCTCACCCACACCGCCGCCATCAACGGTATAAGCCCAGCGGGCATCAAAGGCTTCCACATCAAAGTGTTTTGCGCCCTTGCCCACTTCTTCGTCGGGCGTAAACGCCACGCGGATATCACCGTGAGGAATGTTTTTCTCTTTCAGTACCGCCAGCGCGGTCATGATTTCCGCAATACCCGCTTTATCATCCGCGCCGAGCAGCGTTTTGCCGTCAGTGGTGATAAGCGTCTGGCCCAGCAGTTGATGCAGCACCGGGAACATCACCGGCGAAAGCACTTCATCGCCGATACCCAGCGCAATATCGCCGCCGCGATAGTTTTCCACGATCTGTGGATTGACGTTTTTACCACTGAAATCGGGTGCGGTATCGACGTGTGAAATGAAGCCTACCGCTGGAATATCGCCGTCGATATTCGCAGGCAACGTGCCCATCACGGTGCCTTTTTCGCTCAGAGTGACATTCACCAGCCCCATTGCTTCAAGCTGTTCTTTGAGCAGATGCAACAGTTTCCACTGCCCCTCTGTACTCGGCACCTGACGCACGCCGGGCTTAGATTGCGTGTCCAGAGAAACATACTGTAAAAAACGCTCAAGTAATTTATCCATGCAGTCACCCTCACTTTTTGTGACAACATTATCAATAAGCGGGAAAACACAAATATTGCGTCAGGTCACTTTTACCCCGGCAAAGCCCATTTTTTTTCGCTAAATCATTTACAGGCTTAAAGATAGCTCATCTGTATGCATAGAGGATTGGCGATTTAACACGATTGCCGTAGAATGCCAGGCCTTAATATGTGTCAGGCCTCTATACGTCTAAAGGTGGTTAACCACAAACCCCGCATCGGTAAGCCATCCGGTGCGTCTGAATGGGACAGAGTAAAAAATTGAATACACAATCGCGTTCGCTTTCACCGCTGGTGCAATTGGCGGGAATTCGCAAAGGTTTCGATGGTAAAACGGTCATCTCCGATCTGAACCTCACCATCAATAACGGCGAGTTCCTTACGCTGCTTGGGCCCTCTGGCTGCGGTAAAACAACCGTCCTTCGTCTTATCGCGGGTCTGGAAAATGTAGACTCTGGAACGATTCATCTGGAAAATCAGGATATTACTAACGTTCCGGCCGAAGATCGCCACGTTAACACCGTTTTCCAGAGTTATGCGCTTTTTCCGCACATGTCCGTCTTCGAAAACGTGGCATTTGGTCTGCGCATGCAGAAAACCCCTGCCGATCAAATTCCCCCTCGCGTAACCGACGCGCTGCGTATGGTGCAACTGGAAGAGTTCGCTGAGCGCAAGCCACATCAGCTCTCCGGCGGCCAACAGCAGCGCGTGGCGATTGCCCGTGCGGTGGTCAATAAACCGAGCCTGCTATTGCTGGATGAATCACTCTCTGCGCTCGACTACAAGCTGCGGAAGCAGATGCAAAACGAACTCAAAGCGTTGCAGCGAAAGCTGGGTATCACCTTTGTCTTTGTCACCCACGATCAGGAAGAAGCGCTCACCATGTCGGATCGCATCGTGGTAATGCGCGACGGGCGTATTGAGCAGGACGGTACCCCGCGTGAAATTTACGAAGAACCGAAAAACCTGTTTGTCGCCAGTTTTATTGGCGAGATCAATATTTTCGACGCGACCGTGATTGAGCGTCTTGATGAACGTCGGGTACGCGCTAATGTTGAGGGCCGCGAGTGCAATATTGACGTCAATTTCCCGGTCACCCCCGGCCAGAAACTGAATGTCCTGCTACGCCCGGAAGATCTGCGTGTGGATGAAATCAACCACAACGATCACATTGAAGGTTTGATTGGCTACGTGCGTGAGCGCAACTATAAGGGCATGACGCTGGAGTCCGTCGTCGAGCTGGAAAATGGCAAGATGGTGCTGGTCAGCGAATTCTTTAATGAAGATGACCCGGACTTCGACCATTCGCTCGATCAAAAAATGGCAATCAACTGGGTAGAAAGCTGGGAGGTCGTACTGGCTGATGAAGAACACAAGTAAGTTCCAGAATGTGGTGATTGCCACAATCGTCGGTTGGCTTGTGTTATTTGTCTTTCTGCCCAACCTGATGATCATCGGTACCAGCTTTCTGACCCGCGATGACGCCAGTTTCGTCAAAATGGTCTTTACGCTGGATAACTACGCGCGCCTGCTCGATCCGCTTTACTTCGAGGTGCTACTGCACTCGCTAAACATGGCGCTCATTGCTACGCTCGCCTGCCTGGTGCTGGGCTACCCCTTCGCCTGGTTTCTGGCAAAGCTGCCGCACAAGGTGCGCCCGCTGCTGCTGTTTCTGCTGATTGTCCCCTTCTGGACGAACTCGTTGATTCGTATCTACGGGCTGAAAATTTTCCTCAGTACCAAAGGCTATCTTAACGAGTTTTTGCTGTGGCTGGGCGTTATCGACACGCCGATTCGCATCATGTTCACGCCGAGCGCGGTCATCATTGGCCTGGTCTATATCCTGCTGCCGTTTATGGTGATGCCGCTCTACTCCAGCATCGAAAAACTCGATAAACCCTTGCTGGAAGCGGCGAAGGATCTGGGGGCCAATAAGCTGCAAACGTTCATCCGCATTATCATTCCATTGACGATGCCGGGAATTATCGCGGGTTGTCTGCTGGTCATGCTGCCGGCGATGGGGCTGTTCTACGTCTCTGACCTGATGGGCGGCGCGAAAAACCTGCTCATTGGTAACGTCATTAAGAGCCAGTTCCTCAATATTCGCGACTGGCCGTTCGGCGCAGCCACCAGCATTACATTGACAATAGTGATGGGTCTGATGCTGCTGGTTTACTGGCGCGCCTCGCGTCTGCTGAACAAAAAGGTGGAGCTGGAATGATCGGTAAACTGCTGCGCGGCGGTTTTATGACCGCCATATACGCTTATCTCTACATCCCGATTATTATTTTGATCGTGAACTCCTTTAACAGCTCGCGTTTCGGGATTAACTGGCAGGGTTTTACCACCAACTGGTATAACCTGTTGATGAACAACGACAGCTTGCTCCAGGCTGCACAGCACTCGCTGACGATGGCTATTTTCTCGGCAACCTTCGCCACGCTGATTGGTTCGCTGACGGCGGTGGCGCTCTATCGCTACCGTTTTCGCGGCAAACCGTTTGTCAGCGGCATGTTGTTCGTGGTGATGATGTCGCCGGACATCGTGATGGCCATCTCACTACTGGTGCTATTTATGCTGCTGGGGATCCAGCTCGGCTTCTGGTCGCTGTTGTTCTCGCATATCACCTTCTGCCTGCCGTTTGTGGTGGTGACCGTTTACTCGCGCCTGAAAGGGTTTGATGTTCGGATGCTGGAAGCGGCAAAAGATTTGGGTGCCAGCGAGCTCACTATTTTACGAAAAATCATACTGCCGCTGGCGATGCCTGCGGTGGCCGCCGGTTGGCTGTTGAGCTTTACGCTCTCGATGGATGATGTGGTCGTCTCCTCATTTGTTACCGGGCCGGGCTATGAGATTTTACCGTTAAAAATTTACTCAATGGTTAAAGTCGGCGTTTCACCGGAAGTGAATGCGCTGGCAACGATTTTGCTGGTGCTGTCACTGGTACTGGTCATCGCCAGCCAGCTTATTGCACGCGATAAAACGAAAGGTCTGGCGCGCCAGGCATAATGGGCATTGGCCTGAATTCAGGCCAATCAACACAGCAGCCTTTCGGGGCTCAATCAGGGGACGTTAAATGAAAAAATGGTCACGCCACCTGCTCGCAGCGGGTGCTTTAGCACTGGGAATGAGCGCCGCTCACGCTGATGACACCAAAACACTCTACTTCTACAACTGGACGGAATATGTCCCGCCAGGGCTGTTAGAACAGTTCACCAAAGAGACGGGCATCAAGGTTATCTATTCGACCTATGAATCGAATGAAACCATGTACGCTAAGCTTAAAACCTACAAAGACGGCGCTTATGACCTGGTGGTGCCTTCCACCTATTACGTCGATAAAATGCGCAAAGAGGGCATGATCCAGAAGATCGATAAAACGACGTTAACCAACTTCGGCAATCTCGACCCGGAAATGCTCAATAAACCGTTCGACCCGAACAATGATTACTCCATCCCCTATATCTGGGGTGCGACCGCTATCGGCGTGAACAGCGACAGTATTGATCCAAAAAGCATCACCAGCTGGGCCGATCTGTGGAAGCCGGAATATAAGAACAGCCTGCTGCTCACCGACGATGCGCGCGAAGTGTTCCAGATGGCGCTGCGCAAGCTGGGTTATTCCGGCAATACCACTGACCCAAAAGAGATTGAAGCCGCTTACAATGAGCTGAAAAAACTGATGCCGAACGTGGCCGCATTTAACTCGGATAACCCGGCCAACCCGTATATGGAAGGCGAAGTCAACCTGGGGATGGTGTGGAACGGTTCAGCGTGGGTCGCGCGTCAGAACGGTACGCCGCTTGAGGTTATCTGGCCAAAAGAAGGCGGAATTTTCTGGATGGATAGCCTCTCGATTCCAGCAAATGCCAAAAACAAGGAAGGCGCGCTCAAGCTCATCAACTTCCTGCTGCGCCCGGAAGTGGCAAAACAGGTAGCGGAAACCATCGGCTACCCAACACCAAACCTCGCGGCACGTAAGCTGCTGAGCCCGGACGTGGCTAACGATAAATCGCTCTACCCTGACGCCGATACCATCAACAAAGGCGAATGGCAGAACGACGTGGGCGCGGCCAGCGCGATTTATGAAGAGTATTATCAGAAGTTGAAGGCGGGACGGTAATTTGCCACTGTGCCGGAGAATGCCTCCGGCACAATTATTTCTGCGTCAGTTGTCTTGGCCAAAAATACTGCACATTAAATTCATAACTATTATTATAAAGAATAGAATAGTCGAGAATTGTTTGGTGGATATCTACCGCCTGCGTCTCCATGCGTATGACCGGGTCTTTAACGCTAATATGTAATATCCGCGCCACGTCCTGATTTGCCAGCTCGGTCGAGAACGTTTCAAACGATCCTGATAGGGTTATGCCACACACACGTTCAAAATAATCAAACTTTGATTTATTCATATCACTGATTGTTAGCTGGGGGAACCGCGTGACTGAAAGCCAGGTATTTTCCAGCTGCATGGGGATATTGTCGATCAAGCGTATTCGTTTCACCTGATAAACCCACTCGCCGGCCGGAATCTTCAATTTTGCCGCGATGTCCTCCGTCGCAGGTAACGCTTCAAACTTCAATACCCGGCTGGTGGAGGGCTTACCGTGCAGGCGCGCGATTTCGCTAAACCCCATAGAGGTATTGACCTGCGGCACAAATTTCTTATAGCACACAAAGCTTCCCGCCCCTTTTCGCGTCTCAACCACACCTTTCGCAACCAGTTCCGCCAGCGCTTTGCGAATGGTATTGCGCGATACATTGCAGCGCTGCGCCAGTTCATATTCAGGAGGTAACGGGTCGCCGATAGACATATTATTGCTGGTGATTAATTCCCGAATCGCATGAACGATATTTTTATAAATCATCTTTTGTTTAATCCATAAAGGAACAACTATAAGACATCTTAATTTAAATTATTTCAATTAGTTACTCTTTTTCAGGCTGAAATATATCGCAGATGTCCATCTTTTCCTTAAGAGTAGAACAAGTTGCCGTAATTAAATATTGATGGGCTTAACACTTTCTCGCTTAAATAATCTCAAAAATATCGCTAACCCTGGCCAATTAAATATATTTACCATGAATAAATTTGAGAAAGCTTTTCAGAAATTAGATCCCATTATTGCCGCTCTGGGTCGTAGCCCGTGGCTACAAACCATTTCGGTATCAATGGTTTCTACCATCGCCATAACGCTCATCGGCTCAATTAGCGTATTGCTGATTGTTTTCCCCATCGATAGCGTGCATCAATTTTTTGTCGCGACGGAGATGATTCCGGTTTTCAGCGGCGTCGCCACCTGCACCCTGGGCATCTTAGCCATCTATGTCACCTTCTTTATGGCGCGCCATCTGGTAAGCCATTATGACGTCGATGTAGATGGTTCTCTCTGCGGCATTGCCGCCGTAATGGCCTTTTTGATTGTCACGCCGTTGGCGGACGCCGAGGGAAATATCGCGTCCATTCCACTGACCTGGCTCGGCGTGCAGGGCGTTTTCTCGGCCATGCTGATAGGCCTTGGCGTCGGGCGGTTGTTCATCTTTGTGGTACAGCGCGGCTGGACAATAAAAATGCCGAAAGGCGTTCCGCCCATGATTAGCCGTGTCTTCCAGGGTCTACTGCCGTTTCTGACCGTCGGTCTGGTGGCGCTGCTTATCAACCGTGCCTTTATGGACACGCCCTGGGGCAGTTTTCACCAGTGTATCTACACGCTGATTCAGCAGCCGCTTAAAGGGCTGGGAGGAAGCCTGCTGGCGTTCCTGCTGGTGACGCTTATCATGCAAATCTTCTGGTTTTTGGGGATTCACGGCACCAATGTTGTTTTGCCGCTGGTGACCCCTATCTGGCTGGCCATGGATCTCGAAAACCTCGCTGCCTGGCAGAATGGTCAGGAGTTACCTAATGTCCTGGGCCTGGCATTCTTTAATATTGTCACCTGGGGCGGCCTGGCGCTGGGGCTGGTATTGCTAATGTGCCTGTCGCGCAGTAAACAATTTAAACAGGTCGGTCGTCTGGCGCTGACGCCTGCCCTCTTTGGCATTACCGAACCGGTTATCTTCGGAACGCCGCTGGTGATGAATTATCACCTGATGGTGCCGTTTATTACCAATAACGCGATTGCGATAACCCTTTCCTGGGCGCTGATCAAAATGGGGCTGGTCGCGAAGATTGTCGGCGCACAAACCATTTTCGGCCTGCCGTTGGGCTTCTTTGCCTCCATTGGCGGAGCGACTTCTATTATTCTGCTGCATCTGTTTTTACAGCTGATTCTCTCCCCGTTGCTGTGGTTCCCGTGGTTTAAGCTGGCGGAAAAAGAGGCGTTAAAACGTGAAACCGAGGAAACTCACTGATGAGCAGAATCACGACGCTTCTGGCGCAGATGACGCTGGAGGAGAAAGTCGGCCAACTGGTACAGCTTTCCGGTGAGTTTTTCGTCGATGAACCTCAACTCACCGTTGGCCCAAAAGCGAAGCTCGGCATCAGCCAGCAACAGGTTCAGTGCGCCGGTTCAGTATTGAACGTGTCTGGCGCGAAAAAGACGCGTCATATTCAGGAACAGCATCTGCAAAACAGCCGCCTGAAAATCCCGCTGCTGTTTATGGCGGATATCGTTTACGGCTATCGCACGGTTTTCCCCATTCCGCTGGCGCTGGGCTGTAGTTGGTCGCCCGCGCTGATCGAGCGTTGCTGTCAGGTGGCGGCAAAAGAAGCGGTCAGCGCAGGCAGCCATGTGACCTTCGCCCCCATGGCTGACCTGGTGCGCGACGCCCGCTGGGGCCGCTGTCTGGAGTCGACGGGCGAAGATCCGCTGCTTAACAGCCAGATAGTCCGCGCCTGTGTACGCGGCTTTCAGCATAATCTGGAATACGGTGAGGGGCTGGCAGCCTGCGTGAAGCACTTCGCCGGGTATGGCGCGCCTGTCGCCGGGCGCGATTACAATACCGTCGAGCTGTCGCGGCAGTCGCTTTTCGATGATTATCTCCCGCCCTATCTTGCCGCGGTTCAGGCCGGATGCAAGCTGGTGATGACGGCATTCAATACACTCGACGGCATTCCCGCCACCGCCAACCGCTGGCTGCTCAACACCGTTCTGCGCGATCGCTGGCATTTCGACGGCGTGACCATCGCTGATTATGCCGCGGTAAAGGAACTCATCCCTCATGGCGTGGCAGAGGATGAACGCCATGCCAGCCAACTGGCCTTTAACGCCGGGCTCGATATCGACATGAAATCGCCCTGCTATGTCAATCATCTGCCCGCGCTGGTTAAAGCAGGTGTGATATCCGAAGACGCGCTGGATCAGGCCGTGACGCGCGTGCTGCAACTGAAAGAAACGCTGGGATTGTTTGACGACCCGTTTCGCGGCGCGTCGGAAGAAAAGGAACGGGCCTGGTTTTATCACCCGGATCATCTGGCGCTGGCGCGGGAAACCGCGGCCCGCAGCCTGGTGCTGTTAAAAAACGATAATGCCCTGCTTCCGCTGAAACCGGGCACAAAAGTCGCCCTGATTGGCCCCTATGCCGATAACCCGGATATTATCGGCCTGTGGGCGGTCTACGGTGAGACGACCCACAGCGTCACCCTCAAACAGGCGCTGGATGAAGTGCTCGCGCCGGAGGACCTGCTGACCACGCAAGGCTGCGATCTGCTGCTTAATTACGACTTTCTCGGTGAATTTGGCGCGACCACACAGGTTGATGCGCAATCCTGCATGAGCGAAGAACAACGGCAAACTGAGCAGGCGCGCGCATTGCAGTACGCGCGTGAGGCTGACGTGGTGCTGCTGGCTATGGGTGAGCATATGATGCAGAGTGGTGAAGCCGCAAGCCGCACCGATATCCATCTGCCGCGTCATCAGGTGGAGTTTATCCAGGCGATCGCGCGGGCGGCGAAGAAAACGGTGCTGATTCTTTTCAACGGTCGCCCACTGGTATTAAGTGATGTGGTGGAACATGTCGATGCCATTGTCGAGGCGTGGTTTCCCGGCAGCGAAGGCGGGCACGCGCTTGCCGATGTACTTTACGGCAAGCGCAATCCCGTCGGACGGCTGTCTATGAGCTTCCCCCGCGCAAACGGCCAGGTGCCGATTTACTATAACGCGCTTTCGACCGGCAGGCCCGCCGGGAAATCCGATCACAGCCCACGCTTTATCTCAAAATACCTCGATTGCCCCACCACGCCGCTCTTCCCGTTTGGCTTCGGGCTCTCGTGGCATCGCGTTGAGATCAGCGAATTAACCCTCGCCGCGCAATTTACCGCTGGCGAGACACTGACGGTAGGCCTAACGGTACGCAATCTGACGCAGCATACTGGTATCGAGACGATTCAGCTCTATTTACACGACTGTGTCGCCAGCGTCGCGCGTCCGGTAATGATGCTGAAGGATTTCCAGCAGATTGCCTTGAAGGGTTACGAAACGCGACGGGTGATTTTCGAAGTGAAAGAGGAGATGCTCGCGTTCTACAACGCGGAGGGTGAGCAGGTTATTGAACCCGGCAGATTCACTGTTTTTGTCGGCACCAGCAGTGTAGACGTGCTGGAGGGGAAATTTATCTACCGCGCAGAATGAAAAACGGGCACCCGGCAAACATCACCGGGTGCACAGACTTACATTTTTTGCAGCAGTTGCTCGACGAACTCGGGCACCACTTCACTCGCCAGACCGTAGTACTTCTCTTCAAACTCGCTGCCTACCTGGCTCGGTTCGAGGTTGAGCTCGACGGTTTTCGCGCCGTGTAGTTTGGCTTCATGCACAAAACCTGCCGCCGGATAGACGTGGCCGGAGGTGCCGATGGCGATAAAAATATCGGCCATAGAGAGCGCCAGATAGATGTGGTCCATCTCAAACGGCATCTCACCAAACCAAACGATATGCGGGCGCAACGGCGCCGGGAATTGACAGCAGTGACATTTATCGTCCGGCGTCACATCGTCAGTCCAGTCCAGCACTTGTCCGCTCTGTGTGCAGCGCACTTTGAGCAGTTCACCGTGCATATGCAGCACATTTTTGCTGCCTGCACGCTCATGCAGGTTGTCGATATTCTGCGTCACCAGCATAAAATTATCGCCCAGCGCCTCTTCCAGCCTGGCCAGCGCGATATGCGCGGCATTCGGCTGGATTTCCGGCTGCTGAAGCTGTCTGCGGCGCGCATTATAAAATGCCTGAACCAGCGCCGGATCGCGCTGAAATCCTTCTGGTGTAGCGACATCTTCAACCCGATGCTCTTCCCACAGTCCATCAGCCGCGCGAAACGTACGAATACCTGATTCAGCCGAAATACCGGCGCCCGTTAGCACAAGAACTCTTGGTTTATCCATATGCTCTGGTATCACCCTGTCAGTGAAAAAAATCCGCTGGCGCAGACGCTGGCGCAGCTGACGTTTATTCCGACGAAAACGGCTCAATCGATGTAAGCGGCGCGACTGCATATCTACTCCATGTATTAGTTTGTGAGATGAAGGAAGGCAGCGCCGCGCATTCCTCCCGCATCACCGTGTCGCGCGCGTTCTATGCGCGGTACGGCGGCGACGGGGAGTAAATGGCGCGGCAGGCGCTGCGCGAGCCCATCTGTGATAGCTGAAAAGTTTGATAACCCGCCACCGAGGACCACTAAATCGGGGTCCACGATAGTTAAAATATTGCCCAGGCACACCGCCAGAAGGTCCAGATAGCGCTCAACGTGTTCGCGTGCCTGCACGTCGCCCTGCTCCCACAATGCGACGATCTCCGGAGAGGTGCGTTGCTGGTGATAAAAATGTGTATAAAGCCAGGCAAATCCGCGCCCGGAAAGGTAATTTTCGATGCAGCCCAGTTGCCCGCAGCCGCAGCGCGTTAACGGAAAATCACGCCCCACCACCTCTAACGCATCCACCGGCAAGCGGATGTGACCGAACTCTCCGGTAATGTAACGATGGCCGGTAATCGATTTGCCGTTCTGTACAATGCCGCCACCGACGCCGGTGCCAAGAATTAAGCCCATCACCAACGGGTATTGGGTGAATTCATCATCCCACGCTTCTGAGATAGCGAAGCAGTTGGCGTCGTTATCGAGACGGACATCGCGCGCCAGTAAGCGGCTCAGGTCTGCGCGCAGCGGTTTACCCGTGGCGGCAGGCACGTTGGCCGCATACAGCGTACCGTCTTCGGTTTCCGGCATGCCTGGAATACCAATTCCCACCGTTCCCTGACAGTTGAAGCGCGCATCGGCTTGCGCCACCAGCCCGCAAACAGCGTCAAGAAAAGCCTCATAACCCTCTTTCGGCGTGGCGACACGCGTCTCCCAGACTAGCTGTCGCGTCGTATCGAACACGCCGAGTGCAATTTTGCTGCCGCCGATATCAAATCCATAATGCATCATCGTAAATTCCTCTTACTGACGCGCACAGCGGCAAAACTGCACCGTCAGGACGTTAAATTACTGGCCACTGAGCACCCTCGCCGGGTCAATACGGCTGGCGCGGCGAGCCGGATACCAGCTCGCCAGCAAACTCAGCAACAGTGCGGTGACCAGCACATAAACGACATCCAGCCAGTGAAGTTCTGACGGCAGGAAGTCGATAAAATAGATATCGCCAGACAAAAATTTATGGCGAGTAACACCTTCAATCCACTTAATAATCGGCGTCAGATTCAGCGCACACAGCACGCCAATCACCACACCGAGAAGGCTGCCCAACAGGCCAGCGAGTAAACCATACCACACGAAAATTGCGCGGATCAGCCCGTCTTTTGCGCCCAATGTGCGCAGTACCGCAATATCGCTACTTTTATCTTTCACCGCCATCACCAGTGTTGAGACGATGTTGAAGCAGGCCACGCCGATCACCAGCACCATCGCCAGATACATAATCGCGCGGATCATCTGGATATCGCGGTACATATAGCCGTAGGTGCCGATCCAGCTCTGGATGGTGACATAGCTGTTGGTCACTTCGCCTGCCGAACGGACCAGTTTATTGGCGTTAAAGACGTCGTTTACTTTAATCGCGATGCCCGTGACACTGTCACCCATTTCCAGATACTGCTGCGCATCCTGCAATGGAATCATGGCAAAGCTATGATCGAGCTGGCCGCTAAGCTGCAAAATGCCGGAAACATGCAAACGAATGCGTTTGGGTTGCAGCAGCTTGTGTTCCGCATTGGCGTTCGGGATCATGATGGTCAGCCAGTCGCCCTGCTTCACCTTCAGCGCATCCGCCACACCTTTGCCAATGATGATTTGCTGACCGCCCGCCTTAAAGTCGCTCCAGCTTTCGCCCTGCACAAATTTCGGCAACGCGCTTAAACGGCTTTCCTGCTCAGGATCAACACCTTTCACCTGAATCGCGCGCATATTGCTGCCGCTTTCGACCAGCCCGGTGAAGGTGATGTAAGGCGCCGCAGCCGCGATACCGTTGACTTTTTCAACCTGCGGCAGAATGGTGCGCCAGTTGGTCCACGGCTGGTTTACCGCTTCGATTTGTCCGTGCGGCACCACGGCCAGTACGCGGTTGTTTAGCTCGCGTTCAAAACCGTTCATCGCGCTTAAGCCGAGGATCAACACCGCGACGCCCAGCGCGATACCGACGGTGGAAATCACGGAGATCAGCGACACCATGCCGCTGCGGCGACGCCCGCGGCTAAAGCGCAGGCCAATCAGAAGGGAGAGTGACGGGGCCATCAATCTGCTCCCATCAGGGAGAGTTGGTCGGTAAGACGGCCATCGCGCATCTCAAGCTGGCGGCCCATGCGTTTCGCCAGTTGCAGGTCATGGGTGACAACCAAAAACGCGGTGCCCTGGGACTGGTTCAGTTCACCCAGCAGTTTAAAAATGCTGTCAGCGTTTTTAGCATCCAGGTTGCCGGTCGGTTCATCCGCCAGCACCAGACGCGGGTTGTTGACCAGCGCACGGGCAATCGCCACACGCTGGCGCTCGCCGCCAGAGAGTTCCGACGGGCGATGGCGGGCACGATGCCCAAGCCCGACGGCGTTCAGCATATCTAACGCGCGCGCGTTGATTTCCGCTGGTTTCTTCTTGCCGATAAGCAGTGGCATTGCCACATTTTCTAACGCGCTGAAATCGGGCAGCAGGTGGTGAAACTGATAGATAAAGCCGAGTTTCTGGTTACGCAGTTCAGCCTTAGCCGCCGAAGAGAGCTTGCTCATCGGTTGACCACTAAAAATAACGTCGCCGGAGGTCGGTGTATCAAGCCCGCCCAGCAGGTGCAGCAGCGTACTTTTACCGGAGCCGGAGCTGCCGACAATCGCCATCATCTCGCCTTCGCCTACGTTAAAGCTCACATTGTGCAGCACGTCGGTTTGCACAGAGCCTTCCTGATAGCGTTTGCACAGGTTGTCGCATTGCAACAGGATCTTATTCATAACGTAAAGCCTCAGCGGGTTGAGTGGCGGCAGCGCGCCAGGAAGGATAAAGCGTAGAGAGTAACGCCAGCGCCATCGCCACCAGCGCAATCACGATAACCTGCATTGGATCGATGGCCACCGGCAGCGCCGCACCATCAAGGAACGCACCGATTACCGGCATTAAATTGTTAAGCTGGCTGGCGAGCAACACGCCCAGTACGGCGCCAAGCAGCGCACCAATCACGCCCGCGCTGGCGCCCTGAACCATAAAGACCATCAGAATTTGACGTGGCGTCAGCCCCTGGGTTTGCAGAATGGCGACTTCGCCCTGCTTCTCCATCACCATCAGCCCCAGCGAGGTGATGATATTGAAGGCTGCCACCGCGATGATCAGGCTTAGCAGCAGCCCCATCATGTTTTTCTCCATGCGCACGGCCTGGAACAGCTCGCCTTTGCGCTCGCGCCAGTCCTGCCATTTGGTGCCTTCCGGCAACGTTTGCTGGCTGAGGGTATCGACCTGCAACGGTTTATCGAGCCACAGACGCCAGCCGGTGATATTCCCCGCCGGATAGCGCATCAAGCGCGAGGCATCCTGAATGTTGACCAGCATTTGATAACCATCGACTTCGCTGCTTGCGGCAAAGGTGCCAATAACATTAAACAGACGCTGGCTCGGAACGCGGCCCATCGGCGTAAACTGGCTGGCCGACGGCACCATCACGCGCAGCTGATCGCCACGGTTAACGCCCAGTTGCCCCGCCAGCTGTTCACCGAGAATGACGTTATATTTGCCCGCTTCCAGCGCACTCTGTTTGACGTTAACCAGATATGGCGTCAGCGGATCTTTCTGTGCGGGATCAACACCCAGCATCACGCCAACCGAGACGTTGCGCGCGCTTTGCAGCACCACATCGCCGGTGGTTAACGGCGCAACGCGCGTGACGCCTTGCAGCTTGACATCTTTCTCAGGCAGCGTTTGGGGATTGAGGGAACCGTTTTCAGCGGTCAGGATGGCCTGAGGCATCAGCCCCAGAATGTTGTTTTGCAGCTCACGTTCAAAGCCGTTCATCACCGAAAGCACGGTAACCAGCGCCATTACGCCAAGGGTAATGCCGATTGTCGACAGCCAGGAAACAAAGCGACCGAAACGGTCCGCTGCGCGCCCACGCATATAACGCAGGCCAATGAATAGTGCGACAGGTTGATACATGTAATCCGTCTTTGCTGATAGCAGAGGCATGAGTATATAAGCGAAAGCAAAGAGCGTAAATGAGTGAAACAGTAAGTTTTCGTCATTGCCGGGTTAAAATATTCCTAAAAATCAAGCAAATGATTTCAGATTCGCAGATAAAACAGACGATTGATTTAAGTAACAACGTGGAAAACGACGCCTGGTTGTTACCTGATCCTTTTCTGAAAATGGTATGAATACAGACTGTTACCCATTACATCCCTTTTAACGGCCTTCAGGATAACGCCTTATTTTATGGCAACGAAGGCACAGGCGACATGCAACAAAAAACATTATGGATCAACCAGATAAAAGGGTTATGTATCTGCCTGGTGGTGGTGTACCACTCGGTGATAACCTTCTATCCGCATCTCTTTGCGTTCCAGCATCCCTGGTCAGAGACGCTCTCGAAATGCTGGATCTACTTCAATTTATACCTCGCCCCGTTCCGCATGCCGGTGTTTTTCTTTATCTCGGGCTTTCTTATTCAGCGTTATGTGGCCGAAGTACCGTGGAAAGGCTGTGTGGATAAACGCATCTGGCATATTGTCTATGTGCTGGCGCTGTGGGGGCTGTTGCAGTGGCTGGCACTGCGCCAGTTAAACGGCTGGCTGGCGCCTGAGCGTGACCTTGGTAATGCCGCCAACGCAGCCTACGCCGATAACCCCGGCGAGTTTATGTATGGCATGCTCACTGCCAGCACCAGCCTGTGGTATCTCTACGCACTGGTCGTCTATTTTGTGTTCTGTAAACTGTTTGTGCGAGTGAAAGCGCCGCTCATCGTCGCATTAGCTCTGCTCAGCGTGGCAATCAACTTCCTGCCGCTACCGTGGTGGGGAATGAACAGCGTGCTGCGTAACGTTATCTATTATGCGCTGGGCGCATGGTACGGCACGGCGGTGATGGTCTGGCTGACGACAGCGCTGCCGCGCAAGGCGCTTATTCCGCTTCTGGTTTTCGCGCTTGCTGCCGTGGCGCTCTACTTCAAGGGCGTTCCGCTGCTGATGGCGCTGCTGTCGATTTTCGTCATCATGAAACTCTTCTGGCGAGCCAGTCAGGTTATTCCACCGAGCGAAAATAACTGGCTGAACGTTGTCGGTTCAAACACCATCGCCATCTACACCACGCACCGTACTCTGGTCGAAGGTGCAAGCCTGGTACTCATCAAACAGGTAAACGGGCATGCGCTCACGGCGACCAGCGAACTGGCGCTGCTGCTTGCTTACCCGCTGCTAAGCCTTTTTGTGTGCACACTGTTTGGTCTTTTAGTACGCCAGATTTCGCGCCGTCTGACGGACGATCTGCTGTTTAGCCCGCCAGCAAAACGCGCGCTGGCGACGTCCTGACGCCTCACGCCAGGCTTCCGGGCCTGGCGTTTTCTCTCCTCGATTTCCGCAGTTGCACTCCCGCCGCCATCACGGATAATAAGCGTAATAAATTGATATTTTTACCGTGTCACTTTGCGGTTTCTGGAGAACGTGCCCCGCTATGCCTGAACTAGCCCGTTACGCCCTACCCACCAAAGCTGGCGATCAGCGTCAACTGGGGGAACTGACCGGTGCGGCCTGCGCCACGCTGGTCGCGGAGATTTCCGAACGTCATACCGGCCCGGTTATCCTGATTGCGCCTGATATGCAGAATGCCCTGCGACTGCACGATGAAATCAGCCAGTTTACCGATAATCTGGTGATGAACCTCGCCGACTGGGAAACGCTGCCGTACGACAGTTTTTCTCCGCACCAGGATATTATTTCGTCCCGTCTTTCAACGCTTTACCAGTTGCCGATGATGCAGCGCGGCGTGTTAATTGTGCCCGTAAGCACGCTGATGCAGCGCGTTTGCCCGCACAGTTATCTGCACGGCCACGCGTTGATGATGAAAAAAGGCCAGCGTCTGTCACGCGATGCCCTGCGCGCGCAACTGGATAGCGCGGGTTATCGCCACGTGGATCAGGTCATGGAGCACGGCGAGTACGCCACGCGCGGCGCGCTGCTCGATCTCTTTCCGATGGGCAGTGAGCAGCCGTATCGTCTCGATTTCTTCGATGATGAAATTGACAGCCTGCGCGTGTTCGACCCGGACAGCCAGCGCACGCTGGAAGAAGTCGATTCCATTAATCTTCTGCCTGCACACGAATTCCCGACGGATAAAACCGCCATCGAGCTGTTCCGCAGCCAGTGGCGCGATAAGTTCGATGTAAAACGCGACGCCGAGCATATCTATCAACAGGTGAGTAAAGGTACGCTGCCAGCGGGGATCGAGTACTGGCAGCCGCTATTCTTTAGCGAACCATTGCCGCCGCTGTTCAGCTATTTCCCGGCCAATACGCTGCTGGTGAACACCGGCGATCTCGACGCCAGCGCTACCCGTTTCCAGGCCGATGCACAGGCGCGATTCGAGAATCGCGGCGTTGACCCGATGCGCCCGTTGCTGGAGCCGGAACTGCTGTGGCTACGCCCGGACGAGCTTAACAGCGAACTGAAAAAATGGCCGCGCATTCAACTCAAAACAGAGCATCTGGCAGAGAAAGCGGCCAACACCAATCTCGGCTTCCAGCCGCTGCCCGAGCTTGCGATTCAGGCGCAAAACAAAGCGCCGCTGGATAACCTGCGCCGCTTCCTGGAATCGTTTACCGGCCTGGTGATTTTCTCCGTAGAGAGTGAAGGTCGTCGGGAAGCGTTAGGCGAGCTGCTGGCGCGCATCAAGCTGTCGCCAAAACGCATTCTGCGGCTGGATGAAGCGACGGATGCCGGGCGCTATCTGATGATTGGCGCGGCGGAGCACGGGTTTATCGACACGCAAAATAACCGGGCGCTGATTTGCGAAAGCGACTTGCTGGGCGAGCGCGTGGCACGACGTCGCCAGGACTCCCGCCGCACCATTAATCCGGATACCCTGATCCGCAACCTGGCCGAGCTGCATATCGGCCAGCCGGTGGTACACCCGGAACATGGGGTTGGGCGCTATGCGGGAATGACCACGCTGGAGGCCGGCGGCATCAAAGGCGAATACCTGATGCTGACCTACGCCAACGAGGCCAAACTGTATGTGCCGGTCTCCTCACTGCATCTGATTAGCCGCTACGCAGGCGGTGCCGAAGAAAACGCGCCGCTGCATAAACTGGGCGGCGATGCCTGGGCGCGCGCCCGGCAAAAAGCCTCTGAGAAAGTGCGTGATGTCGCGGCCGAGTTGCTCGATATTTATGCTCAGCGCGCAGCGAAAGAAGGCTTTGCCTTTAAACACGATCGTGAACAGTATCAGCTATTCTGCGATAGCTTCCCGTTCGAAACCACGCCGGATCAGGCGCAGGCCATTAATGCTGTGTTAAGTGACATGTGCCAGCCGCTGGCGATGGACCGCCTGGTGTGCGGCGACGTGGGCTTCGGTAAAACCGAAGTGGCGATGCGCGCCGCATTCCTGGCCGTCGAAAACAACAAACAGGTGGCCGTGCTGGTGCCGACTACCCTGCTGGCGCAACAGCACTACGATAACTTCCGCGACCGTTTTGCCAACTGGCCGGTGCGCATTGAAATGCTCTCCCGCTTCCGTAGCGCCAAAGAGCAGGCACAAATTCTGGAACAGGTGGCGGAAGGCAAAATCGACATTCTGATCGGCACCCACAAGCTGCTGCAAAACGATGTGAAGCTGAAGGATTTAGGTTTGCTGATCGTTGATGAAGAGCACCGCTTCGGTGTTCGCCACAAGGAACGCATTAAAGCGATGCGCGCCGATGTGGATATCCTGACACTCACCGCCACGCCAATCCCGCGTACGCTGAATATGGCGATGAGCGGCATGCGTGATTTGTCGATTATTGCCACGCCGCCGGCGCGTCGTCTGGCGGTCAAAACCTTCGTGCGTGAATACGATAATCTGGTGGTTCGTGAAGCCATTCTGCGTGAAATTCTGCGTGGTGGTCAGGTCTATTATCTGTTCAATGATGTCGAAAACATCCAGAAAACAGCGGATAAACTGGCCGAACTGGTGCCGGAGGCGCGCATCGCGATAGGCCATGGTCAGATGCGCGAACGCGAACTGGAACGCGTGATGAACGATTTCCATCACCAGCGATTCAACGTGCTGGTCTGTACGACCATCATCGAGACCGGCATCGACATTCCGACCGCCAATACCATCATTATTGAACGGGCGGATCACTTCGGTCTGGCGCAGCTGCACCAGTTGCGTGGCCGTGTGGGGCGTTCACACCACCAGGCCTATGCGTGGCTGCTGACACCGCATCCAAAAGCGATGACCACCGATGCGCAGAAACGTCTGGAAGCCATTGCTTCGCTGGAAGATCTCGGCGCTGGCTTCGCGCTGGCGACCCACGACCTCGAAATTCGCGGCGCGGGTGAACTGCTTGGCGAAGATCAGAGTGGTTCGATGGAAACCATTGGCTTCTCGCTCTATATGGAACTTCTGGAAAACGCTGTCGATGCGTTGAAAGAAGGCCGTGAACCGTCGCTGGAAGATCTCACCAGCCAGCAAACGGAAGTGGAGCTGCGTATGCCGTCGCTGCTGCCGGACGATTTCATTCCTGACGTCAATACGCGTCTCTCCTTCTACAAGCGTATCGCCAGTGCGAAAAGCGAAAGCGAACTGGATGAGATCAAAGTGGAATTGATTGACCGCTTTGGTCTGTTGCCCGATGCAGCGCGCACGCTGCTGGATATCGCGCGTCTGCGCCAACAGGCACAGAAACTGGGTATTCGTAAGCTGGAAGGCAACGAGAAAGGCGGCGTGATTGAGTTCGCGGAGAAAAACCATGTGAACCCGAGCTGGCTGATTAGTCTGTTGCAGAAACAGCCGCAGCACTATCGTCTGGACGGTCCGACACGGCTGAAGTTCTTCCAGGACCTGAGCGAGCGTCAAGCGCGTATGGACTGGGTGCGACAGTTTATGAGTCAGTTAGAAGAGAACGCCATCGCATAATGCTAAATGGCAGGCCTGATAAGCACAGCGCGTCAGGCACCTCAGGTTGCAAAAAGGGGAGCCATTCGGTTCCCCTTTTCTTCTCCCCAACGTCGCTCAACCGAGCTTAGTTATTGCGGATGTATTCATCCATTTCGGTTTTCAGGTTATCAGATTTAGTACCGAAAATCGCCTGAACGCCGGAACCCGCAACAACCACACCTGCCGCGCCCAGTTTCTTCAGCCCAGGCTGGTCAACTTTCGCGACGTCCGCCACGCTGACGCGCAGACGGGTGATGCAGGCATCAAGGTTGGTGATGTTTTCTTTACCGCCGAAAGCAGCGACCAGAGCCGGTGCCATTTCGCTGGTTGCGCCAGCTTTGCTGTCTTCGGTTGCATCTTCACGACCCGGCGTTTTCAGGTCCAGCGCTTTAATCAGCACGCGGAAGATGGTGTAGTAAACGATCGCATAGCAGATACCGACAATCGGGAACAGCCACAGTTTGCTGCTGTTACCAGACAGAACGATAAAGTCGATCAGACCGTGAGAGAACGACGTACCGTCACGCATACCCAGCAGGATACAGATCGGGAATGCCAGACCCGCCAGAATCGCGTGGATGATGTACAGGATCGGCGCAACGAACATGAAGGAGAACTCGATCGGCTCGGTAATACCGGTCAGGAACGAGGTCAGCGCCGCGGAGATCATGATACCGCCCACTTTTGCACGGTTTTCCGGTTTAGCTGAGTGCCAGATAGCAATCGCTGCAGCCGGCAGGCCGTACATTTTGAACAGGAAGCCACCGGACAGTTTGCCCGCGGTCGGGTCACCGGCCATGTAACGCGGGATATCACCGTGGAACACCTGGCCTGCTGCGTTGGTGAACTCACCAATCTGCATCTGGAAAGGCACGTTCCAGATATGGTGCAGACCGAACGGTACCAGGCAGCGCTCGATGAAGCCGTAGATACCAAACGCCACAACCGGGTTCTGGTAAGCAGCCCACTGAGAGAAGGTCTGGATAGCGGTACCAATCGGCGGCCAAATGAAGGACAGCACGATGCCCATAAAGATTGCGGTCAGACCAGAAATGATCGGAACGAAACGTTTACCGGCGAAGAAGCCCAGATACTCAGGCAGCTTGATACGGTAGAAGCGGTTGAACATGTACGCGGCGATCGCACCGGCGATAATACCGCCGAGAACACCGGTATCCGCCAGGTGCTTCGCGGCGATTTCTTCAGCCGGGAGATGCAGGACCAGCGGCGCAACCACAGCCATGGTTTTCACCATGATGCCGTAGGCGACAACGGAAGCCAGAGCGGAAACACCGTCGTTATTGGTGAAGCCCAGAGCAACACCGATAGCGAAGATGAGCGGCATGTTGGCAAAAACGGAACCGCCCGCTTCCGCCATAACATGGGAAACGACGGCTGGCAGCCAGCTGAAGTTTGCAGAACCGACGCCCAGCAGGATACCTGCGATAGGCAGTACGGATACTGGCAACATCAGTGATTTACCGACCTTTTGCAGGTTAGCAAATGCATTCTTAAACATAATTGAGAGTGCTCCTGAGTATTTGTGCTTTTACACATCACCTTTCGGGCTACGTCTGCGTAAGCGGCAGTTACGGTGCCAGCTGACGCAACAAGAATGATGTTGTGTATTTTTTCTACGTTTTCACGCATTAACGAGGGGGGAGTAACCTCGTCGTGTAACGGGCATCTAAGCGCCCTTTATTTATTACATAGAGTAAAATAAATACCCTGAACTTTGTTTGACGGCTATCACGTTTCAATGAGCGACAGATGAAATACTTATGTAACTTTACATAATTGATTGCCAAATGTTACAAAAACCCCATCCACCGCCATTTTAATGGCGGTGAACTTTACTCGCTTTGATTATTAATTACGAGCTTTAAAATAAGCTGAGAAATCAGGGAAGTTGCAGGCGGGCGGGGTCAATATGGAAGAGACTGGCGAAGTTTTGTGTCGTCTGCTGCGCCAGTTCTTCAACAGTAACGCCCTTCAGAACGGCCATATACTCTGCAACATCACGCGTCATCGCGGGCTGATTCTCTTTACCGCGATGCGGTACCGGCGCCAGATACGGCGAATCCGTTTCAACCAGCAAACGATCCAACGGCACGTAACGCGCGGCATCACGCAGTTGCTCTGCATTACGGAAGGTCACAATCCCCGAGAAAGAGATATAGAACCCCATATCCAGCAACTTACCTGCGGTTTCTCTGTCTTCTGTGAAACAGTGTAGTACGCCACCGCAATCCGTCACTTTTTCTTCGCGAAGAATCGCCAGCGTATCAACACGTGCGTCACGTGTATGAACGATAACCGGTTTATTCAGTTCGCGACCAATCTGGATATGCTGGCGGAAGGAGATCTGCTGACGGGGTTTTGTTTCCGGTGTGTAATAGTAGTCGAGCCCGGTTTCGCCCATGGCGACCACGCCCTCCTCTGCCGCCAGACGGCGCAGTTCTTCTACATCGTACTCTTCATCCTGATTCAGGGGATGCACGCCGCAGGAGAAAACCACGTTTGGCCGCTGGCCGACCAGATCGCGCATGCCACGGTAACCGGGCAAAGTGGTGGCGACAGCCAGACAAAATTTCACATCGCGTGCGGCGGCTTTGGCCAGCACGTCATCTACATCTTTATGCAGGTTTTCATAATCGAGGCCATCAAGATGGCAGTGCGAGTCGACTAAAAACATAATGTCTCTCTTAGAGATGCGATACCGGCAGTACCGCACCAGGTTGCAAGTAATGTTCCCAGCGCAGAAGGCGCTCGGTGAGGATCAATTCACGGTTCAGCCCCGTCACGTTCAGCAACTGTTCGCGACAGGAACAGATATCCGCCACGATAGCCTGGAGTCGCGCTGACGTTATCGCATGGGCGATCTGCTGCACCAACGCGCCATAATCGACGTTCACAATCGCGCTGATACCCTGCTGCTGTTTGAGCGCATCAAGCAGCAGCGATGCCAGCCAGTGCAAACGCTGGGCCACCGTTTCATGATTCAGTAACGGCAGCAACACCAGCCAGTCACCGCTGCTAAGGGTAGCAGAGAGCCCCTGACACAGTTTTGCCCGGGATGCCCAGATCTCTTCCTGAAGCAGCGTTTGCGCCGCCGCAGGCGCGCTGGCGCTGAGGCGTAGCGCTGCCAGCAATTCATTTTGTGACATTGTCACTTCTCGTTCCAGCCAGGCTAAACCGTACTGTTCAGACGGCGGTGCGAGATGAAAAAGACGACAACGGCTGCGTAAGGTTGCCAGCAGACGCGCGGGCTCTTCACAGGCGAGGAAGAACCAGGTATTTTTCGGCGGCTCTTCCAGCGTTTTCAACAACGCATTGGCGGCGGCTTCTGTGAGGATCGCCGCATCGGCAATCCACACCACTTTCGCGCCGCCCAGTCGGGCATGCTCGTACAGCTTCTCACTGACCTCACGCACCGCATCAATACCCAGCGTGCTCTTGCCCTTTTCTGGCGCAAGCGCGTAATAGTCCGGATGCGTACCGGCCTGCATCAACTGGCAGCTATGGCATTTCCCGCAGCTTTTATGGCCATCAGGTTGCTGGCACATCAGATAGCGCGTCAACGCATAGACCAGCGCTTCCTCGCCCATACCAACGCGCGCCTGCACCAGCAGCGCATGATGGCCTCGACCGGCCTGATAGCTGGTAATCAGCTGTTCAAAAGCGGGACGTAGCCACGGATACCATTTCATGCCTGCTGCTCCGCAACCCAGTCTATAACCGTCTGGCGGATGTCGCTCATGACCTGCTGCAATGGTTGCGTCGCATCGATAGTGCGAATGCTATCATCTGCCGCCGCCAGCTCAAGATAGCGCGCCCGGGTACGATTGAAGAAGTTCAGCGACTCCTGCTCAATACGGTCAAGGTCGCCACGGGCTCGGGCGCGTTTCAGGCCCACTTCCGGCGTAACATCCAGATAGAGCGTCAGGTTCGGTCGAAAATCGCCCAGCACCGCATTGCGCAGCGTCGCCAGCATGTGTTGATCAATACCGCGTCCGCCGCCCTGATACGCCTGGGTGGAGAGATCGTGGCGATCGCCAATTACCCACTCCCCCTTCGACAGCGCCGGTTTAATGACCGTCTCCACCAGTTGTACGCGCGCGGCGTAAAACATTAAGACTTCGGCTTTATCGGTGATCACTTCATCACCGACAGATTTGATATCCAGCACCAGGCTACGCAGTTTTTCAGCAAGGACGGTCCCGCCCGGCTCACGGATAAAAACCAAATCCGTGATGCCCAGTTCCTGCAAGGTTTTTACCACTACATCGCGTGCGGTGGTTTTCCCTGCGCCTTCCAGACCTTCGATGACGATATAGTTACTGCGCATTTTTTTCCTTAAGGGCTTTTAGATAGTCCTGCACTGAGCGGTTATGGCTGACCAGATTAGTATTGAAAGTGTGGCCGCCTTTGCCGTCAGCAACAAAATAGAGATACGGCGTTTTGGCCGGATGCGCCGCTGCTTTCAACGACGCTTCCCCAGGTGCCGCGATCGGCCCCGGCGGCATGCCGGCAATGACATAGGTGTTGTAAGCCGTCGGCGTTTCCAGATCTTTACGCGTCAATTTACCATTATAACCCTCACCCATCCCGTAAATCACGGTCGGGTCGGTTTGCAGACGCATACCTATACGCAGGCGATTGATAAAAACAGACGCCACACGATCGCGCTCTTCAGCGACGGCCGTCTCTTTCTCGATAATCGAGGCCATGGTCACCAATTCATTCTGGTCTTTATACGGTAGCCCTTCCATACGCCCTTCCCAGACCTTATCGACCTCGGTCACCATTTTCTGGTGCGCACGTTTGAGAATCGCCACATCACTGGTATTGGCGGTGTACATCCAGGTATCGGGCCATAACCAGCCTTCCACCCAATCCGGATGCTCCAGCTCAAGCACCTTTGCGACGGTTTCGTAACTGTCGTCCGCCAGCGTATGCTTCACATACGGCGCATCGCGCAGCTGACGCAGATAATCGCTCACCCGCATACCTTCAACAAAGCGCAGCGGGAACTGCGCCTCTTTGCCGCTCTCGAGCAATTGCAGCATTTCGCGTACGGTCATTGATGGCGTAAAGCGATAGGTCCCGGCTTTGAAGTGAGAAAGCTCCGGCTCAAGGCGTAGCAGCCACTGAAACACGCGCGGACGATTAATGATTTTTTCGCCGTAAAGCTGTTGGCCCAGCGCCAGTCGGCCCGTTCCAGCTTTGAGGGAGAAAATGGTCTCTTCTTTAATTAACAGCGTGCTGTTCGCCAGTTGACGAACTTTCCACGCGCCAATGCCCGCAGCGATAGCCATCACTACCAGCAGTATCAAAATAACGCCTAACAATTTCTTCATGCTAATCAGACAACTCACAAAATGGGGCTAAATATTGGTAAAGTTCGCGCGACGGCCAATCGAACCCGGCGTAGTGTTGCACCGGCACTAACGGCATCAACGCATTGCAGATTAACACTTCATCTGCATCGGCTAACGCTTCCGGCAGCGCGACCACCTCAATCAGCGTGTAAGGCGATGCGGCAAGCTGCGCAATAATGTGCTGGCGCATGATCCCATTCACTCCCGCCTGATCAAGACGCGGTGTAAAAACATCCTGCCCCTTGCGCCAGAACAAGTTAGCCGCACAGCATTCCGTAACCCACCCTTCGCTGTCAAGAACCAGCGCCTCTTCAGCGTCCGTCTGCTCAAGATGAGAGCGGATCAACACCTGTTCCAGCCTGTTAAGGTGTTTCAGCCCGGCGAGATAGGGATTGCGCCCCAGGCGTACCGGGCTGAGTGCTAAAGTGATGCCTTCCTTGCGCCAGCGTGCGTAATGAGCAGGTGATGCGGACGTGGCAAGAATACGCGTAGCAGAGACACACGCCGCACCGCTGTAGCCTCTGCCGCCCGTGCCGCGGCTAATAATAACTTTCAGCACGCCCTGCTGTTGTTGGGCCGCCAGTTGGCACATTTCCTCTTGAAGGAGCGTCCAGTCATTGAAGACGATGCTTAAACGCTGGCAGGCAAGCTGTAAGCGCGCGAGGTGGGCAGAGAGTAAAGATATGCGCCCCTGCTGGATGCAGGCCGTTGTAAAACAGCCATCGCCAAACTGGGTAGCCCTGTCGTTGACCGCGAGGGTGTCCTGTTTCAGGCCGTTAATCAAGAACATAAGCCGCTCCTTTTCGGTGGGCGGATAGTGTCGCAGGATGAGTAGTACAGGACAAGCAGAGAAAACTGAAGATAAAAAAAGACCCGCAAAGCGGGCCTTCTTAAACGGTCTTTCTGTCAGCGAGCGGGCCCGCCGTCAGCGTTAGATCTTTTTGAAGATCAACGAACCGTTGGTGCCGCCGAAGCCGAAGGAGTTACACAGGGTGTATTCCATTCCGCTTACCTGACGGGCTTCGTGAGGAACGAAGTCCAGATCGCAACCTTCATCCGGGTTATCCAGGTTGATGGTTGGCGGGACAGCCTGATCGCGCAGCGCGAGGATGGAGTAGATTGATTCTACCGCTCCCGCCGCACCTAACAGGTGACCGGTCATGGATTTCGTGGAGCTCACCATTACGCGGCTGGCAGCATCGCCGAAGACAGATTTCACAGCCTGCGCTTCCGCTTTATCGCCCGCCGGCGTCGATGTACCGTGTGCGTTAACGTAGCCAATCTGACCCGGTTCAAGCGCTGCATCACGCAGTGCATTGACCATCGCCAGCGCAGCACCTGCACCGTCTTCCGGCGGTGACGTCATATGGTAAGCATCGCTGCTCATACCAAAGCCGACAACTTCAGCGTAGATTTTCGCGCCGCGTTTCTTCGCATGCTCGTACTCTTCAAGTACCACCATACCTGCACCGTCACCCAGCACGAAGCCATCACGCTCTTTATCCCACGGACGGCTCGCCGCCTGCGGGTTTTCGTTATGAGTAGAAAGTGCACGCGCTGCGCCAAAGCCACCCACGCCGAGCGGCGTACTGGCTTTTTCTGCGCCACCCGCCACCATCGCGTCTGCATCGCCATAAGCAATAATGCGAGCTGCATGGCCAATGTTATGTACGCCTGAAGTACAAGCCGTTGCGATAGAGATACTTGGCCCACGCAAACCAAACATGATGGTCAGATGACCGGCCACCATATTAACAATTGTGGATGGAACAAAGAACGGGCTGATCTTACGCGGTCCGCCTTTTACAAGCGAACTGTGGTTTTCTTCGATCAAGCCGAGACCACCGATACCGGAACCAATAGCGGCACCGATGCGGGTTGCGTTCTCTTCCGTCACTTCAAGGCCAGAATCCTGCATGGCCTGTACGCCAGCGACAATTCCATATTGAATGAAGGCATCCATCTTGCGCTGTTCTTTGCGCGAGATAATGTCATCACAGTTAAAATCCTTTACTAAGCCAGCAAATTTCGTTGCATAGGCGCTAGTATCGAAATGGTCGATCAGGCTGATGCCACTCTGACCGGCAAGGAGAGCTTTCCAGGTAGACTCTACGGTATTGCCGACAGGAGACAACATGCCCAGTCCGGTCACAACTACACGACGCTTAGACACGGTTGTCCTCCAGGGAGGGAATAAATAAGATTCGTTGGGAAAAAAAGATAAAACTCAGGCGGTCGAATGACCGCCTGGAGATGTTCACTTACGCCTGGTGGCCGTTGATGTAATCAATGGCAGCCTGAACGGTGGTGATTTTCTCAGCTTCTTCGTCCGGAATCTCAGTATCAAACTCTTCTTCCAGAGCCATTACCAGCTCAACGGTGTCAAGAGAATCTGCGCCCAGGTCTTCAACGAAGGAAGCGGAGTTCACAACTTCTTCCTGCTTAACGCCCAGCTGTTCGCCGATAATTTTCTTAACGCGTTCTTCGATAGTGCTCATACTCTTAAATTTCCTATCAAAACTCGCTTTCGCGATGGTTTTCGTAGTGTATAAAATGTTGAAAAATTTGCAACTAAATCCCGGCAGGTCTTACCACGATTTTACGTTATTTTGAGGCCATACCCCCCTATAACGCAAATCATTTTGCACTAATTATGCCCAGAACTACGTAGACTGCGCGCATCCTGAGCATTTTGTGCAAATCGCGGTCAGACCATGTACATCCCGCCGTTCACATGCAAAGTTTCACCCGTGATGTAAGCTGCTTCGTCGGATGCCAGGAATGCAACCGCGTTGGCGATTTCCTGTGCGCCGCCGAGGCGACCCGCAGGAACCTGCGCCAGGATACCCGCACGCTGGTCATCAGACAGCGCACGCGTCATGTCCGTTTCAATAAAGCCCGGAGCAACAACGTTCACCGTAATACCGCGAGACGCAATTTCACGCGCCAGCGACTTACTGAAACCGATCAGACCTGCTTTCGCCGCAGCGTAGTTAGCCTGACCAGCATTTCCCATGGTACCAACCACAGAACCGATAGTAATAATACGACCGTGACGCTTTTTCATCATAGCGCGCATTACTGCTTTTGACAGACGGAAAACTGATGAAAGATTGGTTTCGATGATATCGTCCCACTCATCGTCTTTCATGCGCATTAACAGGTTATCACGTGTAATCCCGGCATTATTGACCAGAATGTCCACTTCGCCAAATTCTGCGCGAATATTTTCCAGAACAGATTCGATAGATGCCGGGTCGGTCACATTCAACATCAGACCTTTACCGTTCGCACCCAGATACTCGCTAATCGCCTGCGCGCCGTTTTCACTGGTCGCAGTGCCGATCACTTTCGCGCCGCGAGCGACGAGAGTTTCAGCGATTGCGCGGCCAATACCGCGGCTTGCACCTGTTACCAGGGCAATTTTTCCTTCAAAGCTCATGCGTTCCTCTTTTATTGCGCAAGTGCCGCTGACAGGGCTTCCGGCTCGTTAATCGCCGATGCTGTCAGGGTATCTACAATACGTTTCGTCAGGCCGGTAAGCACTTTGCCCGGACCAACTTCATACAGGTGCTCTACACCTTTCGCCGCCATCAGTTCCACGCTCTTCGTCCACTGAACCGGGCTATACAGCTGGCGGATCAGCGCATCACGAATCGCGTCCGGCGCGGTTTCACACTGCACATCCACGTTGTTAATTACCGGGATCTGCGGTGCGTTAAACGTAATTTTTGCCAGCTCAACGGCCAGTTTATCCGCGGCAGGCTTCATCAGCGCACAGTGAGACGGTACGCTGACCGGCAGTGGCAGCGCACGTTTTGCACCAGCGGCTTTACAGGCTGCGCCTGCACGTTCAACGGCTTCTTTGTGACCAGCGATAACCACCTGGCCCGGTGAGTTAAAGTTCACCGGAGAAACCACCTGCCCTTCGGCAGACTCTTCACAGGCTTTGGCAATAGACGCGTCGTCCAGGCCAATGATCGCGGACATGCCACCGGTACCTGCCGGAACAGCTTCCTGCATAAACTTGCCGCGCAGTTCAACCAGACGAACCGCATCAGCGAAATCAATGACGCCAGCGCAAACCAGCGCAGAATATTCACCCAGGCTATGACCTGCCATCAGAACCGGCGCTTTACCGCCCTGCTGCTGCCACAAACGGTACAGCGCAACGGATGCGGTCAGCAGCGCAGGCTGTGTCTGCCAGGTTTTGTTCAGCTCTTCAGCCGGGCCCTGTTGGGTCAATGCCCACAGATCATAACCCAGTGCGTCAGACGCTTCACGGAAAGTCTCTTCAATAATTGGGTAAGTTGCCGCTAATTCAGACAACATCCCAACCGTTTGAGAACCCTGCCCAGGGAACACAAAAGCAAATTGCGTCATTTTTTTATCCTTATACTTAGAAACGAACCAGTGCAGAGCCCCAGGTGAACCCGCCACCAAAGGCTTCCAGCAGCACCAGCTGCCCGCGCTTAATACGACCATCGCGCACAGCTTCATCAAATGCGCACGGCACAGAGGCCGCAGAGGTATTGCCGTGGCGGTCCAGCGTCACCACAACGTTATCCATTGGCATACCGAGTTTTCTCGCCGTCGCGCTGATGATACGCAGGTTGGCCTGATGCGGCACTAACCAGTCGAGTTCAGCACGGTCAAGATTGTTGGCCGCCAGCGTCTCTTCAACGATGTGTGCCAGTTCAGTGACCGCAACCTTGAACACTTCGTTCCCGGCCATGGTCAGATAAATGGAATTTTCTGGATTAACGCGATCGGCATTAGGCAGCGTCAGCAGGTCGCCATAGCTTCCGTCTGCGTGCAGGTGGGTGGAGATGATGCCCTGTTCTTCGGACTGGCCAAGAACCACGGCGCCCGCACCGTCACCGAAAATAATGATCGTACCGCGATCGGTCGGATCGCAGGTACGTGCCAGCACATCGGAACCGATCACCAGCGCATTTTTCACTGCACCAGATTTTACGTACTGGTCAGCTACGCTCAGGGCATAGGTGAAACCCGCACAGGCCGCAGCGACGTCAAACGCCGGGCAGCCTTTGATGCCTAACATGCTCTGAATTTGGCAGGCAGCGCTGGGGAAAGCGTGCGTTGCAGAGGTGGTAGCAACAACGATCAAGCCGATATCATTTTTATCCACGCCCGCCATTTCCAGCGCGCGCTGAGCAGCTTCAAAGCCCATTGTTGCAACGGATTCATCCGGGCCTGCAATACGGCGTTCACGGATACCTGTGCGCGTGACAATCCACTCGTCAGTCGTATCCACCATTTTTTCCAGGTCGGCGTTCGTACGCACTTGCTTGGGCAGATAACTGCCGGTACCAATAATCTTCGTATACATGTACGCTCAATCTTATCCGGTAATATACCCATCAGCCTGGCACATCAGCACGTCGCCCGCTTACTTTGCGTCGCCGTCCTGCGGCTTAAAACCAGCCGGGTATAACAATTCCAGGCGAGCGGCAATCCGCTGAGGGACTTGTCGCTGCACCGCCTGCACTGCCTGTTCGATCGCCACGCAAAATGCGCGTTGATTCGCCGCACCATGACTCTTAATCACCGTGCCGCGTAATCCTAACAGACAGGCACCATTATACTGGTCGGGGTTGAGGTGACTGAATCGCCGGGTCAGACTTTTTTGTAACCAACGTTTTAATAAAATCAGCCACCACGCCGTTTTTTTCCCCTCGCCCTGCGATTTCAGCAGCGAAAGGAACATTCTGACAACCCCTTCCATGGTTTTTAGCGTGACGTTACCTGTAAACCCGTCACAAACCAAAACATCTGTTTTCCCCGTCAGCAATTCGTTCGCTTCCAGGTAGCCAATATAGTTCAGAGACGGCAATGTTTTTAGTTTCTGTGAAGCATCGCGAATGCTGTCCAGCCCTTTCGTCTCTTCTTCACCGATATTTAGCAGCGCCACGCGAGGGTTTTCAATGCCAACCACTTCTTCCGCGAGCACCGAGCCCATCACCGCAAACTGAACCAACATTGTGCTATCACAATCAACGTTAGCGCCCAGATCGAGCACCACCGTTTTCCCCTTCTGCTGATGCGGTAATACCGTCACCAGCGCCGGGCGCTCAATCCCCTGTAGCGGTTTGAGCAGTAATTTTGCCAGCCCCATCAGCGCACCGGTATTCCCGGCGCTAACACAGGCTTCGGCTCGCCCTTCTTTCACAAGCTCCAGCGCCACACGCATCGATGTTCCGCGACTGTTGCGGATGGCGTGCGAAGGCCGTGCATCACTGGCAATAACTGACTGGGCAGGGATAATCTGCAGACGAGAACGTGTCTCAAAATCAGCTTTGGCGAGTAATGGCGTAATGTCGTCGGGGTTACCGACCAGAAGAAGTGTGAGTTGCGAATAGGAATTCAGTGCCTGCAGTGCTGCAGGCACTGTCACGGTAGGGCCAAAATCTCCCCCCATGACATCTAACGCCAGGGTTAGATGTGTCAAGGTTATCGTCGCCGCTCGGTTTGGATGTTCCCTGTCGAAGCAGGGAACGCCTCACTAAGCTTCACCACGCTTGAACTCGTCGTCTTTCACGCTACAGGGGCGTTGGCTGCGTTCGCTCACCCCAATCGCATAGTTATCTATGCTCAGGGGATTCTCTCGCTTGCCGCCTTCCTGCAACGCGAAATCCTTAGAGTATCGCGTGATTACTTAGCGATAACCTTGCGACCGCGGTAGAAACCGTCGGCAGTGATGTGGTGACGCAGGTGGGATTCACCAGAAGTCTTGTCTACAGACAGGCTGGTAACTGCAGTCAGCGCGTCATGGGAACGACGCATGCCACGTTTGGAACGGGTTGGTTTGTTTTGTTGTACGGCCATGGACCTTACTCCTCAATTACTTACGCTTTAAGCTGGCTAATACGGCAAATGGGTTTGGCTTCTGCGCCTCTTCAGGCAATTCACCAAAGACCATGTCCGCCTCGGACACTTCACAGTGTTCAGAATCATGCACCGGAACCACTGGCAAGGCGAGGATGATTTCATCTTCAACCACCGCCAGCAGATCGATTTCACCGAATTCGTTAACCTCAATCGGCTCATACGCTTCCGGGAGTGCTTCAACCTGATCATCATTTTTGACCGGGCTGAAACAATACTTTGTGTAAACCTGATGAGTAAACGGTTGCCCGCAACGCTGACATTCCAGCGATACCGTCACCTTCGCATCACCGGCCAGAACCGCGAGGCGTTGGTTATCGATAGCGAAGGACATCTCGCATTCTACATCACTGTCTACACTGACTACGGACGCGGCGACGCGCTCCGCTTGATCGGGGGTATAGATACCCTGGTAATCAAGGCGTTTTTGAGCCGTACGAACCGGGTCGAGAGTCAGGGGTAATTTTACCTTTTGCATAGGGCGCGCATATTAACTTTGTAACGTCATAGAGTCAAAGAAAAAGGCAGCCTCAGGTTGCCTTTTGCCAATAATTCGCACACATTGCGGCGTGTAGTTTAAAATGTCGCAATCTAATTCGCCAGAGTTTACCTAAAAAATTATGCCTGAACTTATTTTAGCCTCCACATCGCCATACCGTCGCCTGCTGTTAGAGAAACTCGGCATCCCTTTCACCTGTGCCGCGCCGGAAGTCGATGAGCTGCCGCTGCCCGCCGAAACGCCGCGCCATCTGGTGCTACGTCTGGCACAGGCGAAAGCGCAGGCGCTGGCCGAGCGTTTTCCGCATCACCTGATTATTGGTTCTGACCAGGTTTGCGTGCTGGATGGCGAAATAACCGGCAAACCGCACACGGAAGAAAACGCGCGTAAACAATTAAAGAAAGCCAGTGGCAATATTGTGACCTTTTATACAGGCCTGGCGCTTTATAATTCTGTTAATGGTCAGTTACAAACTGAATGCGAACCTTTTGACGTCCATTTTCGTCACCTGACTGAGCAAGAAATAAACCATTACGTGCAGAAAGAGAGCCCGCTAAATTGTGCTGGCAGTTTCAAAAGCGAAGGGCTCGGCATCGCGCTGTTTGAACGCCTCGAAGGGCGCGACCCGAACACGCTGGTTGGGCTGCCGCTGATTGCGCTGTGCCAGATGCTGCGCCGGGAAGGGTTTAATCCGCTGATGAAATAGCACCGTGCTAAGGGCAGCCCCTGGCCGCCCTTAGCACGCTATTTCATGCTAACGCCATCAAGCTTGTGAACAGCATATTGCCACCGACAAACAATAAGACGCAGTAAACAATCCGCAAGAATGTTTCTTTATTGATTCGTTGCAGGAATGCCATCCCGAGGAAAAAGCCAATTGCCGCCATCGGGAAACCGATGGTAAGCGCGCTGCCCAGGTGCGCAGTAAATGCACCGTTGCGATACTGGTTGAAAGCATTCCAGGTGTTAAAAACGACCCAGACCATATTCATGGTGTTGCGGAACTTTTCTTTTTCCTTAACAGCCTCAATGGTATACACCGTAATCAGTGGGCCACCAATAGTGAATGCGCCGTGAACGACCCCACCCAGAATCAGGCAGCCGTAGCGAAAACACTGCTTCGCTTTGGTATCGGCTACGGTCGCCACTTCTGTCTTCTTGAAAATAAGCGGGTTAACAATGTGTTTGTAAATATTCATTACCGCAATGATTGTTACCATCGCACCGATGCATATTTTCGCGACATTCGGGCTTATCGTATAAAACAGATAGTTTCCGACAAGGATCCCCGGCACACACAATGCAACAATCTTCCCCAGATCTCGCCATGAGACATCCCGCCAGGTTCTGACGGCTAGAAAGTAGAGAAAGGGTAACGTTATTAATGTGCCATAAGGCACGCCTACGCTGGTTCCCAGTATGCCGTTTGTCACCGATGCCGCAATGACAGTGCAACCAAACCCTGTACAGCCCTGAACAAAGAACCCTACAATTTGCATCAGGCCGACGAGAATCAAATCTGTACTAAAACTCATTTTATCCTTCCTGGATATCAGGTAATCGATTCACCAGATACCTAACCAACCGGATATCTGGCCGACTATTTTTGCCGGAAATATCAGAAGTGCAGCTCAGTACGCTGAATCAAATCCTTCTGCAGCGGTTTGCCCAATTCGACAAAGTAAGCGCTGTATCCCGCCACCCGCACCAGCATGTCACGATACTCCTCCGGCTTTTTCTGTGCTGCGCGCATGGTGGCTGAGCTCATGATATTGAACTGTACATGCATCGCCTGTTTCGCGATGTATTCATCAATAAAGCTCACCAGCGTATCGCGGCCTTCAACACCTGCGACGGCCTCCTGCGGGAATCGCAAATTCATCAACGTGCCGTTGGTGGCAAGACTATGATCGACCTTAGTCAGTGAGTTGACGAGCGCCGTGGGGCCACAAATATCATGTGAGCCCCCATCGGTATGTACCGGGCCCATATTATCGGAGATAGGTTCGAATTTTTTGCGGCCGTCTACCGACGCATTAGTATTCAGCCCCATGGCCACATTGGCATTTACCGAATAGACCCCTGGGCTAAATTCCCCACCGCGTGAGGTTGGCCTACCGCTGATGTGGCGGCAGTAGCATTCGAACATATATTTGAAGAGGTTATCGGCGTAGTCCAGGTCATTGCCATAGTGTTGCACTTTTGCGCTATTCACTAATGCATACAGCTTTTCATGCCCAACCCAGTTGTCTTTCACCGCCTGCAATAGCTCAGCCCCGGAATAACGTTTTTCATCGAAAATCAGTTGCTTGATAGCGGCAAGGCTGTCAGCGCAGGTGGCCATACCCGCAGCCTGCGGGCCTATACCGTTATATTTCGCCCCGCCTTCGGTTAAGTCTTTACCGGTCGCCACGCAATCTTCATAGAAAGCAGAAACATAAGGTACTGGTTTGAGTTCACGATGAGCTTTATCGATAATGTTAAGGCTGCTGCACATTTGATCGGTCCAGTATTCAAACTGCTTATCAACGCTTTCCAGTACCTGCTCAAAGCTTTCATAGGTATCCAGACTTCCGGTATCCGGGCCTAACTGCTCGCCGGTGCTCAGGCTACGTCCACCATTCAGCACCATTTCCATCATTTTCGGCGTGTTTACATACGCCGCATCGTGCCAACCATATTCCTTACCCGGCAGGTCGATCTCAACACATCCCACAACACAGTATTCACGCGCTTCTTCCAGACTCATACCTTTGCGCATCATGCCTTTAATCGCTGGCGTGTCATTGAAAATTTTCGGGTGCCCATACCCTGCCCGGATGCATTCCACCGTTTTCACCTTCAGCTCGTAAGGCGTATTTTCATGCATACGTACGCACACCCAGGGATTCATCATTCGGGTATGCGCGGACCCTTCCAGTACTAACATCGTTAAATCATTTGTCGCATCTGTTCCGTCCTGCTTCACGCCACCGATTGTCAGGCTTTCACCACCAAATCCGCGCCCGTTGCGCACTGCAACGGTTCCCTTGTCTTTTAATTTGGTGGGGTTGTTCATCTTAACGAACTGGACTTCGAGTAGCTCAAGCGCGAAGGCTTTGCTGATAGTGTTATTTTTGATATCCGCGGCGTACCAGGGATAAAGCCATTGATCCATGCGCCCATAGGATATGGAGTGACCATTGCTTTCAATCTGAATCAATGATGTCGCAAAGTTAAAAAGCTGTAGAGCTTGCCAGAACGACTGGGGAGCACCACCTGCAATTTGCTGACAGTTGGCCGCCATCTCTTCCAGCTCTTTCTTACGCTGCGGATTTTTCTCTTTTACCGCATGATCTGTAGCAAGTTGGGCGTATCGGGCAATGTATTTTTTAGCGGCTTCAAGCTGGATGATCATCGCCTGATAGAAGTCACGCTTATCACCATAGTCCGGATCGCGTAGACTCAGCTTCGCCAGTCCATCCTGCGCGCTTGCGATCAAGCCGTCATAGCCCAGAGACATCAGGCGCCCGTAGTCAATCGCTAAATGACCTGCCCCAGCATAGTGGTAAAGGTTAGTCTGGAATATCTTCTCTCCGACTTCCGATCCCTTGATCTGATCTTTTTCAAGCCGGATATTGATTCGGTCGTCAACGGTTTTACCCTCCCAGTAGCGGCAAAGTTCAACGATTTCTTTGCGATCCTCTTCATTACGGATATAGAACTGATCGTTTGCACGCTCTTCAAAAGGGGAGTTGAGAATTTCATCGATAATCCAGTGAACCGAGAATTCTGGATAAATGGGTGACGCCTTGGCGGGTGCAGCAATCTCCCCCAGAATCAGATCATCCTCATAAATGTAAAGGGGCGTTTTGAGCAAAATATTTTCAAAGGCATAGGCACATTTTAATTTCGCAGTATCATTTTCGTGCTTTTTATAAGCTTCGGTAACCAACCGCAATCTCTCAACATCGATATCATAGGGCCTATCAAGAAAAGCCTGGCGGAGGCGATTAACACGTGGAAACGGTGACCAGTCTTCATGATGGACCTGATACCCTAAACTGTAAGTTTGATCATAGGGCTGAGTTCCGCAGGCCGATGTATGATTCTCTTTCATAACAAAAGTCCTCTACAAGATTAAAATGGATAAACTATTTTTCTTTTGTCCCCACCACGCAATGAATGCCGCGTTGGTTAAAATATTCAGCGATGCTATTAATATGCTTTTGAAATGTACGGCGGTTCAATTTCACGCCTTGCATAGGATAAGTAAGGCCCAAGGAGGCGTATTTCTCTTCACCTAATCGCATAAAGCTCAATAACTGTAAGGTGCGAATATTCCCACCGAGTTCATTGATAATAAAGTCGGCGGTGGCCGTGATATTTCCCTGGTCATCATTGACATTAGGTATCACAGGAATTCGCAAAATGATTTCACGCTTCTCTTGCGCCAGACGGCGCAAATTGTTCAGAATTTTGTCATTGGAAACCCGCGTATATCGTTTGTGAATAACGGGGTCCATATGCTTGATATCAGAAATAATCAGGTCGGTGTAGGGCAGAACATTTTGAATTTTCTTCCAGTCCAGGAACAATGAGGATTCAACACAGGTGTGAAAGCCTTCCGCTTTGCAGGCGGCCAGTAATCGGGCCACAAACTCGCTTTGTAGTAGCGGCTCGCCACCTGAAACTGTTACGCCACCACCTGAGCGTTCATAATATCCTTTGTCTCTGCGGATCTTTTCCATACACGCTTCGACAGAGAGGGGTTCACCCCACAATTTAAGCGTATCTGAAGGGCACGTTTCCTGGCATTTCAAGCAATTTGTGCACGCGTTTCTGTCTATCGCGCTGAGTTTCCCGCGCGTGAAAATCAAAGCGTCACTTTGTGGGCAAACCTCTTTACAACTGCCACAATGTTTCTCGCGTATACACTTAGTTTTATAGACGCCAATCTGTGGATATGGCATTAAACTTTCAGGATTGCTACACCATTCACAACGCAGCGGGCATCCTTTAAAGAATAACTCCGTTCGCATACCAGGGCCGTCATGGATGGTGAAGCGCTGAATATTAAAAATAACGCCATATTGAGACAACTGTTCCACTTCATGCTCCTGCTACACGATGCAAATGATACAGGCAAACATAAATTAATTATGCACACTTACGTCATCATTTGACCTGGATAATAAAGTTAGCGTAGCGCAGCAGCAATACACATTAAAGTGGTGACTATAACTATTTGAGTAGGGAACTCTCCCTATGCATTATAGATAACTTACTTATCCTCCAGCCATTTATAAAGCTGATAACGGCTATTGACACCACATTTGATATATATATTTTGTATGTGTTTTTTTACCGTGTGGTAGCTGATAATTAACTCATCCGCGATAGCCTGATAGGTTAAGCCATTATACATGAGGCGTGCTACCTTTAACTCCGCCTGCGTCAATGGAAGCGTGGAGTTATCATACGCCACACTCTTACCGCTATCTTTACGTGATATAGTAATCCAATGATAAACATCTACTATCCCGTTTGAATAAGTCTGTTGATACGTATATATCTTGAAAATATATTCTTTAATAATCCGGGTATGCACCCGATTGGTAGCGGCGCTATCGCCCTCATTGCCCAGCAAAAAAGGCAGCCAACTGCAAGAGTGCGAATGACCTATCTGTTCAGTCACTGACGTACCCAGAATGTCTTTGAGATAAGTTTTCGCCTGTTCATTACAACTCATAATATGTATAAAATCGTCAGTAACCAGATAAGCCCTTTCGCCTGATGTAATGATTTCATTCTGAATATTAGATACGATTTTTGCCTGTTCATGTTTTTTGAAATTTTTATAAGAATTGGCTATATAGATATAGATCTTGTTCAGAACAGCAAGCTCAGCATTCGTGAAGTCGCCCTCCTCTTTACTTTTGAAGAATGCGACCTGAATATAGGCATTAATACCAAAAGCCATGGTCACACTGTAATGCTGTTGAAAATTCTCTTCCAGAAAACGGACATAGCCCGAATACTCATAATCAACGGAGCGGATAATATCGGTAGATTTATAGACACGTGGTGCAACATTAAAATAGGTTAACTGATCGTTGACAGCATCCTGGTGAAGAACATGCCTGATAACATCATTCGAAACAAAATGATGGTAAGGATGCTCTTTGCTATCCAGACGAATACCTTGCCAGTTAACCCATGAAAGAAATTTACCCTGCGTATCAAAATAAGAGATAAGGATATGTTTAAAGCCAAAGTGACGCTCAAGAGAGTCGAGCAAAACGTTACTAAAGAATTCACGTGCGGAGATTTGTCGCTCTGACATTTCCGAAAAAAAATCCATTTGACCGAGACTCTCAACATCCATGCTCACTCTCCTTCGTGTGATATAAAACTATCTCAACCCGGTTTAACAAAAGAATTTTTACCTGGCAATTTTTTTCGATGATAAAAAGCTGAACATTTAACAGCGATCAAAATGCTCAGCCTTGATAACAAAAACATATCTAAAAATTAATAAATAATCAGAGAGCCTTATTATAGAGTTCAACAATATCTTTGAACGTAGACTGGCGCGGATTGACTAAAATATTTCCACTCTTCATCGCATCGTTTGCCATTTCGGCGATCAATGTGTCTTTTACGCCAACGCAAGAAAGTGAGGCTGGAATTCCGCAGTCAGCATTCAATTTTTTGACAGCATTGATAAGCATTTCAGTTTTAAAACCTTCAACCGGGTCATTGCCTTCTTTAATTGCGCGATAAATGACTTCATAGCGACCGTTATCTGCCAGCGCGTTATATTCGAGGACGGTTGGTAGCAGAATGGCATTCGCCACGCCATGTGCAACATGATAATAAGCACTTACAGGATGGCTCATAGCATGAACATTCCCCAAACGGGCCCAGGCGAAAGCAATACCGGCGAAATTACTCCCCAGCATCATATCGCATGCCGCAGACTCGTCCTTGCGGTTGGCCACAAACCGGCGCAAACTTTGACCAATCAAAGCCATGGCTTTTTCGGCCATAGCATCAGAAAATGGCGTGGCATTGAGCGAAAGAAAAGCTTCAATGGCATGAATGAGTGCATCAATCCCACAGGCAGCGGCAATAGATGCAGGTACAGTCATAATCAACTGCGGATCGAGAAGGGCATATTTGGGAATGATTTCAAAACTAATCACGGACAGCTTATAATTTCGTGACTCATCAGTAATCACTGACGACGCAGTCACTTCACTTCCCGTACCTGCAGTTGTGGGAATGGCTATGATAGGCGCAATCGGCCCGGGCACATTATTACTACCTTCGTAGTCGGTAATTCTGCCCCCGTAAGTCGCCAGTACACCAACCGCTTTTGCGACATCCATTGTGCTGCCACCGCCGAGGGCAACAATGGTGGTCGCACCGCTGGCCTGATAGGCCGCGGTAGCTTCATTCACAATATGCACCGTAGGATTGGGCAAAACATCGAGATAACACGTATATTTTATTCCTGCGCTAATAATGATCTCTTCGACCTGCTTAACAACGCCTAACGACTCAAGCCCACGATCGGAGATCAGGAATACATGATTCGATTGGTTACTCGCTAAAATCTGCGGAAGTTTTTTTAAACATCCAGGACCAAACTCTATCGTTTGCGGTATTTTAAAATTAAAATCCTTCATCATCTTCCCTTCTGTATAAGTAGATTACTCATGTATCTCAAAAAGAATAATTAGAGAGCTGACTAAACGCAGGCCAGAATTGAATGGCGGCATAACCTACAATCACAACAAAAATGATATGAATACAGGCCATCAAAGCACCGCCTTTAAGCATTTTCCGTGCATCCAGACCGTAGGATACCGGGATGGCACGCACGCTGACGGGTAACATAAATTCAGCATTAAACGCCATGACGGTAATTAACCAATACGGTATTGGGTTCAGCCCGAGTTGGCTGGTGAACCCCATAACAATCGGTAACACGACAGCCGCAGATGCGGTGGAATTCGTCGCCTCGGAAACCATACGTCCCAGCACCACAAAAATGAGTATGGTCAGAAAACCGCCATCCAGAGACTGCCCGGAAATAACTGCCGCAATGCCCGCGCTGGCGCCAGAATCATTCAGGAGTTTGCCCAGAGCCAATCCACCGCCAAACAGTAAAAGCATTCCCCACATGGTCTCCTTTTCTGCACTTTCCCACGTCAAAAGCGGAGCCTTGTCGATTGCAGTCAGTACAAAGCAGAGCATGCCAAGAATCAAATACAGATGCGCAGGCGTTAGCGCAGGAAATAATGAGAGATACAAAGGACGCGTGAACGCGCCTATCAGGCCCAGAAAAAACAGGAGGGAGCACACTTTTTCATCACGCGTCATGGGACCCAGTTCGCGATAGTTTTTTAAGAAATATTCTCGTGTCCCTTTAAGCTGCTTCACTTCACAAGGCATAAGAAGCATGCAACACAGCATCACTAATGAAATAATAATGAAAAAAGGTGCCATGCGTATCAGCCAATCGATATAGATGAACTCTTTACCAATTTGCTGTTCAAGGATTGAAATTGCCGCCAGGTTCATTGCCCCACCGAGCGGGCTCCACACGCCACCAATACCCACTCCCCAGCCAATCGCCAGCAGGATAGGCACTGCGGGTTTACAAACCGAGATATCGTTGTAGCCAGAGGCGTGAAGCATTGCTATTGCAATAGGGGTAAAAAGTGCGCAAACCATCACGTTGGGTAAGATAGTCGACGCCACAATACTCGCCAGGAGCCATACGGTTATTTGCGAGCGCATCGAAGGGCCGATAAGCGACAACACTTTCAGGGCAACGCGACGATCCAGCCCAATTCGCGCCCATGGGATACACAATAAACCGGAACCAAAAATGAGAATGATGCTATCTGACCAGTATTGCGCTGTAATACCAGACATAGGGACGATATTAAAAATGGCATTGATGATGATAGGTAAAAGGCTGGTTACAGCAATATGAACGGGGCGTGTTACCCACCAAAATATCATCCACAATAACGTACCGACTGCCTGTGCGCCAGGTGTCGTGATCTCATATTCGAATAACAGTTGAGCGGCAAAAAAAATGATGGGTCCAGACAACAAAAATAACCAACGGCGCGAAGTACTCATAATATTTATGCCTGTTAATCCCCAAAACATCAACATTACAACAGGAAGTTATTGACAAGCCAGTTATTAAAAAATTAAAGGGATATGATTTGAAATATATCTAACCTAATATCATTCCTGAGTGTTATCGGTGACAATCAATAATTCCCATGCCAGATCTGACATTTTACTTTTTAACGTTATCATAGATTAATTAAATAAATTAATCTCTTTTTAAATAAATCTATAATGACAATTTTTACGGGGATAGACTACCCAACATGATTACGCAAAAAAAGCAGGCATTCTTACTATTTTACGTAGGGAATTCTCCCTATTTTGAGCACATTAGTGATAAAACGCCTCTGGAAGTGAAGCACTCATTGGCCATGAGAGGAAGCGTGGGTGAGAGGAATCGGGCAGTTGACCCTGCCCGAGAAAGGCACTACTTGATATTCCGCAGCACCTGCAGACAGCGCTTCAGCGCGTTATCCATTGGCGCTTCTACGCGCATCACTTCGCCCGTACCCGGGTGAGTGAACTTTAACGCTGCCGCATGCAGGAACAGACGTTTCAGCCCGGTACCCGCTTCGGTGAGTTGCTGATCGAATTCGCGGTCGCCGTAGCGATCGTCAAAAGCAATCGGATGACCAGCATGAAGGGTATGCACACGAATCTGGTGTGTACGCCCCGTCACCGGGCTACAGCGCACCAGCGTGGCGAACGCATAGCGCTCTTCCACTTTAAAACGCGTTTCCGACGGTTTCCCTTCCTGGCTGACACGCACAATACGCTCGCCGCTTTGCAGAATATTTTTCAGCAATGGCGCCTGTACCGCTTTGACGTGTGACTGCCACTGACCGCGCACCAGCGCCAGATAATCTTTCTGCATCCCTTTTTCACGCAGCTGTTCATGCAGCGAACGCAGCGCAGAACGTTTTTTCGCCACCAGCAGCACGCCGGATGTATCACGGTCAAGACGATGGACCAGTTCCAGGAAGCGAGCTTCCGGGCGCAGCGCGCGCAGGCCTTCAATCACGCCGAAGCTCAAACCGCTGCCGCCGTGCACCGCCGTACCCGATGGCTTATTCAGCACCAGAATGTGTTCATCTTCATAAAGGATAACGTCGCTCAACGCGGCCACTTTTTGCAGATGCGGTGAAACGGCGTCTTCTTCGCGTTCCGCGACGCGCACTGGCGGGATACGCACTTCATCGCCCGCTTCCAGTTTGTATTCGGGTTTGACGCGTTTTTTGTTCACCCGCACTTCGCCCTTGCGCAGGATGCGGTAAATCATACTCTTCGGCACGCCCTTCAGTTGGGTGCGCAAAAAGTTATCAATTCGTTGCCCGGCTTCGTCAGCGCTAATGGCAACCATTTTTACGGTTGGAGTCTCAGTTTTCATGGTGGGCGATTCTAAATATCCCCGCTCGATAGCGCCACTCATTTTTCTGTGCTTATACTCTTCATAGTTCAAGTTGCCTGTGCGTTGGCTGCACTCGCTCACTCCAGTCACATACTTATGTATGCTCCTGGGGGTCACTCGTTTGCCGCCTTCATGCAACTCGAACTATTTTGAGTAGATATTGATCATTGCCCCGACTCACAGTCTTCTTCACTGAACACGTTGATTGTTATTAGAGCAATCTCAACGAGCAAGTGAAAAAACTGTGATTAACCGGGTGATAAAAGGTGAAAGTCAACTTGCTATAACAAGGTTAGCAAGGAATAATGAAGACGTTTTCCGTGTTCATCTTGTTAGTGCAAGGAATTAAACGGAATGACCAGTTTTGTCTGTCCGATCATCCACGCAGCAATGGCGTAAGACGTATTGATCTTTCAGACAGTTAGCGGGCTGCGGGTTGCAGTCCTTACCGGTAGATACTTTACTGGATTTCACCCAACAGAATGACGGCAAGCCGGGCGTCCCCGGAAGCTTACCTAAGTCAAAGCAACTGGGGTAAGCAGGCGAAGCCACGCGTCTGTTGAGTGAATGACGATGAGTATAAATGGAATCTTCTCTGGAGAGTTATCCCAGGCTGTTCCCCTGATAATTGCGCTGTGTTTCCGTTTGAAATACAGGCTACCGACACTCTGCGCCTCTTAAGCGAGCGACAACCGTGAGGTTGGCGACGTGAACAGTCACGAGGCCATCGGTTTACCCCGGAAAGGTATCACTCTGCTCGCAGCTTAGTCGTCAATGTAAGAATAATGAGTAAGTTACGATGAAAAGAATGTTAATCAACGCAACTCAGCAGGAAGAGTTGCGTGTCGCCCTCGTTGATGGGCAGCGTCTGTATGATCTGGATATCGAAAGCCCAGGTCATGAACAGAAAAAAGCGAACATCTACAAAGGCAAAATTACCCGCATTGAACCGAGTCTTGAAGCAGCGTTTGTCGATTACGGCGCTGAACGTCACGGTTTCCTCCCCCTCAAAGAAATTGCCCGCGAATACTTCCCTGCTAACTACAGCGCACATGGCCGTCCGAACATCAAAGACGTGCTGCGTGAAGGTCAGGAAGTGATTGTTCAGATTGATAAAGAAGAACGCGGCAATAAAGGCGCTGCGCTGACCACCTTTATCAGCCTGGCGGGCAGTTATCTGGTGCTGATGCCGAACAACCCGCGTGCGGGCGGTATCTCTCGCCGTATCGAAGGCGACGATCGCACTGAACTGAAAGAAGCGCTGGCAAGCCTTGAGCTGCCGGATGGCATGGGGCTTATCGTTCGCACCGCAGGCGTTGGCAAATCTGCCGAAGCATTGCAGTGGGATTTAAGCTTCCGCCTGAAACACTGGGAAGCCATCAAAAAAGCCGCTGAAAGCCGCCCTGCGCCGTTCCTGATTCACCAGGAAAGCAACGTTATCGTGCGTGCCTTCCGCGACTACCTGCGCCAGGACATCGGCGAAATCCTCATCGACAACCCGAAAGTGCTGGAGCTGGCTCGCCAGCATATCTCCGCGCTGGGCCGTCCGGATTTCAGCAGCAAAATCAAACTGTACACCGGTGAAATCCCGCTGTTCAGCCACTATCAAATCGAATCGCAGATCGAATCCGCTTTCCAGCGTGAAGTTCGCCTGCCGTCCGGTGGTTCTATCGTTATCGATAGCACCGAAGCGCTGACCGCTATCGACATCAACTCCGCACGTGCCACCCGCGGCGGCGATATCGAAGAAACCGCGTTCAACACCAACCTTGAAGCCGCCGATGAAATTGCCCGCCAGCTGCGCCTGCGCGACCTGGGCGGTCTGATTGTTATCGACTTTATCGATATGACGCCGGTACGCCACCAGCGCGCGGTAGAAAACCGTCTGCGTGAAGCGGTGCGCCAGGACCGTGCGCGTATCCAAATCAGCCACATCTCTCGCTTTGGTCTGCTGGAAATGTCGCGTCAGCGTCTTAGCCCGTCACTGGGTGAGTCCAGCCATCACGTCTGCCCGCGCTGCTCCGGAACAGGTACCGTGCGTGACAACGAATCCATGGCCCTCTCTATTCTGCGTCTGATTGAAGAAGAAGCGCTGAAAGAGAACACCAAAGAAGTTCACGCCATCGTCCCTGTGCCGATTGCGTCTTACCTGCTGAACGAAAAACGTGCCGCAGTGAGCGCCATCGAAACCCGCCAGGGTGGCGATGTTCGCTGCATCATCGTGCCGAACGATCAGATGGAAACGCCGCACTATCACGTACTGCGTGTGCGTAAAGGTGAAGAGACCTCAACCCTGAGCTATCTGCTGCCGAAGCTGCACGAAGAAGAGATGGCGCTGCCGTCTGAAGATGAGCCTGCTGAGCGCAAACTGCCTGAGCAACCGGCTCTCGCGACCTTTGTGATGCCGGAAGTTCCGCCTGCGCCGACAGCTGAAAAACCAGCCGCCCCGGCAGCACCGGTAAAAGCAGCGACATCTGCTGCACCTGCCGCACCGGGCCTGCTTTCTCGCTTCTTTACCGCACTGAAAAATCTGTTTGGCGGTAGCGAAGAGCCGGTTGTCGAGCCGCAGCCGGAGAAGAAAGAAGAGAAACCTGCTCGCCAGCAGGAGCGCCGCAAGCCGCGTCAAAACAACCGTCGCGATCGTAATGACCGCAACGACCGAGGCGATCGTGGTGAGCGCAACGAACGCCGTGATAACAACCGTGGCGATAACGAAGGACGCGAAGCCCGCGAACCGCGTGAAGGCCGCGAAGGTCGTGAAGACAACCGTCGCAATCGTCGCGAGAAACCGCAGCAAAATGTGGAAACACGCGACAACCGTCAGCAGAACATCGCTGAAGATAGCGATAAAGCGAAATCCCGTGACGAGCAGCAGCCGCGCCGTGAACGTAACCGTCGTCGTAACAACGACGAAAAACGCCAGACGCAGCAGGAAGCGAAACCGCAGGTTCGTGGAGATATCGTTGCCGACGACAACGCGCAGGAAGAACGCGTTCAGACCATGCCGCGTCGTAAGCAACGTCAGCTGACGCAGAAAATCCGCATTGAAACAGCGGAAGAAACGGCGGCACGCGAAACCTTCGAAGACGATATCCCGCAGGAAACTGTCGCACCACGTACCGAGCTGGCGAAAGTCGATCTGCCTGCTGTCGTTGAAAGCGCACCGGTTCAGGCCGAGCACGATGACAACGGCGAAGCACGTGATGCCGCAGGTATGCCGCGTCGTTCACGCCGTTCCCCGCGTCATCTGCGCGTGAGCGGTCAGCGTCGTCGTCGCTATCGTGACGAGCGTTATCCAACCCAGTCTCCGATGCCGCTGACCGTAGCGTGCGCATCGCCGGAACTGGCGTCAGGTAAAGTGTGGATCCGTTACCCGGTAACCCGTCCGCAGGATCAGATTGTTGAAGAACAACGCGAGCAGGACGTCGTGGTTCAGGAAACCATTGAGCAGGTTGTTGCGCCAGTCGCGGTCGCTGAACCTGTGGTTGCTGAAACAATCGTTGCCGAAGCACCCGTTGCCCCGGTAGAAACCGTTGAACCTGAAGCTCAACCGCAGCCTGTTGCTGAAGTCGCTGAGCCTGTGGTTGAAACCACTCATCCGGAAGTGATTGAAGCACCAGTAACTGAACAGCCGCAAATCATTGCCGAACAAGATGTTGTGGTTGCCCAGGAAGTGGTTGAAGAAGTACAGCCTACCGTGGTTGAGCCGGAAGCACCGGTTGCAGAAGTAATGGCAGAAACCGCTGCCCCGGTTGAAGCGCCAGTGGTCGAAGAAGCACCGGTTGCCGTCGCCGAGCCAGAAGTGGTGGCTAAGCCTGTTGTCGAAACTGCACCTGCTGCGGCCCATCACGCCAGCGCGCCGATGACTCGCGCACCGGCTCCGGCTTATGTGCCGGAAGCGCCGCGCCATAGCGACTGGGTTCGCCCGGCGTTCGGCTTCGACGGTAAAGGTGCTGCGGGTGGCCATAGCGCAACCCATCAGGCCTCTGCGGCGCCGACGCGTCCGCAGCCTGTTGAGTAACTTACACGTTAAAAAGCAAACCGGCCCCTGAGGCCGGTTTTTTTATGCTTTTCCTGGCAACTGCATCCCGGCAATTTTCGGCATGACTTCGCGCATCAAATCAAGAAACTTACGTAAGCGGGTCGGATAATAACGCGCCCACGGATAGACCAGATGAACAGGTAGCGCTGCCGCCTGCCAGTCAGGTAACAGTTCAACCAGCCGCCCCTGCGCCAGGTCCTCTTCTACCGTCCAGCTTGATACGATAGCAATACCCAGACCCGCCAGCGCAGCATTTTTGGCGACGTAGAGACTGTCGGTGCTCAGACGCGGCACCAGTGAAAACGTCACGCTCTCTTCCTGACGATGCAGCGTGACATCATGCTGATAGAACGTACTGATCGCAATCCACGGCAACGCGGACATCATCTGCGGATGGGTAATTTCAGGAAACTTTGCTAACAGTTCAGGAGAGGCCACCGTACAGCGCGGCACCTCCGCCAGCAGTACAGAGACGGTAGCCGGGTCGACTTCCGCCCCAACACGGATCGCACAATCAATATTGTCACTCATAAAGTCGACGTTTTTATCATTGAGCATCCACTCGACCGACAGTTGAGGATGATCGGCCAGAAAACCAATCAGCGGCAGCAATAGCTGCTCCTGGCCGAACGCATGCGGCGCACGCACCCGCAGCGTACCGACGGGCTGATCGTCCGTGAGCTGTAATTCATCTTCCAGCGCTAACCAGGCGTCAACGACCTGACGCTCGTGTTGATAACAGCGCTCACCATCGTCAGTCAGTTTCATCGCATGCGTGGAGCGCAGAATCAATTTTGCCCCCAGCAGCGATTCCAGTGACTGTAAACGACGGCTGATGGTGGCCTGCGTGGTCTCCAGCTGACGGGCGGCAGCCGATAGTGAACCCGACTCAACAATGCGAATAAAAGTCCGCATCAACTCAACCCTGTCTATACGCTCTTGCTTCTTCATTAACCACTTACCTATACGTCAAACGTATAACTGTTTTACCACCACACAGGCTACCGCGCCAGCGCGCTTCGGGGAAAAATAGCGCCATAACGAATCTGAGGAATACCTGATGAAAACACATGTTAATCCGGGCTGGCTTATCTTTATCCTTGCGCTGGGCGCAGGGTTTAGCGTCGCCGCCATCTACTATGCCCAGCCGCTGCTACCACTGATGGGCGACAGCTTACATCTGAATGTTGAAGGAATGGGGCTGATCCCTACCCTCACCCAGGCGGGCTATGCGTTGGGGATTTTATTTCTGTTACCGCTCGGCGACCGCTACGATCGTCGTACGCTGATCCTGTTGAAAAGCGTCATGCTGGCAGCCCTTCTGCTGCTGTGCAGCGTGACGCAGCATTTTCATCCACTGTTAGTCGTCAGCCTGTTGATCGGTATGGCGGCAACAATGGCGCAGGATATCGTGCCTGCCGCCGCTATTCTCGCCCCGGCAGGGAAACAAGGGAAAATGGTCGGCACGGTAATGACGGGGTTATTACTGGGAATTTTACTGTCGCGAACCGTGAGCGGCGTGATTGGCGAACTCTTTGGCTGGCGGGTGGTGTATCAGGCCGCGGCAGTGAGTATCGCGCTGATTGGCGTGCTGATGTGGCGCGTACTGCCACGCTTTACCGCGCACTCCAGCCTGAGCTATCCGGCATTAATGGTTTCACTGGTACATCTGTGGCAGCGTTATCCCACCTTACGTCGTGCCGCGCTGGCGCAGGGGCTACTTTCAATTGCGTTTAGCGCGTTCTGGTCAACGCTCGCGGTGATGCTGCTGGAACATCATCATATGGGCAGCGCCGTCGCCGGTGGTTTCGGGATTGCCGGGGCAGCAGGCGCTCTCGCCGCGCCGCTGGCCGGTGGGCTGGCAGATAAAGTTGGCGCCGAGAAAGTCACGCAGTTAGGCGCTGCACTGGTCACGGTTTCCTTTGCACTGATGTTTATTCTGCCTGTTTTGCCACCGATGGCCCAACTGGCGTTAATCGCCCTCTCCGCCATTGGCTTCGACCTGGGCCTGCAATCAAGCCTGGTTGCGCACCAGAACCTGGTTTATAGCCTGGAACCTCAGGCGCGTGGTCGCCTGAATGCACTGCTGTTTACGGTGGTATTTATTGGCATGGCGCTGGGGTCAGTCCTGGGTAGTCAGCTGTATGCGCTGGCGGGTTGGGAAGGGGTTGTCGGGCTGGCGACGCTTGCGGGTGCCTGCGCTTGGGGTGTTCGTTGGATGGAAACCCGACGCCTGCGCCGCGCCGCGTTGCAAACTGCATAGTCACGCTTACAGGCCGGATAACCGTATCCGGCCTGTAGCATTATTTATTCAACTGAAACAGCGACATTCCCTGCATATCACTAAACGCTTTATACGATGCCTGTAGCGCCGTTTGCTGCATCACGTAGTTAGAGATAGTCTCATTCCAGTCCACATCCACCAGGTTACTCATCTGCTGCGTCTGGCTTAATGCGCGGTCATCACCCAGGGCGTCAAGTTTATCCAGCTCATTAAGCTGCGTGCCCAGTTCAGCACGCACGCTCAGCACATTGTTAAGCGAGTTGCTTAGCCCACGGTTGGTTTTGTCGATAGCGGCACTGGCAAGAGCCTGCGCGTCTTCGTCATCGCTCACCGGCGTATTCAGCGCCGCAATGGCGCTATCCAGCATTGCAAACACGTTGCTGTCCGTGTCCGGTTTCGCATTACTTGTCAGGCTATCAAAAATCTTGTCACCCGTATGACCAATCACCATTGAACGCGACGCATCGACCTGCTGTGCTACGTTCTCAGTGCCGCCGACATACTTACCCTCGTCAGAAAACGGCGCCGTGTCAGTTTTATAACCGGCAAAAATATAGCGACCATTCCCGTCCTGGCTGTTCGCCAGATTGAGAAGCTGATCGCGGATCCCTTGCAGGTCGGTTGCCAGCGAGGCCCGGTCGTCATCGCTCAATGTACCGTTCCCGGCGTAAACGATTTTCTCTTGCGCTGATTGAATCGCGGTAGTCACCTGCGCCAGCGTATTTTCTTCCATCGATACGCGCTGGGTGGCGAATGTCCTGGCGGTGGCAAACTGGCTGTTTTGCGCCTGAGCCTGGGACAGCACCACCGCCTGTGATGCCGCCACCGGGTCGTCGGATGCACGGTTAACCCGCTTGCCGGTTGACATCTGTTCACCGTATTTCAGCCATTCTGACTGGGAGCTGGTGATCCCGCGCATATTCTGCTGATACATCATCAGGGTACTGACACGCATGCGTTATTCCTCTCCTTAGCGAATATTAATCAGGGCATCAAACAGGGTGCTTGCCGTTTGCAGCACCTGGGCATTCGCCAGATAGTACTGCTGGAAGAGTTGCAGGTTGCTATACTCTTCATCCAGGTTCACGCCGGAAATGGATTGCTGCTGTTTGCTGAGCTGTGTGACGACATTGCTTTGTGTGGTGCTGCTGGTTTTAAGCGTCGAGGTTTTATTCCCGATATCGCTGACCAGGGCCGCATACGCGTCGTTAAAGGTTTTCGAATTTCCCACCAGCTTCGCGTTTTGCAGGTCCAGCAAAGCCTGGCCGTTACGGTTATCACTTTCGCCATTTTCAGCGTCATCAATCCCCAGCGCGAGCTCAGATTCATCGCTGATCGCCACACTCATATTGACGATCGCATCACTGACCGGCTTCACGGTAAAGCTGTCGTTTTCCGCTGGTGTGCCGCTCACCGTGACGGAGAGCCCGTCAAAGTTTAATGCACCATCCTTCTCTTGCACCTTCACCGTGGTGTTATCGGAAAGACGCGTCACCTGCCATTCACCGTTTTTATAGCTCACGCGATAATCCGTGGCCTGTACACTAGAGGCATCCGTCACCTCCGCCGTCAGCGACGCCTTACCGCTATTTTTACTGTTCGCCACAACAGACGGGGCGCCGATGGCGAAGAAGTCTTTTCCTTTGTCGCCATTCGCGTCAATACCCTGTGCATGCTGGGCATTAAACGCATCCGCAAAGGCCAGTGCCATTTGGTTAAGGCTATTGCGAGTCTGGTCGAGGTCCTGCGAGCGGAAGGTCAACAAGCCACCCAGTGAGCCGTTGTTGAGCAGTTTTTCCGGAATTTCAATATTCCCCGCGACGTTATCCACATACGCCACGGTGGTACGCGTCGGGTCGCTGCTGCTCGGTACGGCGGCGAGCTGACGCGCATTACTGCCCTGCACCAGCGTATAACCGTTCGCCATGGTGACGTTGAACGTTCCGCTGTCCTGCACGTTGACTTCTACGCCCACCAGCTTATTTAACTCACTGACTAACTGATCGCGCTGATCCAGCAGGTCGTTCGGAGAAGCCCCTGCACCCACGCCGGTCAGGCGAGAAATTTTATCATTCAGGCTGGCAATCTGGTTCGCGTAGTTGTTGATTTGATCAACGGTTGTCGCGATAGAAAGGTTCACCTGTTTATCCTGGTCGCGGAGATACTGATCGGCGACTTTAAACTGATTGACCAGACCATCCGCTTTACCCAGAACGGTCTGACGCGCGGCGGGATCTTCAGCGTTGCTCACCAGCGTTTGCATGCTGGAGAAGAAATCCTGAAGCGTCGTGGAGAGGGAGTTAGTGGTGCCGGAAAGCATATCGTCGATTTTCGACATCTGCTCATAACGCGTGGTCAACCCGCTGCTCTGACTCTGCGCCGTACGCAGCTGGTTAGTAATAAATGCGTTGTATTCGCGCTGAACGCCAGAAACGTAGACGCCATTGCCGACCCAGCCTCCCGCACCTAACGTACTGTTCGCCGAAGCGAGTACCGTGGTCTGGCGGGTATAGCCCGAGACGTTGTAGCTGGCAATATTATTACTGGTGGTATTCAGTGCCGACTGTGCCGCACTCAACCCACTCATGGCGCTATTGATTAAACTGGACATGTTCTTCCTTTTATACGTTCAGACGCGTGGCCTTTAATCGTTATCGGTCGCCGCCTGGCAAACTTGAGGTGTATCAGAAGAGATTTTCAATATCATTTCGGTACGCGCTGCTGACTTTATCGCTTAAGGATTTAAGCTGCTGAATCATATTGGTTAACTTACGCGCATACTGGGGATCAGTGGCGTATCCGGCATTCTGCAACGCCTGCGCCCCCTGCTCGGCCGTTGATGCGTTGGTGACCGCGGCATAGCGCGGATTACGCGTCAGCAAACCCACATAATCCGACAGCGCTTCCAGATACGAACCGTAGACGCGGAATTTCGCTTTCACCTTTTTCGCTTCACCGTTTTCATATTCGGTGGTGGTGATTTCCGTCACCGGTCCTTTCCAGCTGCCCGAGGCTTTCACGCCAAAAAGGTTATAACTGGGTTCGCCGTTTTCACGGCGAATTTGCCGTTGGCCCCATCCCGACTCCAGCGCGGCCTGCGCCAGAATCAGGTGGTGCGGAATACCGCTCTGCTCGCTCGCCACCTGCGCCGGAAGCGCCAGTTTCGCGAGGAAATCTTTGCTGTCGCCGGAGAGCGGCGCATCGCTCCCGCTCGACGTTTTCGGCAGCGCTTTGCGCACCATCTGAGTCAGCGCATCGTTCTGGAAGCGGGTGACCGTTTGCAGATCAAACTTCATCGGTACCTGGCCCACCGCAGCGGACGGTTCTTTCTGCGTCTGCATCTGCTTCACCATCTCTTCCGCCAGCCCCAGCCCTTTCCCGGCGGTCATCTGCTGGGCAATTTGCTGATCGTACATGCTGGTGTAGAGCCGGGTCTGATCGCTGCTGAAGAGACCATCCTTCGGCAGCGCCTCGCGCATACTCTTCAGCATCATCTGCACGAACATACCCTCCACCTGACGGGCGACAGGCCGCAGGTGAGCCTGCGGATCCTGCCCGGCTTTCGCCTTGAGTTCGTTAAGCGATTGCGCATCCCACGCTGCGCTGGCAGTTAATTTGCTGTCGCCCAGCATCAGACGATCTCCACTTTCGCACGCAGGCACCCGGCGCTTTGCATCGATTGCAGAATCGACATCAGCTCCATCGGTGTCGCGCCCAGCGCGTTCAGGGCGCGTACCACATTGTTCAGATTGGCACTTTCACGCACGCTTTGCAGCGAGCCGCCGCTCTGACGCAGATCGATCTGCGTTTGCGGTGTCACCACCGTCTGGCCGCCGCCAAATGGCGTATCCGGCTGGCTGACCTGCGCCTGTCGGTTCACAGTAACGGAGAGGTTGCCCTGCGCGACGGCACAGGTATCCAGCGTCACTTCACGGTTCATCACCACCGAACCGGTACGCGAGTTAATAATCACCTTCGCATCCTGCGGTACGCCGCCCACTTGCAGATTCTGGATATCCGCCAGCAAACGCACCTGACCACTGCCGCCCTGCGGCGCACGAACCTGCACGGTGCGGGCATCCAGCGCGGTGGCGTTGCCAAAACCACTGCGACGATTAATGGTGTCGGCAATCTGCTGCGCCATGGTGAAATCGTCCTGATTCAGTTGAAGGTTAATGGTGTTCCCCGCGCCAAATTGTGTCGGCAACTCGCGTTCAATGGTGGCCCCGCCGGTAATGCGCCCGCCGTTAAGCTGGTTGACCTGCACGCTACTGCCGCCCGCCGACGCGCCTGCGCCGCCCACCAGAATGTTACCCTGCGCCAGCGCATACACCTGGCTATCAACCCCTTTCAGCGGCGTCATCAACAGCGTGCCGCCGCGCAGGCTTTTGGCGTTACCCATCGAGGAGACCACCACATCGATAGTTTGCCCCTGACGCGCAAACGCCGGGAACTGGGCGGTGACCATCACCGCCGCTACGTTTTTAAGCTGCATGTTGGTGCCTGCCGGAACGGTGATCCCCAGTTGCGACAGCATGTTGTTCAGGCTCTGCGTGGTGAACGGCGTCTGCGTCGTCTGGTCGCCCGTACCGTCCAGCCCCACCACCAGACCGTAGCCAATCAGGGAGTTTTCCCTGACGCCCTGCACGCTGGTAAGATCGCGAATGCGATCGGCCTGTGCCAAAGTACTTACCAGAATCAGCGCCACGCTAATCAGGGTTTTAAACATATTGCACCTCATTACATCGGCGATAAATTCAGGAAGAAACGCTGCAACCAGCCCATATTCTGCGCTTCGTTGATATAGCCGTTGCCCACATATTCAATACGCGCATCCGCCACCTGGGTGGACGGCACGGTATTACTGCCGCTGATGGTGCGCGGGTTAACCACGCCCGAGAAGCGGATAAATTCGGTGCCCTGATTAATGGCAATCTGTTTTTCCCCCACCACGTGAAGGTTGCCGTTCGCCAGAACCTGATCGACAGTGACGGTTAATGTGCCGCTAAAGGTGTTGCTGGCATTCGCGCCGCCTTTACCGTTGAACGTATTACCGCCGGAGGCGTCAACATCCGCGCGCGCGTTGCCAAACAGACCTTGCAGGTAACGCGGTACGACGTCAAAGCCAAAGTTGGTTTTGCCATCGCGACTGGCGTTGGCCGAAGAACTCTTGCTGGCGCTGACGTTTTCCTGCAGTACGATGGTGAGCGTATCGCCAATATTGCGCGGGCGACGGTCTTCAAACAGCGGCTGATAACCGTAGTTGATCGGCTGCGCCGTCTGAAATATTGAGCCGTTCGCTACCGGTACCGGGCCGGGGATCGGCTGTGCCGAGGTTGCGCCTTCCACCAGTGGCTTGCTGGGAATGAAAGCACACCCGGTCATGGAGAGCGCCAGTGCCGTTAAAAGCGGATAGCGAAACGCTGCGGTTATTTGCATGGTTCTCATCTTTTGGTTTGCGCCGGATGCGCTGCGCTTATCCGGCCTGGAGGTAGCATTGGTAAGGTGTTTGCCAGATGGCGTTACGCCTATCCGTTTGTAGGTCGGATAAGCGCAGCGCCATCCGACACAGCCGTTACAGTTGCGTCAGTTTCTGCAGCATCTGGTCGGTGGTCGATACCGCTTTACTGTTGATTTCGTAGGCGCGCTGTACCTGAATCATATTGACCAGTTCTTCCGCCACGTTAACGTTGGACGTTTCAACATACCCCTGGTAAAGCAGCCCCGCGCCGTTCAACCCCGGCGTGGAATCATTCGGCGCACCGGATGCCTGCGTTTCGACATACAGGTTTTCACCAATGCTCTCCAGCCCGCTGTCATTCATAAAGGTGGTCAGATTAAGCTGCCCCACCTGTACCGGGTTGGTCTGCCCCTGCTGGGTCGCGCTGACGATGCCATCGCGGCCAATGGTGATACTCAGGGTATTCGCCGGAATGGTGATCGCCGGTTGCACCTGAAAACCGCCCGCCGTTACCAGTTGACCATTCTGATCGACCTGGAATGAACCATCGCGGGTATAGGCGGAAGTACCATCCGGCAGCAGCACCTGGAAGAAACCCTGGCCTTTAATCGCCACGTCTTTGCTGTTATCGGTCTGCGACAGGTTGCCCTGGCTATGCAGACGTTCGGTGGCAACCGGGCGCACACCTGTACCAATCTGCAAACCAGACGGCAGCGTGGTTTGTTCCGAAGACTGCGCCCCTGGCTGACGTACCGTTTGATAAAGAAGATCTTCAAACACCGCGCGCTGACGCTTAAAACCATTGGTACTGACGTTCGCCAGGTTGTTGGCGATAACGTCCATATTGGTCTGCTGCGCGTCGAGGCCGGTTTTGGCGATCCATAATGAACTGATCATGTTTTTCCTTAGCTCATTGACAGCAACTGGTTAGCTTTCTGCGTGTTTTCATCCACGCTGCTGATAACCTTCATCTGCATTTCGAATCGGCGGGCGCTGGCAATCATATCGGCCATCGCCGCCACGGGTTTGACGTTACTGCCTTCCAGCACACCGGACTGCAAACGGATAGACTGATCGGCCTGTAACGCCTGGCCACGGGTGGCTTGCGCTTCTGCGGTCAGGCGAAATACGCCATCATCGCCGCGCACAATTTCCGAGTTATCCGCTTTTACCATTTTCAGCCGTCCCACCTGCGCGACCGTATTCGGCGGATCGCCAGGGTTAAGCGCCGAAATCGTGCCGTCCGCCGCGATGGTGATTTCCGCGCCTTCCGGCACGGTGAGCGGGCCACCATCGCCCATTACCGGATTGCCCTGAATGGTCAGTTGACCGGTTGGCCCTACCTGAATGTTGCCGTTACGGGTATACCCCTCCCCGCCATCCGCGGTTTGCACCGCCAGCCAGCCATCCTGTTGTAGCGCCACGTCCAGCGGACGCGAGGTGTAGTCGAGCTGGCCAGGCGTCATATCCGCCCCCGGCGTGGAGGCCGTTACCAGCGTTCGCGTCGGCACTGACATTCCCTCGACCGGTACCGCGCGCATGGCGTTAAGCTGGGCGCGAAAGCCCGGCGTCGAACTGTTAGCCAGGTTGCTGGCGGTGACTGCCTGCTGCTCCATTGTCTGGCTCGCCGCGCCCATCGCCGTATATATTGCGTGATCCATAAAGCTGCCTTATCGGGATTAACGCAGGTTAACCAGCGTGTTCAGGATCTGATCCTGGGTTTTGATGGTCTGGGCGTTAGACTGATAGTTACGCTGGGCGACAATCATATTGACCAGCTCTTTGCTGAGATCGACATTAGACGCTTCCAGCGCGCCGTTGGTCAGGCTGCCAAAGTTACCGCTGCCCGCGGTGCCCAACAGCGCCACGCCGGAGGACTGTGTGGCAGACCAGACGTTATCGCCTTCTGATTGCAGGCCTTCGTTATTGGCGAAGTTCGCCAGTACGATTTGACCGAGTAACTGGCTTTGCTCGTTGGAGTAGTTCCCAACCACGGTGCCATCTTCGTTAATCTGATAGCTCACCAGATCACCCGGCGCATAGCCGTTCTGCGAAGTGGCGACGATGTTGTTGGCACCGGTATTCTGCTGCATGGAGTTGAGGAAGCTCAGGGAGAAAGAACCGGCGGCGGAGCCGTTAAGCGGATCAATCGCTATCTGAACTTCAGGATTGGCGTTAGCATCGGTTGCGAGGACACCCGCATTGTCATAATTGCGGATCCCGCTCAACGTGCCATTGCTGCTAAAGGACATCTGCGCAGCTTTTTTCGCAGCCGCACCGCTTACGCTGGTGTCCTGGGTATAGATATCCCATTTGTTGTCATCGGTTTTTACGTAATAGATATTCATGTCATGGGCGTTACCCTGACTGTCATATACGGTTACCGTGCCTTTTTTGTTGTAGCTGTCAGCGTTGGTCGGGTCGAACGTTGCAACGCTCGGTTTAGCATCCGTCGAGTTGAGGTTGACCTGCATCGCCGCGGTGGTGGTCTCTTTTGCCGACATCAGCGAGTTCGGGATGGTAATCGCCGTCGGATTCGCCCCCTGCTGAATGGTCGGCGGCGTGCCGGACGCCGGATAACCGGTCACCTGCAAGCCCTGAGTGTTCACCAGTGTACGGTTTGCATCGAGGGAAAACTGGCCGTTACGGCTATAGAAAACGGAACCGTTGCTGTCGGTGAGACGGAAAAAACCGTTCTGGCTGATGGCGACATCCAGCGCGCGCCCGGTACTGGTGGTGGTCCCGTCAGTAAAGTCCTGGGTGATCCCGGCGACTTTCACACCCAGCCCCACTTTCGAACCAGCAAACATATCGGCAAACGAGGCAGTGCCTGATTTAAAGCCGTAGGTTGCGGAGTTAGCAATGTTGTTGCCGATAACATCGAGATTACTGGACGCGGCATTCATGCCGCTGACTGCTTGAGAAAAGCCCATGTTTCACTCCTGAATTAGATAATCTGACGAACTTCGTCGAGCGTGGTGGTGCCGTAGGTGCCAAGATCCAACTGGTTGCCATTGCCGCTCAGCGTTACCCCCTGCACCAGCGCAAATTTCAGCGGTTGCGCCACCAGCTGCGTGGTGCCGCTGCTGGCGGTAATGCTGACGTTGTACGCACCATCCGCTACCGCCGCGCCGTCCGTGCCGGTGCCGTCCCAGGTAAAGGTGTGCACGCCTGCGGTCAGTGCGCCGATATCCAGCGTTTTGACGACATTGCCGTTACTGTCGGTTATCGTGGCGGTCACTTTGTCGGCCGCCTGCTCAAGCTCAACGCCAAACGGTGTGGTATCTGTACCGTCGCCATCGCTGTTTTTGCCCGCCAGCACTGTCGTGCCGGGGATCATCACGCCGTGACCAATCAGCGATGACGCCTGCAATGATTTGCTGCTGTCGATTTGCCCGGAAATGGACCCCAGCGACGTATTGAGTTTCTCAATACCGCTTACGGTGCTGATTTGCGCCAGCTGGCTGGTGAGCTGGCTGTTATCCATCGGGTTGGTGGGGTCCTGATTTTTTAGCTGCGCCACCAGCAGTGTCAGGAAACTGTTCTGTAAATCATCCGCGCTGCTGCTGGTCAACGACCCGCTGTTGCTGGTAGCGCTGGTCGCGCTGGTGCTATTGACGTTCACTGCAATGGACATTGTTTTCTCCGTTATTGACCCAGCGTGAGGGTCTTGAGCATCATGCTTTTCACGGTGTTCATCACCTCGACGTTGGCCTGGTAGCTGCGCGAGGCCGACAGGGTATTGACCATCTCGCCGACCACATCAACGTTTGGCATGCGCACATAACCCTTTGCATCCGCCAGCGGATTACCCGGCTGGAAGACCAGCTTGTCGGGCGCCTGGCTTTCAATCACATCGCTCACTTTTACCCCGCCCGTTGCCGCCCCCGGCTGCGCGTCCACCTGAAAAACAACTTGTTTTGCACGATACGGCTGACCATCCGGGCCGGTGACGCTGTCGGCGTTTGCCAGGTTACTGGCGGCCACGTTCAGCCGCTTGGACTGCGCGGTGAGCGCTGAGCCCGCCACATCAAAAATATTCAGTAAGGCCATACATTAATTCCCCTGCTGGAGGACGCTCATCATCCCCTTGATTTGCCCACCCAGGACCGTAAGCCCGGTCTGATACTGCAAACTGTTATCGGCGAACTGCGTGCGCTCGCGATCCATATCGACAGTGTTTCCGTCGAGTGCGGGCTGATCGGGAATGCGGTAAAGCAAATCGGTGGCGGCAGATGAGAGATTTTGTGCGGGTATGTGACGAACGGATGTGAGCGACAGCGCCACGCCGTTGGTGCCAGCCCGTCCTCGTTCCATCACTTTTTTCATTTCACTGGCAAAATCGATATCGCGCGCCTGATAACCCGGGGTATCGGCGTTGGCGATATTGGCGGCCAGAATCTCCTGGCGCTCAGCGCGCAGATTCAGCGCTTCCTGTTGAAAACGCAGCGCGGCGTCGAGTTTATCGAGCATGGCTCCTCCGCAGATGACAAAATTCCAGCCGACAGCTTAATTCGCCTTATGCGCGCGTTATCGCCGGAATAAACACAATATGCGTCGCTATTTATTCCGTTGAAGTCAGTAGCAGATGCGTAAAATACTCACACTACCCTCTCTGACGGAGTGTTCGATGCTGAAGCTCACTACCTCACTGGCCGCGTGTTTACTGCTCGCCAGCCCGTTCGCCCACGCTCTGGACCTGCAAAGTCAGCTGTCGTCGTTTTTCAGCCAAAGGCTGGAAGGGTTAAGTGATGAGGTTGTGGTACAACTGCGTAGCCCGCTCGCGATGCAGCCCTCCTGTGAGCAACCAGTGCTCAGTACGCCAGGCAATGCCCGGCTGTGGGGGAACCTGAACGTGGTGGCACGCTGTGGCAATGAAAAACGCTATTTGCAGGTAACGGTGCAGGCCACAGGCAATTATGTAGTCGCCGCCGGGCCGATTGCGCGTGGCACCATGCTGAATGCACAGTCGGTCACGCTGAAGCGTGGCCGTCTGGACCAATTGCCGCCGCGCACGATGCTGGATATCAATCAGGCACAGGATGCAGTCAGCCTGCGCGATGTTGCCGCCGGGCAAGCGTTACAGCTGACCATGATCCGCGCCGCCTGGCGGGTAAAAGCCGGGCAACGCGTCCAGGTCATCGCGAAAGGCGACGGTTTTAGCGTCAACAGTGAAGGTCAGGCGCTGAATAACGCCGCCGTGGCGCAAAACGCACGCGTGCGTATGTCCTCAGGCCAGGTGGTTAGCGGCGAAGTGAATGCGGATGGGAATGTTCTGATTAACTTATAATCTTAATAAAGAAAGTACGGCGATTGCCGATAAAGTATTAACAAATGAAAATGGCAATCCCTGCGCCATCATAAGCCTCCATGAGGAAAGCACATGAGCATTGAACGTACATCGCCTCTGAATCCTGTTAACGCGGTACAGGCTCGCGAACCAAACGAGACCCAAACGCCGAAAGCGCGTGTGGAAAAAAACGCTGAGATTAACAGCACCAGCGTCAAACTGAGTGACGCCCAAACAACCCTGACGCAATCAGATACCCGTGATATCAATCTGGATCGCGTGGAAGCGTTGAAAACCGCTATTCGCAACGGTGAGCTAAAAATGGATACCGGTAAAATTGCTGATGCGTTGATTCAGGAAACGCAGAATTATCTACAGAGTAACTAACCGCATGAGTCGTCTGCCCGATATTTTGGATCAAATGACCGCTATCCTGAACTCGCTGAAAGAGGTGATGGATGCCGAGCAACAGCAGCTTTCTGCCGGAAGCGTGAACGGAAGCCTGCTGCAGCGCATAACCGAAGATAAAAGCTCGCTGCTGGCGGCGCTCGATTATCTGGAACAACAGCGTCGCATGGAGCAGGAAGCGCAGCGTTGCGCCAATGACGATGACGTGACTTCGCGCTGGCTGAACATTACGCAGAAAACGCAGCAACTGCGTGATCTCAATAAGCACAACGGCTGGTTGCTGGAAGGCCAAATCGCCCGTAACCAGCAGGCGCTGGACGTGCTGAAGCCTTTTCAGGAGACGGGATTGTATGGCAAGGATGGGCAAACGGCGGGACAACCGCGCAGCGGCAAGAAATTTACCGTCTAACTGCAATCAGGACGGCGGGAAACATCACGCTCCCGCCGCCGCATCTTATTACGCCGTCCGGCGTGTAAACTCTTTCACTTTGAAACCCAACACCGCAAGCGTGGCGAAGTAGGCAAAAATCCCCACCACAACCACCGCCATCAGGCGTAACAGGCGCACCGGCATGGCCCCCTGCGACCACTCTGGCATAACGTGCATCATCCCCAGCAGCGCTGCAGCCATCACCAGCACCGCGACAATCAGACGCACCAGGAATTTGCTCCAGCCCGGCTGCGGGGTGAAGATTTTCTGCTTACGCAACTGCCAGTAAAGCAGGCTGGCGTTCAGGCAGGCCGCCAGACCAATCGACAGCGACAGACCCGCGTGTTTCAGTGGGCCGATAAACGCGAGGTTCATTAGCTGCGTCATAATCAACGTTACAATCGCGATTTTCACCGGCGTTTTGATGTCCTGACGCGAGTAGAATCCCGGCGCCAGTACTTTCACGACGATAAGCCCTATCAGGCCGACGGAATAGGCCACCAGCGCACGCTGCGTCATCGCCGCATCAAACGCGGTGAATTTACCGTACTGGAACAGGGATACGGTCAGCGGTTTCGCCAGAATACCCAGCGCCACGGCGCTCGGCAGCGCCAGCAGGAAGCACAGGCGCAGCCCCCAGTCCATCAGACGGCAATATTCATCATGATTACCGCTGGCAAAGCTTTTCGACAGCGACGGCAGAAGGATCGTCCCCAGCGCCACACCCAGCACGCCGGACGGGAACTCCATCAGACGGTCCGCGTAATACATCCATGAAACGGAACCGGAAACCAGGAAAGAGGCAAAAATAGTGTTGATAATCAGGGAAATCTGACTGACGGAGACACCAAGGATAGCCGGCCCCATTTGCTTCACCACGCGCATCGCGCCCGCATCTTTTAAATTGATACGCGGCAGCACCAGCATGCCAATTTTCTTCAGATGCGGCAGCTGATACGCCAGCTGGAGCACGCCGCCCACGGTCACCGCCCACGCCAGCGCCAACACTGGAGGGTTAAAATAGGGTGCGGCAAACAGCGCGAAACCAATCATGCTGACGTTAAGCAGTGTGGGCGCAAACGCCGGCACCGAGAAGCGGTTCCAGGTATTAAGAATGGCCCCCGCCAGCGAGGCGAGTGAAATCAGCAAAATATAGGGGAAGGTAATGCGCAGCAGCTGCGAGGTGAGGTTAAATTTATCCGCCGTATCGGCAAAACCCGGTGCGGTGATCGTAATAACCCACGGTGCCGCCAGCATGCCAATGACCGTCACCAGCGCTAACGCCAGCGTCAATAAACCGGAAACATAGGAAACAAATACGCGGGTCGCGTCTTCACCCTGCTTGCTTTTATATTCCGCGAGAATCGGCACAAAAGCCTGAGAAAACGCGCCTTCGGCAAAAATACGGCGCAGCAGGTTAGGCAGCTTGAACGCAACAAAGAAGGCATCTGTCGCCATTCCTGCACCAAAAACCCTTGCCACGATGGCATCACGCGCAAAACCCAGCACGCGCGAAAACATGGTCATCGAGCTGACAGCTGCCAGCGATTTTAATAGATTCATTAACGTGTTATTCCACAACCGGAAGCAAAATGCCTGCAACAGCCCGGCGCGATGGCCGGGCTGCGGTTTACAGGCAGGAGCCTGAAGAGGCGTTAGTCTACCGGGTTCGGGATGAATTGCTACTGCCAGATGTTACAGCAGGTTATTCATCAACGGCCTCGCGCCACAGCGCTTCTACGATACGTTGCGCCATCAGCGCCTGGTCGCCGGCGGTTTCCGGAACCGTCTGATTTTGCACGCATTCGATAAAGTGGCGCGCACAGCCGACAAATCCACGCTGCTCAAGCGTGGTCTGCCAGCCAGGTATGGGGCGGGTCAGCACGCCTGCGCCCCGATCTTCTCGCCATTCTCGCATATCGGTAATGTCATACAACGCACCGTCCGTCACCGCCTGCACCCACTCGCGCTGGCTACCGGCGCGGCGATGCATGCTGGTTGTCACGCTAAGCGTAGGATGGCTGAAGTGGTGCTCAGCGTAGAGCATCTCACCATCGTCTGTGGTTTGCAGCGTGCCGCTGCTTAAGGGCGCATTACCGCCCGCCAGCCACAGCGCGGTGTCGACCACATGCAGATAATCATCCAGCAGGGTGAAGTGCAGATCGTGCGGGCCGACGCTGTCAGTGCGATGTTTATCCATTCGCAGCGACGCCGCATTGGCGAGATTGCTTTTTAGCTCGCGGTACAGCGGCGCAAAACGGCGATTAAACCCCACCATCAGCGTTAACTTTTTGCGTGCGGCCAGTTCAACCAGACGCTCGGCATCACTCAGTTTTTCCGCCAGCGGTTTGTCGACGCAGACGTGCACGCCCGCATTCAGCAGTTCGCTGACCACCGAATAGTGCGACGCCGTTGCGCTGTGGACAAACACCGCATCGCACTGCGCCGCCAGCGAAGCCAATGAGTCCGCATACGGCATGCGGTAGGTTTCGCACACTTTCAGCGCCTTCTCTTTACCCGGTGACCAGGCCGCCTGCAACGTCCAGTCGGTGGCGGCGCTGAGGACCGGAAGCCACGCCTTCTGCGCGATCCCACCCAGCCCAACCACGCCTACGCGTAATTTTGCCATCGTTATTCTCCGAGGTGCGCCAGCAGGGAATCCAGGCGCTGTTTCAGCTCCGCCACTTCGCCTTCCAGTGCATCAACGCGCGCGCGGAGATCGTCATCCGCCGGGGCGACATCATCGGCGACCTGGGCCAGCACTTCCATTTCACCGCTGAAAAGGTGCATATAGCGGCTCTCGCGCTTGCCTGGCTCGCGCGGCAAACGCATCACAAACGGGCCATCATCGCGCGTAGCCAGGCGTTCAAGCGTGGCTTCCACTTCCGCCATATCGCTGAATTCATGCATGCGCTGCGCGCGGCCCCGTAACTCACCCGGCGTTTGCGCACCGCGCAGGAGCAGCGTGGTGATGAGTGCCACTTCGGCGCTGGAAAGCTTCAAATCGCCGAACTCAGAATTGCAGAAACGTTGTTCATATTTGGTCACGCGATTGCCAAAGCCGCTGACCGTGCGCAGATAGTGGCGTTTGACCAGCGTATCCAGCAGATCCTGTACGTCAGACTCGCTGAGCGTCATCACCGGTTCACGGTTGGTTTTCTGGTTACAGGCCGTCACCACGCCGTTAATCGACAGCGGATACTGCTCGGGTGTCGTGACCTGCTTTTCCAGCAGGCAGCCAATCACGCGCGCTTCCAGCGGGGTTAATTCATATTTCATCTCTTCTCCTTAGCGACCGGCTGTCCATTCTTGTGTAGTGAGTGCGGTTAAGACGTGGTCACGCCATTCGCCGTCAATCAGCAAATAGTTTTTGGCATAACCCTCTTTTTCAAACCCCAGCCGCGCCAGTAAGTCGCCGCTGCGCTGATTGTGTGGCATATAGTTAGCCATAATGCGGTGAATATGTTGGGTGCGTTGCATATAACGAATAGCGCTGGTCAGGGCTTCAAACATCAGCCCCTGCCCTTGCCACTTTTGCCCAATCGAATAACCAAGGTAGCAGGCGTGGAACGATCCGCGCACCACGTTAGAGAAATTGGCGACGCCAATGATTTCTTTCTCCTCCGGGTCGAGCAGCGCAAAATAGTACGCGCTTCCCTGCTTATGGAATTCATTAATCATCGACAAGCGAGCCTGCCAGCCGGAAGGATAACAGTGGCTATCGTCACGGATGGGCTCCCAGGGTTTCAAAAACTGCCTGTTTTCTGCGTAATAATCGGCAAGACGCCATGCATCACGGTCATGGACCAGACGCACAACCAGACGATCGGTTGTCAAACGCACTTTCGGTACGTTACTGCGATAGCCAAACATCTCTTACTCCTGTACCTGAATAATAACCCGGGTTAACTCACTATACCTGTCCACAGGGGGTCTGTGAAAACAGCAACATACCTTTTTTCATACCCCGATCGCGATTTCGATAAACAAGCTCAATCAAAGCACCATTTTGATAAAAAAATATTGTCGCTGGCAATATGGGAAAAGGTGAAGCGACCCGGCAGAATGGAGAGGTTCATCTCTTTTATTCCCCTGGAGGGGAAATGTCCCGCGTATCGCAGGCAAGGAGCCTGGGTAAATACTTCCTTTTAGTCGATAACATGCTGGTTGTGCTGGGCTTTTTTGTCGTCTTTCCGCTGATCTCCATTTGTTTTGTCGACCAGATGGGCTGGGCGGCATTAATGGTCGGGATTGCGCTCGGTCTGCGTCAGTTAATTCAGCAAGGTTTGGGTATTTTTGGCGGGGCGATAGCTGACCGTTTCGGCGCCAAACCGATGATTGTGACCGGCATGCTGATGCGCGCAGGCGGTTTTGCCATGATGGCAGTCGCGCACGAGCCTTGGGTGCTGTGGCTCTCCTGTTTGCTTTCCGGGCTTGGCGGCACGCTGTTCGATCCCCCGCGTTCCGCACTGGTGGTGAAGCTGGTGCGTCCGGCGCATCGAGGCCGCTTTTTCTCACTATTGATGATGCAGGACAGCGCCGGCGCGGTCATCGGTGCGCTGATGGGCAGTTGGCTGCTGCAATATGACTTCCGACTCGTATGTAGCGCGGGTGCGGTGCTGTTCATTCTGTGCGCCATTTTCAACGCCTGCTACCTTCCGGCATGGAAACTCTCTACTGTGAGAACGCCAGTACGTGAAGGGCTTGCGCAGGTGCTGCGTGATAAACGTTTTGTCACCTACGTGTTAACCCTCACGGGTTACTACATGCTGGCGGTGCAGGTGATGCTGATGCTGCCAATCATGGTGAATGATATTGCGGGCTCGCCTTCTGCCGTGAAATGGATGTACGCCATCGAAGCGGCGCTGTCGCTGACACTGCTCTACCCTATCGCACGATGGAGCGAAAAACGTTTTCGCCTTGAGCAGCGTCTGATGGCGGGCTTGCTGATCATGACGGTTTCCATGTTGCCGATTGGTCTGGCTACCTCGCTACAACAGTTATTCACGTTAATTTGTACATTCTATATCGGTTCGATTATCGCGGAGCCAGCACGTGAAACCCTGAGCGCACATCTGGCAAATGCCCGCGCGCGCGGCAGCTATATGGGCTTTAGCCGTCTGGGCCTGGCCTTTGGCGGCGCCCTCGGCTACACCGGTGGCGGCTGGCTATTCGACAGCGGGAAAGCGCTGAACCAGCCGGAACTGCCGTGGGCGATGCTGGGGCTTATCGGCATCATCACGTTTGTTGCATTATGGTGGCAGTTCAGCCCTAAACGCGCCGCCTCCGGCATGCTTGAACCCCGCCATTAACCCTTTTATTCTGCATCATTGATGGTCTGCAAATTACGCAGTCCATCAGTAAAATCTCATCCTAAGAAAGAAGATATGGCACTTTCAGTATTTTCCGCTGTCATAATCACGACTGAAAGCGCAAGCTGCCTGCGGACAGGATTACAGCACAGCATCATATTGAGGAACTTCATGAAGAAATTTTTTGTCATTGCCGCACTGATCGTTGGCGGCCTGGTGGCGGGTTGTAATCAACTGACGCAATACACAGTGAGTGAACAGGAAATTAATCAGGCGCTGCAAAAGCACAATAATTTCTCGAAAGATATAGGCCTGCCCGGCGTGGCCGACGCGCACATCGTGCTGAATAATCTCACCAGCGCCATAGGCCGTGAAGAGCCGAATAAAGTCACCCTCACCGGTGACGCTAAACTCGATTTAAACTCGCTGTTTGGCAGCCAGAAAGCGACCATTGACCTGAAACTGAAAGCGTTACCGGTCTTCAACAAAGAGAAAGGTGCGATATTCCTGCAAGAGATGGAAGTGGTCGATGCCAAAGTGACGCCGGAAAAAATGCAATCGGTGGTGCAAACTTTGGTGCCTTATCTGAACCAGTCGCTGCGTAATTACTTTAATCAGCAACCGGCTTACGTGCTGAAAGAAGATGCCAGCAAAGGCGAAGCACTGGCCAAAAAATATGCGAAAGGCATTGAGGTAAAACCAGGACAAATTATTATCCCGTTCACGGATTAACATCGTAAATAAGACGCCCGGCGGATATTTTCGCCGGGCGTCTTTTTTTACAGAAAGGAGTGCAAAGGAAAACGTTTACGTTTATCCTTAGTGCCCGGCAAAAAACAGCCCTAATGACTGATTTCCCACCAGGCCGGAGCACACCCATGACCGCATTACCGCAAGTTTTGAAAATTCGCCGCCCAGACGACTGGCATATCCATCTGCGTGATGGCGAGATGCTGAAAACCGTCGTGCCTTATACCAGCGAGCTCTATGGTCGTGCGATCATCATGCCAAATCTGGTACCGCCTATCACCACCGTGGAAGCGGCAATCAGCTACCGCCAGCGCATTCTGGATGCCGTTCCGGCAGGTCACGATTTTACTCCGCTGATGACCTGTTATCTCACCGACTCCCTCGATCCAAATGAAGTGGAACGCGGTTTTCAGGAAGGCGTATTTACGGCAGCTAAGCTGTATCCGGCAAATGCGACAACCAACTCCAGCCACGGCGTCACCAGTATCGATGCAATAATGCCGGTGCTGGAAAGAATGGAAAAACTCGGAATGCCGCTGCTGGTTCATGGTGAAGTCACTCATGCCGACATCGATATTTTCGACCGCGAAGCACGCTTTATCGAAACGGTTATGGAGCCATTGCGCCAGCGACTGCCGGGGCTGAAAGTGGTGTTTGAACACATCACCACCAAAGATGCCGCCGATTATGTCCGCGAGGGTAATGAACTGCTGGCTGCGACAATCACCCCGCAGCATCTGATGTTCAACCGCAACCACATGCTGGTTGGCGGCGTGCGCCCACATCTTTACTGCCTGCCGATCCTCAAACGTAATATCCACCAGCAGGCGCTGCGCGAACTGGTCGCCAGCGGCTTCGAGCGCGCATTCCTCGGGACTGACTCCGCGCCGCATGCGCGTCATCGCAAAGAAGCCAGCTGCGGCTGCGCGGGCTGCTTTAATGCGCCCACCGCGCTGGGCAGCTATGCCACCGTCTTTGAAGAGATGAACGCATTACAGCACTTCGAAGCCTTCACCTCGCTGAATGGCCCGCGCTTCTATGGCCTGCCGGTGAATGAGTCTACCGTTGAGCTGGTACGAGAAGAGAGCCAGGTGGTTGAGAGTATTGCCCTTTCTGACGATACCCTGATCCCCTTCCTCGCCGGTGAAACCGTACGCTGGACGGTAAAAAAATAAATCGCACGCTCCCTGTTGTAAGTTTTTCGCTTTAACTGTATAAATATACAGTACACATACAGGGGGCAACCATGCGCATTGAAGTGACTATTGCTAAATCCACAACCCTCCCCGCTGGGGCGCTTGACGCACTGGCGGGTGAACTCTCCCGACGAATTAACGATCAGTTTCCAGATAGCGGCGGCACCGTTTCGGTACGCTACGCATCGGCAAATAACCTTTCGGTTATCGGTGGCATTAAAGAAGATAAAGACCGGATCAGCGAAATTCTCCAGGAGACCTGGGAAAGCGCGGATGACTGGTTCATACCCTAAATAATTCGAGTTGCAGGAAGGCGGCAAGTGAGAGAATCCCCAGGAGCTTACTCAAGTAAGTGACTGGGGTGAACGAACGCAGCCAACGCATCTGCAACTTGAAGTATGACGGGTATAACCGACTAATTTGCTCCCTCATTGTGTTCTTTGCCGGGTCGCCCCGGCTTTTTTATTTCTCGCCGCCCACTTCTTTTTGGCCCTATTCTGATTCCATTAATAAAACCTCAGCCATAATGGTGATTTATTGCGCAACAAAACGCGTACTTTAGGAATTTGTGTTGCATTTTATTTAAAATCTCGAATATTAAGTAAGTTGTTGGTATACTGAAAAAGCTTCGAAAAAAACCTGCATTGAACCTCGAGAGTTGTTGCCTTTTAACAAAGATATAAGGGGTTATGATGGAAAAGAATAATGAAGTCATCCAGACCCATCCCCTCGTTGGATGGGACATCAGCACCGTTGATAGCTACGATGCGCTGATGCTGCGCCTGCACTACCAAGACCCCAATGAATCGAGCAAGAAAGAAGCTGAAATAGGTCAAACGCTTTGGTTGACTACCGATGTCGCTCGTCAATTTATTTCTATATTAGAGGCGGGCATCGCCAAAATTGAATCCGGCGATTACCAGGCGAATGAGTATCGCAGGCATTAGTGCTGATACGAATAATTATCAAACAGGCACCTTCGGGTGCCTTCTTTATTTTCAGGCTTGTATCAGGCTGGCTTGTTAATTACCCTGCTATACACGTCATCATCCTGCATGCTGATGTGGCTTAACAAAAAACAATTCCAGGAAGCGCTATGCAATATGACCTGATCATTGTCGGCAGTGGCTCCGTCGGGGCGGCTGCCGGATACTACGCCCGTAAAGCGGGCCTTAATGTCCTGATGACCGACGCCCACATGCCGCCTCATACCGAAGGCAGCCACCACGGCGATACACGACTGATTCGCCACGCGTATGGTGAAGGCGAAAAATATGTTCCTCTGGTGCTGCGCGCGCAGCAGCTGTGGGATGAACTGGCCGCCGCCAGCGGTGAAGATTTGTTTGAACGTAGCGGCGTGGTCAATCTTGGGCCCGCGGATTCCACCTTTCTTGCCACCGTAGCGCAGAGTGCGGAAAAATTTGGCCTTGATGTAGAACGACTGGATGCCGCAGGCGTAATGGCCCGCTGGCCTGAAATTCAGGTGCCCGAAGACTATCAGGCCATCTTTGAGCCCGCGTCTGGCGTGCTGAAAAGCGAGCTGGCGGTAAAAACATTGATCGCGCTGGCAAAGGAAGCAGGTTGCGCACAACTCTTCAACAGCCCAGTCACCGCGATTGAACATCACGCTGACGGGGTCGCGATAGAAACGTCAGAAGGCCGCTTTGAAGGGAAGAAACTGTTGCTCAGCGCTGGTACCTGGGCTAAACAACTCTACCCGCAATTACCAATACAACCGGTTCGCAAAGTGTTTGCCTGGTTCCAGGCCGATGGGCGTTACAGCCGCAAAAATAACTTCCCGGCGTTTACGGGGGAGTTGCCGAATGGCGATCAGTTCTACGGTTTCCCGGCGGTTGAGAATGAACTTAAAATCGGCAAGCATAATGGCGGTCAGCTTATCAATACGCCACAAGGGCGCAAACCGTTCGGTACCGTCGCCACCGATGGCTCTGAGGCTTTCAGCTTCCTGCGTAATATTCTGCCCGGTATTGGCGGCTGTTTGCACGGTGCCGCCTGCACCTACGACAACACCGCGGATGAAGATTTCATTATCGATACGCTACCCGGTCAGCCAAATACTTTACTGATTGGCGGATTGAGCGGTCATGGGTTCAAGTTCGCGACCGTGCTGGGTGAAATCGCCACGCGATTCGCGCAGTCACAGCCAGAAACCTTTAACCTGGCGCCCTTCTCGCTTTCCCGTTTTGACGATTAATGAGTGCGGTTTGCCTGATGGCGCTGCGCTTATCAGGCCTACATTCGAACCCATTTGTAGGTCAGGTAAGCGCAGCGCCACCTGACAAAAACGCAGGCGTATACGAAAATGTGCCTTTAAAGAGAACAACAATGCAGCGTCTATATAACTACCTGGTCAACAACCTGCGCGAACACTTTATGATTTACGTCGCGCTCTGTCTGCTGCTGGCCTTGATCGATCTTATCTGGATTTTTTTCGCCTGATCACTCTGGGTCAGGAATACCCAGTTTAGTATTCAGCCGACCACGCGATTTATTAAAAATCTTGTTGCCATTTTCACGTCCGGCGCGGCGTTTACGCTGCTCCTCTTCCGGCAGTTTGTGCTCTTCCTGGCAGGCTTCGCTACAGCATCCGTCATATTTTTCCGCGCAGGTCGGGCACTGAATGAAGAGCAGATGGCAGCCGTCGTTAAGACAATTCGTGTGGCTATCGCAAGCCGTCCCGCACTGGTGGCAGTGGGCAATCACCTCGTCAGAAATACGCTCTCCCATCCGCTCGTCAAACACAAAGTTCTTGCCGATAAAGCGCACCGGTAACCCCTGCTCACGCGCGCGGCGGGCATATTCAATAATGCCGCCCTCAATGTGCCACACCTGCTTAAACCCGTTATGTTTCATCCAGGCGCTCGCTTTTTCGCAGCGAATTCCCCCGGTGCAGTACATTACAATCTTCTTGTCTTTATGTTCCTGCATCATCTCGACGGCTTTCGGTAGCTGATCGCGGAACGTATCTGCCGGGATCTCCATGGCGCGTTCGAAATGGCCGACTTCATACTCATAGTGGTTGCGCATATCGATGAACACCGCATCCGGGTCATCCAGCATGGCGTTGACTTCCGCCGCTTTTAAATAAGCGCCGACATCGTTCGCATCAAATGAGGGATCGTCAATACCGTCCGCCACAATGCGGTCGCGCACTTTCATGCGTAGCACCCAGAATGATTTGCCGTCGTCATCCAGCGCGATGTTAAAGCGCAGCCCGTCCAGCGCAGGGTCAAAACGGTATAACAACTCGCGTAGCGCATCGACATTACTTGCGGGAACGCTAATCTGCGCGTTGATCCCTTCATGGGCGAGATAAATGCGACCAAACACGTTCAGTTCGGAAAGTGCGAGGTAAAGGGCATCACGGGTCGCTTTCGGGTTAACGATGGTGAAATACTTATAGAATGAGATTGTCGTGCGTGGCTCGGTTTCAGCGAGCATCTGCGCCTTCAGGGTCTCATTCGATATGCGGTTATGTAACACTGGCATGGTGCTCTAATCCTGCAAAAGGGAATGAATTTATAAATCGGGCGGATGATATAGCAATCATCGACAATTTACATCCACACATTTTGCGCTACATTTGTCTCTCCATCAAAACATCGAATGAAACATTTGCACGAATTATCGACACTCGTACTCTGGTTAGGTTTGGCTGACGGAAAAATAGTGCGACAATAGCGGAAGTGGCTCGATAAAACAGGAAAGACATGACCCAGTTACCCAAATTTACCGCGGCGTTGCTGCATCCACGTTACTGGCTAACCTGGCTGGGAATTGGCCTGCTGTGGCTCATCGTACAATTGCCCTACCCGATCATTTATCGCCTCGGTAATGCCATAGGTCGTGTGGCGATGCGTTTTATGAAGCGTCGTTCAAAAATCGCCTATCGCAATCTCGAGCTATGCTTCCCACAAATGAGTGAAGCTGAGCGTCATCAGCACGTTGTGAAGAATTTCGAATCGGTTGGTATGGGCCTGATGGAAACCGGGATGGCGTGGTTCTGGCCCGATCGTCGTATCGATCGCTGGACGGACGCCAGCGGTCTGGAGCATATCTCCGCCATGCAGGAACAAAAACGTGGCATTTTGCTGATCGGTATTCATTTTCTGACACTGGAAATGGGGGCACGAATGTTTGGTTTCTTTAACCCAGGCATTGGCGTCTATCGCCCCAACGACAATCCGGTTATCGATTTACTGCAAACCTGGGGACGGATGCGTTCCAATAAATCGATGATTGACCGGAAAGATTTAAAAGGCATGATCCGCGCGCTGAAAAACGGCGAAATCGTCTGGTATGCACCTGACCACGACTACGGCCCACGCGCCAGCGTATTTGCGCCGCTGTTTGCCGTCGAGCAAGCGGCCACAACATCAGGCACATGGATGCTGGCAAGAATGTCGAAAGCCAGTATTGTGCCCTTTGTGCCGCGCCGCAAACCTGACGGGAAAGGCTACGAATTGATTATTCTTGAGCCAGAACTCTCCCCACCGCTGGATGATGCCGAAACCACCGCCGCGTGGATGAACAAGATTGTCGAGAAATGCATTATGATGGCCCCGGAGCAGTACATGTGGCTACACCGTCGCTTCAAGACGCGCCCGAAAGGGATGCCTTCCCGCTACTGAACGTTAGCGCAGCCTTCACGGCTGCGCTGATGCCTGGCATTGCAGTAACAATCACACAAGCGCATAATTAGCAGGCTTATTGAATTCTCTGTTCCCCCCTGCTCACTTTTGGAATTTTATGCCTGCTTCTGATGTTGATGCTCCCATAAACTGGAAACGTAATCTTACCATCGCCTGGCTTGGCTGCTTCCTGACCGGCGCGGCATTCAGTCTGGTGATGCCTTTTCTCCCCCTCTACGTCGAGCAACTTGGCGTCACCGGTCACAGTGAACTTAATCTGTGGTCAGGCATTGTCTTCAGTATTACGTTCCTGTTTTCCGCTATTGCTTCGCCATTCTGGGGCGGTCTGGCCGATCGAAAAGGCCGAAAAATCATGCTGCTTCGCTCGGCGCTGGGAATGGCTATCGTCATGCTGCTGATGGGTTTGGCACAGAATATCTGGCAGTTTTTAGTGCTGCGCGCGCTACTTGGCGTGCTGGGCGGTTTTGTGCCGAATGCCAATGCGCTGATTGCCACCCAGGTGCCGCGAAATAAAAGCGGCTGGGCGTTGGGGACTCTCTCCACTGGTGGCGTCAGCGGCGCGCTTCTCGGGCCGCTGGCGGGCGGTTTACTGGCCGATAGCTATGGTTTACGGCCCGTCTTCTTTATTACCGCCACGGTGCTCTTCCTGTGCTTTGTATTGACCTTGCTGTTGATACGCGAACGGTTCACTCCGGTAAATAAAAAAGAGATGCTGCACGCCCGCGAGGTGATCAGCTCACTGAAAAATCCCAAACTGGTGCTCAGCCTGTTTGTCACCACCATGATCATTCAGGTCGCTACCGGCTCCATTGCACCAATCCTGACGCTTTACGTTCGCGATCTCGCAGGTAACGTCAACAACATTGCCTTTATCAGCGGGATGATTGCCTCCGTACCCGGCGTCGCCGCGCTGCTGAGCGCGCCAAGGCTGGGCAAACTGGGCGATAGAATTGGCCCGGAAAAAATCCTTATCACGGCACTGATCCTCTCCGTGCTGCTGTTGATCCCCATGTCGTTTGTACAAAATCCGTTGCAACTTGGCATCCTGCGTTTTCTGCTTGGTGCCGCCGATGGAGCGTTACTGCCCGCGGTGCAAACGCTGCTGGTGTATAACGCCAGCAACCAGATTGCCGGGCGGGTATTCAGCTATAACCAGTCGTTTCGCGATATTGGTAACGTGACCGGGCCGTTGATTGGCTCGGCGGTGTCGGCAAGCTACGGTTTTCGCGCGGTGTTTTGCATTACCGCCGCCGTGGTGTTGTGCAATGCGGTTTATACCGGCTTTAGCCTGCGCCGTCGCGCTCCAGCTAAGACTGTCGGGTGAATTTCAGCCATTTTTTCTTGCCCGTTCCAATCTTAAGCTATTCTTTCCCTGAATATACCCGGAATGTTGCCCGTCTCAGCGGGCAACGCCTGAGACCACGTCAAATCGCAGGGAGAATAAGATGACTATGTATGCCACGCTTGAAGAAGCTATTGACGCGGCGCGAGAAGAATTCCTCGCCGATAACCCCTCCGTTGAAGAGAGCGATGCGGATGTTCAGCAGTTGAATATCCAGAAGTATGTTTTGCAGGACGGCGACATCATGTGGCAGGCTGAATTCTTTGCCGACGACGGCGAAGAAGGTGAATGCATGCCAGTCCTGAGTGGGGAAGCGGCCCAGAGCGTCTTTGATGGCGATTATGACGAAATTGAGTTACGCCAGGAGTGGCTGGAAGAAAATACGCTGCATGAGTGGGATGAGGGGGAATTTCAGCTTGAACCCCCGCTGGATACCGAAGAGGGCCAGGCGGCGGCAGATGAATGGGATGAGCGTTGATTATTCGTAAGGGCCGTGGCTGGCGTCGATAGGCAGCAGGAGCGTATCGAAGATCAGCGAAAATGGCAGATCTATAATTGTCAGCCAACGCCACGCGGAATCCCGCAGGTCCCACTGTACGCCGGGATAGTATTGATTTCCGTGCCCCTGGCCTGGAATGGTGCGGCTGATTATGCTGCCGCATCCGCTCAATAGCAGCGTCATGGCGATGACCAGTACGATTTTCATGCAACACCTCAACGTCAGACAAAAAAATACCGGCTTTAACGCCGGTATTTTCCTTTTATTACGGCTTATTTGGCTTTCATCGCCAGCGGGTTGATCGCCAGTTTCGAATACTCATCCACCCAGGATGTGTATTTCTCAGGCGCAGCCCATACGCGGTAGTGCATACGCGCCATGGTCACCGGGTCGCTCAGCAACACTAAACGACGGTCGCGGTTGAGTTTGTCCGGCGTTTCGTTCAGCGCCTGCTCAACGTGGCGGTCGCGCGCAATTTCCAGCACATGGCTGGCACGGTGACGTGCGGTTGCCATAGCCGTCGCCAGCGCGTTGTATGATGGGTTAAACACCGCGTGCATAAAGCCATCATCCAGTGTGCGGTTGCGGTTCAGTTGCAGGTAAGCATCCGTATCCGCCAGCACTTTCGGCGTGTTGTACTCTTCCGGGATCAGAAACAGTTTCCAGCGCTTGGTGCGCAGACCGATCGTTGAACGGCTCGAAATAACCGAGACGAACGGCGACAGGATCAGCGAGAAGACAATCGGCGCCAGCCAGAACAAGAAACGCAGATCCAGCCATGCCATTCCAACAGCCCACACCAGCCCCAGCAGCAACTGAGAGCCGTGACGCATAAACGCTTCGCCCCACGGCGTAGAGTCATCATCACGTTGCGGCGAATTCCAGACCACTTCCCAGCCGAGGAACGCGCTGACCACGAATACGGTGTGGAACAGCATACGCACCGGCGCCAGCAGCACGGAGAACAGCACTTCCAGCAGCAGAGAAATCGTTACGCGGATAAAGCCGCCGTACTCTTTCGGCCCCTTACACCACACCAGAATAATACTGAGCAGTTTCGGCAGGAACAGCAGCACCATGGTTGAAGCAAACAGCGCGATCGCCAGTTCAGGACGCCACTGCGGCCACACCGGGAACAGCTGACGGGGTTGCAGGAAGTACTGCGGCTCAGTGAGCGCATGCACCACCTGAAGCGCCGTTGACAACGCCAGGAACAGGAACCACAGCGGCGCAGAAAGGTAAGACATTACGCCGGTCAGGAACACCGCACGGTGAACCGGGTGCATCCCTTTTACCAGAAACAGGCGGAAGTTCATCAGGTTACCCTGACACCAGCGACGGTCACGCTTAAGCTCATCGAGCAGGTTCGGTGGCAGTTCTTCATAGGAGCCCGGCAGGTCATAGGCAATCCACACGCCCCACCCTGCACGACGCATTAACGCAGCTTCTACGAAGTCGTGCGACAGAATCGACCCGGCGAAGTTACCGTCGCCCGGCAGCGGCGCTAACGCACAGTGCTCGATAAACGGTTTCACGCGGATGATGGCGTTATGCCCCCAGTAGTGGGATTCACCCAACTGCCAGAAGTGAAGGCCGGCGGTGAACAGTGGGCCATAGACGCGCGTGGCGAATTGCTGACAACGGGCATACAGCGTATCCATACCGGACGCGCGCGGTGAAGACTGGATGATCCCGGCGTTCGGGTTCGCTTCCATCAGGCGCACGAGGTTGGTCAGGCAATCGCCGGACATCACGGAGTCGGCATCCAGCACCACCATGTAGCTATATTCGCTACCCCAGCGGCGGCAGAAGTCATCGATGTTACCGCTTTTACGCTTCACGCGACGACGACGGCGACGGTAGAAGATCTGCCCTTCGCCCTGCACTTCGGCAATCAGCTCCATCCACGCTTTCTGTTCTGCAACACAGATATCCGGGTTGTAGCTGTCGCTCAGAATGTACACATCGAAGTGTTTCTGCTGACCGGTGGCTTTCACCGATTCCCAGGTTGCCCGCAGGCCCGCGAAGACGCGATCGACGTCCTCGTTACAGATAGGCATGATAAGCGCAGTGCGATGCTCCGGGTTCAGCGCCTCATCGCCCACCGTGGACGCGGAAATACTGTATTTATCCCGGCCAATCAGCAGTTGCAGGAAGCCCATCAGCGCAGTCCAGAAACCGGCTGAGACCCAACAGAACAACACAGCAAACAGCACCAGGATGCCACTTTGCAGCAGATACGGCAGCAGCTGCATGAAAGAGACCCACAGGTCCTGGCCGACCATATCGGCAGGGTTAATAAATGCCCATCCCTGATACGGCAGAATGGTTTTCATGTACCAGGTCGCTACGACCGTCTGCGCCAGCGTCAGGATCAGCAGAATGTAACGGCGGATCGAACCCGTCGTACGCCATTTTTGCTCGTGCTCCTGCTCTTCTTTCGTCAGACGAGAGACATAGCGCGGGGTAACATCACGACCACGCAGGCGATCCCAGAAGCGACCAATCGGGTTGGTGCGCCAGGGGTCCGGGAACATGGAAGATCGCTTCGCTTTCGGCATCGCCTGAAGCTGAGTGCGACCTTCGTCATCTTTGATGAGCGGGTCACCGGCCAGAGAGTCTGGCCAGTTTTGCTCAAGACGCGCTTTCACGGATGCGAGCGGGGTATCGTCATCGCGTTCAAACGTTTGATGCTCGGTATCCAGCGCTTCGTGCACGGCACGCAGGCTGGAATCGGGCAGCGCCGATTTTTCCGCCTCCGTGAGCGACAGCGCGTCAATGTACTTCGTTGTCTTATTCATTGGCAGGCAGCTGATAGCTCCAGGTTTCACTCAGCGTTTGGTCAGCGTTGACCAGCGCCGCGCGCATTTCAGTGGTTTTCTTCGGATCTTTCACTTTAACGCGCAACGTCAAGCGCCAGCCTTTGGTGACCGGGTTATAACGTACGCTGTTTTCAACGATTTCACCGTTATCGCCAATGCTGGCTTGTGAAGTAACAGGCGTATCCTGCGGCAGTTTTTTCATGTCCGCGCCGGAGAAATCCACCACGAAGGCTATCGTGCCATCCGGTTGACGAATCAGGTTGGACTGTTTCACATCACCGGTAGAGCGACGGGTCTGCACAACATACGCGCTATCCGGCGCATGCAGTTTGTCTTCGTCACGGCTAAAGGTGATGCTGTATTTGTAGTTCATCTCTTTACCGGCTTCCGGGAGTTGGTCCGGTGTCCAGTAAGCGACGATGTTATCGTTGGTTTCATCGTTGGTCGGAATTTCAACCAGTTCAACGGTCCCTTTACCCCAGTCACCTTTCGGGGTGATCCAGGCGCTTGGGCGCAGGTCATAACGATCGTCGAGATCTTCAAAACGGGAGAACTGACGGCCACGTTGCAGCAAGCCAAAGCCCTGCGGGTTCTCAGTAGCGTAGCTGCTGACCGCCAGATGTTTCGGGTTATTCAGCGGACGCCAGATCCACTCACCATTGCCCGCATGAATAGACAGACCGTTTGAGTCATGCAGTTCCGGACGATAGTTAGTGACCTGCGACGGCTGGTTCGGCCCAAACAGGAACATACTGGTCAGCGGCGCAACACCCAGTTTACCGACTTTGTCACGCAGGTAGATTTTGGTTTGTACATCTACAACCGTGTCACGACCCGGCATGATGACAAAACGGTAAGCCCCTGTAGCGCGAGGAGAATCCAGCAGTGCGTAGATGGTCAGGCGCTTGTCGGTGGCTTTTGGACGCTCGATCCAGTATTCACGGAAACGTGGGAACTCTTCACCGGACGGTAAAGCAGTGTCGATAGCAAGACCACGTGCGGATAAGCCATACACCTGCCCCTGGCCCAGTACACGGAAGTAGCTGGCACCCAGCATGCTAACGATTTCGTCGTTTTTGCCTTTGCTGTTAATAGGATAAAGCACTTTAAAACCGGCAAAGCCCAGGTCTTTTACCGTGTCTTTATCGTGCTGTACATCACCAAAGTTAAAGTAGTCCGGGTTGTATTTAATTTTGCGTACGGACGTAGCGGTAACTTCGTTAATGGTAACCGGCGTGTCGAAGTACATACCCTGGTGGTAGAACTCGAGCTTAAATGGGGTCTTAACGTTGCTCCAGTAGGCCTTATCGTGGTTGAACTGAATCTGTTGGTAGTCCGCGTATTTCATCTCGCGGAATACGGAAGGCAGGTTGCTTTTCGGCGCTTCATAGCTCTTCCCGGCCAGTGATTTCGCCTGCTTTGCAACGTCATCAATGCTAAACGCCCATGCAGATGAAGTACACAGGGACAACATTACGGCAGCGCCAATCCAGCGCATTTTCATCATCTGTGGTTTATTGTTCATATAGCTAAGCACTTCCCCCTTTGTGTGCTTAAATCGATCCGATCCATTTTACTGGAAACTCAAGCAATCCGACAACATAATCCCCATATTGTTCAGCATAGCGGCTCAGGGAATAAGCAACCGTTAACTGCTTTTTGCACTTTGCGTGCTTATCCTGGAGACAGGTACCCGGACTTCGTGTAGGGTTGCGTCGAATGTAAACGTTATCGCCGCGTGCGATAAGACGAATAGTCTGAGAATTTAGCTAACTCTATGAATAATGTACCTGCACAGCGCGAGTATTTCCTCGATTCCATCCGCGCATGGCTGATGCTCCTGGGTATCCCTTTTCACATTTCTCTGATTTACTCCAGCCACACCTGGCATGTTAACAGCGTTGAACCCTCATGGTGGCTCACACTATTTAATGATTTTATTCATGCCTTCCGCATGCAGGTGTTTTTTGTCATCTCCGGCTATTTCTCCTACATGCTGTTTTTGCGTTATCCGCTGAAGAAATGGTGGAAAGTGCGCGTAGAGCGCGTCGGGATCCCCATGTTGACCGCGATCCCTCTGCTGACGCTGCCGCAGTTTCTGATGCTGCAGCACGTCAAAGGCAAGACGGAAAGCTGGCACACGCTGTCGCTCTATGACAAATATAATACGCTGGCCTGGGAACTGGTGTCGCATCTGTGGTTTTTATTGGTTCTTGTGGTGTTGACCACACTTGGCATCTGGGCATTTAAGGTGATTAAGCGCCGCCAAACGCCAGGATGTTTAGATAACCTCACCATGGGCAAACTGACGTTCGGGTTCTTGCTGCTGGGCATACTGTACGCCGCTATCAGACGCACGCTGTTTATCGTTTACCCGCCAATTCTTAGCGATGGTCTGTTTAATTTCGTGGTGATGCAAACGCTGTTCTATGTGCCCTTCTTCGTGCTGGGGGCGCTGGCATTTATTCACCCACGCGTAAAAGCGCTGTTTACCACCACCTCCTGGCCGTGTGTCATTGCCGCCATCGCGGGTTTCCTCGCTTATCGTATGAATCAACAATATGGTTCCGGCGATGCGTGGATGTATGAAACCGAGTCAGTGATTACTATGGTGCTGGGTCTGTGGATGGTTAATGTGGTGTTCTCTCTGGGCCACCGTCTGCTGAATTTTCAGTCTGCACGCGTGACCTACTTCGTTAACGCCTCGCTGTTTATCTATCTGGTGCACCATCCGCTGACGCTGTTTTATGGCGCGTGGATCACGCCGAATATTAGCTCCAATATCGTGGGCTTTATCACCGGGCTGGTCTTTGTGATTGGGGTTGCGCTGGTGCTTTACGAGATCCACCTGCGTATTCCGCTACTGCGTTTCCTGTTCTCAGGCAAACCACAGCAGAAGGTTGAAAAAGTGCAGCCTTCACGCGGCTAACACCCAAACAAAAACGCCTGATACGTTGCGGTATCAGGCGTTTTTTTATGCCTCGACGTCGTCGCCCTGCTGGCTTAATAAACGTTTATACAGCCGGGTGTTTTCTTCGTCATAACAGACAAACCAGACTTTCTCCGGCGTGCGGTGAAACGTCAGAAAACGCTCAACCGTATGAAAAGCGATTTCTGCGGCGGCGGGTTTCGGGTAGCCGTACACGCCGGTCGAGATTGCCGGAAAAGCAACGCTTTGATAGCCGTTATCCAGCGCCAGTTGCAAGCTGTTACGATAGGCCTGCTCCAGCAGCGAGGCTTCATGCGCATCGCCACCCTCCCATACTGGCCCGACCGTGTGGATGACCGCCTTCACCTTCAGATTACCCGCATGAGTAATCACCGCATGACCCGGCGGGCATGTCCCTTGTTGCTGGCGCACAACCGCGCAGGCTTCTGCTAACGCGGGGCCTGCGGCACGATGAATGGCACCATCAACGCCGCCACCACCCATCAACGATGGGTTTGCCGCATTCACGATAACATCCACATCAAGTTGGGTGATATCTCCCTGCACCACCTGAATACGTGCTGTCATGCTGACCTCCTGCCGACCACAAATCTGTTATCCGTTAGACAATAGAGGTGGTGAGCTTACTGACAAATAATAGAACCCCTCTGCGGGGTTGCCATTATTGATACTGCACACTAATCACAGCAAGCGTTTTCTGTTTGTTAAGCCACTGCAGATCCAGCGTGGCCTCCTTCAGGTGTTGTGTTTCTCCGTGAGAAAGCGACGTGACGGGAATCGTATTTTGATGATGATCGCCGTCGCGGTAGCAAGAAACGTTGACGTTGCGCGTCGAGGGAACCACCGAGCATCCGCCTTCCACGATCTGGCCGCGAAAGTGAATAACGCCTCCCTGGCCTAATCGCTCGGATCCCGCCAGCGCATCGAAACAGAGGGCGGGAGTAAAACAGAGTATCAACAACGCATTACCGAAAAATGCTTTCATGTAAGCCTCTTAACAAAGCTTCATCCCTGATTGTTGATTACGGGTTGTCATCTGTGCATCTTCTCAGGCTAGCAGCACATAAGAAGTTTTGGGGGCATCAGCAATCAGCGAATGAAATTAAATGTTGTGTTGATCAATACGTCATTTATTTTCAGAGAGTTAAATGACTCGCTATTAGCAATTCAGACAGCGATTACCAACAGAGAAGCTATCGGCAGTGGGGGAAGATACTTTAGACAGAGAGGCATTCAGGTTTGTGGCGGGTCAAGGGTCCAGGTTTGCGTGAGATCGATATTGCGGCCATCAGACACATGAACAGTCACCACCACATTGTCGCCCGGTGAAGGTGTCAAAATTAGCGTTGCCAGCGCCTGGGGTCTGCGCGCCTGTATTACCAGCACACTTTTTTGTCGACTTCGGCTTGTTCCCGATGTGCCCTGCCGTTCGGTATCCATACTGACTTCACACTGGCACTCTACGGGCAGCGTCACCATCGGTATCACCGTGACCTGATCGCCCTCTCTTTTTGACTCAAAACTCAGCGTTCCAATAACCATTGCAGCAAAAATGAGAGCGGGCATCGTGTAATTACCTCTCTGCAGAGAGTCAGAAACAGGGCCGAGTCAACGCAACACGCCGATAAACATTCACCATCATTATCTCAATAAGAATTATCCTAAGTTATTATTACCACTCGTTAAATCCCCTTGAAATATTATTTATAATACAATGAAAAACGTTAACAGAATTAAATTGCAATCTATCTTATCTGCGCAGGCCATGTAACTAATGCTTTTTTATTATTTTTTTAAAAGACTTTAATATCAAGGTGATACGTATTAATGTCGCTTTTAATATTTGACATTCATCATACGAAACAAAAATCAAAAAAATAAACATAACTCAAATTTACATTTTGTTACATTATAAAAACTTGTTTAATTAATTTTGCCTACCTAAATTTTAGATTAATTCATATTTCGTAGTCCATTGGCATTGCCGCGATTCCTGCGGTCGCCTGAGCGTGCGTGTTGTTGCTGTTTAACCTTATATTTCAACTATATAAAAATGGCATATATCTCTCTGGAGCGAACCATGAGAACGAATAAGAATCCGTCTGAGCCCCGATTTTTGTTTCTGATAACCAAGCCGTCATTGCAATCAACGCTTTTGTTACAGGCACTTAAGAAGCGGTTCTATAATGAAGTGACACTTAAACATTGTGATGTCATCGACAGTTCAACAATTGAAGATGGCGACCTGCTTTTATTCGATATGATGTCTCTTGAAGAACAGACTTCACGACAGTGGTGCCAGGACCTGCAACACTGTCAGAAAAAGTTTAAAACACTACTTTTCAATATTCCGCCACATTATCATCACCGCGATATTGTCGAATGGCCGATGATTAGCGGTATATTTCATACAGAAACCGGCGAAGAAAATTTAATAGAAGGTATCAGAACCGTATCCCGGGGTGAGAAATTCTTTCCGAAGTCGATTAATGACTATCTGACACAGCAGCTAAATTTGTCCCATCCGCAGTGGAATGAAACCGTTGACCTGACACATCGCGAAAAACAGATCCTGAGCAAACTTCGACAAGGTGCCTCCAACATCGAAATTGCTCATCTGCTGTTCATCAGCGAGAACACGGTCAAAACGCATATCTACAATCTCTTTAAAAAGCTCTCGGTGAAGAACCGAACTCAGGCCGTGTTTTGGGCGAACAAATACCTACGGTGACTATCATGAAAACCGTTCCTGTATTGGCAACAGTTCTGCTTTTACATCTTGCACCAGCCCCGGCGGCAGAACTTGAAGTTCCAGGGTTGATTGTCACTCGTGCCGTTACCTCGGTAGGACAAAAATTTTGCCGAGATTTTAGCGAGCACTGGACAGATAATAAAATTAACCTGACAGATTTTCTACGGGAAACTCAGTATCGTGGTAAGCCCCTGCGGAAGGGAAAAGGAAATCGGGTTTTTTATTACCTTCTGTGATGGCCTGCGTCGCAAAGTGTCGCAGGCCGTGCTCAATGAATAGATGCTCCAGGTGCAGTTCCAGCGACTTCCCGGCTCTGGATTTACGGCGATTGCTGACAGAATTGGCCAGCGCAATAAATTCATCCACAGAGCCAAATCCTTTCCGGATGATATCCAGAACATGCAGTTCCTCAACCAATAGAAATATGTCGTACTCCACGCGCCGGCGGTCAAGAAGTTGCTCATCCGGATCAAGGGAATTTTTCACATAATGGCTGGCTGCATACTGAATAATTTCACTTCCCGACGGAAAGCGCAGGTGCCAGTCTTCAGGTAGAATATATTTATGATTTACTGGCGCTTGCTGTAGAGATAGTCCGCCTAGAATCTGTCCTGCGGGGCCGGATATAAGCGCTCCGGGTATAACTTCACCAATAGCGGTCTCAATGACGTCCTCTTCATCAGTGCTGGCGCATACCCAAATATTTACTTCCTTACAGTCCCCCCCTTGCTCATCAAGCTTGAAAGCCAGGAGCGTCAGAGCCCCTGTATTTTCAGGATCCTGAAGTGGGCTGCCTCTACCCCAGCGGGTAATCCTTTTTTCATTCCGGGTTTTACCAAAATGACGGCTGTTATAATAAATTGCCCTGGCTTCGCTGTCAGGGCAATCATGCGATGACACATGTGCGGTGAGAAAAACCGAAGGGTTCAGTTCACGGGTATGGTTGATAGACGGAAAGAGTTTTTCAACGATACCTGAAGGGATATAAAGCCCTACCTGGTGACCACCTGTTGCGCCGGTATCGTTGGCGGAAAGGCGTTTGATGTAGACGAAGTAATTCTCACATGCGATCTCAAGTAGCCAGTTGTGGAAAACCGACATAAGCATCCCCTGTTACCCTGAAACTCTACTCACCATTTTTTCATGATTATATACAAACAGTGTCATTTTCAGAAGACGACTGCACCAGTTGATTGGGCGTAATGGCTGTTGTGCAGCCAGCTCCTGACAGTTCAATATCAGAAGTGATCTGCACCAATCTCGACTATGCTCAATACTCGTGTGCACCAAAGCGAGGTGAGCATGGCGACGGAGGCTCTGGTGCAAAGATTGGCGGCAGTCAGAGGTAGGCTGTCGCTCTGCGCCGATCAGGCGGCTGCTGCGAAATGGTGGTTGAGCATGCCCATGGCCTCCGTCAGCGCCGAGGGCCCAATGCCAAAAGCTCTCTCCACAAGGCGCACCTCGCCCCTGATGCCGGGCTGCAGGCACCAGGGGCGAGCCTGTCCTTTGCGCAGGGCTCGCATGACTTCGAATCCCTTGATCGTGGCATAGGCCGTGGGGATCGATTTGAAACCGCGCACCGGCTTGATCAGTATCTTGAGCTTTCCGTGATCGGCCTCGATCACGTTATTGAGATACTTCACCTGCCGGTGGGCCGTCTCCCGGTCCAGCTTTCCTTCGCGCTTCAATTCGGTGATCGCTGCACCATAGCTCGGCGCTTTGTCGGTATTGAGCGTGGCAGGCTTTTCCCAGTGCTTCAGGCCTCGCAGGGCCTTGCCCAGGAACCGCTTCGCTGCCTTGGCGCTGCGGGTCGGCGACAGGTAGAAATCGATCGTGTCGCCCCGCTTGTCGACTGCCCGGTACAGGTAGGTCCACTTGCCCCGCACCTTGACGTAGGTTTCATCCAGGCGCCAGCTCGGATCAAAGCCACGCCGCCAGAACCAGCGCAGCCGCTTCTCCATCTCCGGGGCGTAGCACTGGACCCAGCGATAGATCGTCGTATGGTCGACCGAAATGCCGCGTTCCGCCAGCATTTCCTCAAGGTCGCGATAGCTGATCGGATAGCGACAATACCAGCGCACCGCCCACAGGATCACATCACCCTGGAAATGGCGCCACTTGAAATCCGTCATCGTTCCGTCCGTCCAATCTCCGCCAAGCATGCTCAAGCTTCACGATTTTTGCAACAGAGCCCACACGAGTATTGAGCATAGTCGAGATTGGTGCAGATCACTTCTGATATTGAACTGTCAGGAGCTGGCTGCACAACAGCCATTACGCCCAATCAACTGGTGCAGTCGTCTTCTGAAAATGACAATCGTGCCACCGGCTCCAGGTCTTATCGAACAGCTCAGACACATGGTCCAAATGCTGGTCGATCCGTTCGGCCAGTTTTTCGATGGCCTCTTGCTTGAGCTTGTCACTTTCCCTGAACTCGATGTTCAAGGCCCTGGCCACCTGGTTGAGGTTCCGGCCGATAGCTCCAAGCTGCCGGCACGATTCCCGTACGGTGTTCACTTCTTCATCAGTGAGGACCGGCATCCGGTTCAACGACCGCAGTCATTTCTGTACCTAAACAGTCCTGCGAATATGTGAGTTTTGACCTAATGAGCCACAAAAACTCATTTTCGCCCACGATAATTTTTCTACTTCCTTTCTTTGGAATGCTCATTTCAATATTCACATAACGTCGCTATCAATCGCGGAAAAGGCGTAGTGCGCGAAGCGAACGAAGCTTTTTGCCGTCGATTGCATAGCTTTGTTAACCCTTTTTCCAAATTTGATAGCAATAGTTAATGTTTGAAGTAAAGTGTTGCTCAAAAACAACTTCGAAGGTATTTGGAATACTCGGGAAGAAAACATCCCCCTCTGGCTCGATGTCGATCGTCGATAAGTGGAGCGTAGAGGCCATGGGTAATGTTTCTCGGTAAATTTCTCCGCCACCAGACACTATAACGTGACCGGTGAATTCAGCTAGCCTGTCCATGGCCTCTTCGATTGACTGAAATACAACTACATTGTCATCATTTGATGTCCAACCTGAGCGGGTAACGACCGCGTATTTCCTATTGGGGAGTGCGCCCATAGATTCAAACGTCTTGCGACCCACCAGAAGCCACTGATTGTAGGTCAATGCTTTAAAAAGTAGCTGCTCCCCTTTCGCGGACCAGGGTATGTCTGGACCGCAACCAATCACGCCGTTTTTCGCTTTCGCAGCCATCAATGATACTTTCAAGGTTCTCATCCTGGGTTAACTTTGTTTTAGGGCGACTGCCCTGCTGCGTAACATCGTTGCTGCTCCATAACATCAAACATCGACCCACGGCGTAACGCGCTTGCTGCTTGGATGCCCGAGGCATAGACTGTACAAAAAAACAGTCATAACAAGCCATGAAAACCGCCACTGCGCCGTTACCACCGCTGCGTTCGGTCAAGGTTCTGGACCAGTTGCGTGAGCGCATACGCTACTTGCATTACAGTTTACGAACCGAACAGGCTTATGTCCACTGGGTTCGTGCCTTCATC
>NZ_VTZO01000025.1:0-21898 GCF_008369545.1 Pseudocitrobacter sp. 73 | reverse complement strand
GATGAAGGCACGAACCCAGTTGACATAAGCCTGTTCGGTTGGTAAACTGTAATGCAAGTAGCGTATGCGCTCACGCAACTGGTCCAGAACCTTGACCGAACGCAGCGGTGGTAACGGCGCAGTGGCGGTTTTCATGGCTTGTTATGACTGTTTTTTTGTACAGTCTATGCCTCGGGCATCCAAGCAGCAAGCGCGTTACGCCGTGGGTCGATGTTTGATGTTATGGAGCAGCAACGATGTTACGCAGCAGGGCAGTCGCCCTAAAACAAAGTTAGAAAAGGAAAAGTATGAGCAAGTTATCTGTATTCTTTATATTTTTGTTTTGCAGCATTGCTACCGCAGCAGAGTCTTTGCCAGATTTAAAAATTGAAAAGCTTGATGAAGGCGTTTATGTTCATACTTCGTTTGAAGAAGTTAACGGGTGGGGCGTTGTTCCTAAACATGGTTTGGTGGTTCTTGTAAATGCTGAGGCTTACCTAATTGACACTCCATTTACGGCTAAAGATACTGAAAAGTTAGTCACTTGGTTTGTGGAGCGTGGCTATAAAATAAAAGGCAGCATTTCCTCTCATTTTCATAGCGACAGCACGGGCGGAATAGAGTGGCTTAATTCTCGATCTATCCCCACGTATGCATCTGAATTAACAAATGAACTGCTTAAAAAAGACGGTAAGGTTCAAGCCACAAATTCATTTAGCGGAGTTAACTATTGGCTAGTTAAAAATAAAATTGAAGTTTTTTATCCAGGCCCGGGACACACTCCAGATAACGTAGTGGTTTGGTTGCCTGAAAGGAAAATATTATTCGGTGGTTGTTTTATTAAACCGTACGGTTTAGGCAATTTGGGTGACGCAAATATAGAAGCTTGGCCAAAGTCCGCCAAATTATTAAAGTCCAAATATGGTAAGGCAAAACTGGTTGTTCCAAGTCACAGTGAAGTTGGAGACGCATCACTCTTGAAACTTACATTAGAGCAGGCGGTTAAAGGGTTAAACGAAAGTAAAAAACCATCAAAACCAAGCAACTAAATTTCTAACAAGTCGTTGCAGCACGCCACTACGTGGCTGGACAGTTTGTAAGTTGCGCTTTTGTGGTTTGCTTCGCAAAGTATTCCACAACGCGCAACTTACAAACTGCCGCTGAACTTAGCGTTAGGCAGCACAAAGACCGTTCTCATGACCACTACCATTAGCTTCGTCACGCTGCGCCTCATGACCGAGCACGACCTTCCGATGCTCCATGACTGGCTAAATCGGCCTCACATCGTTGAGTGGTGGGGCGGAGAAGAAACACGTCCAACACTTGCTGAAGTGCTGGAGCAATACCTACCAAGCGCCCTGGCGAAAGAGTCCGTCACTCCCTACATCGCAATGCTGGATGAAGAACCGATTGGGTACGCTCAGTCGTACATTGCACTCGGAAGCGGTGACGGATGGTGGGAAGACGAAACCGATCCAGGAGTACGCGGAATAGACCAGTCTCTGGCGAATCCATCGCAGCTGGGCAAGGGCTTGGGAACCAAGCTCGTTTGCGCGCTCGTTGAGATGCTGTTCAAAGACGCTGAGGTAACCAAGATCCAAACGGACCCGTCGCCGAACAACTTACGCGCAATCCGGTGCTACGAGAAGGCGGGTTTTGTGGCGCAAAGAACCATAAACACCCCAGATGGACCGGCCGTATACATGGTTCAAACACGTCAGGCGTTCGAGCAGGCGCGCAGTGCTGTCTAACCCTTCCATCGAGGGGGACGTCCAAGGGCTATCGTCCTTGGCCGCCCCTCATGTCAAACGTTAAACATCATGAGGGAAGCGGTGATCGCCGAAGTATCGACTCAACTATCAGAGGTAGTTGGCGTCATCGAGCGCCATCTCGAACCGACGTTGCTGGCCGTACATTTGTACGGCTCCGCAGTGGATGGCGGCCTGAAGCCACACAGTGATATTGATTTGCTGGTTACGGTGACCGTAAGGCTTGATGAAACAACGCGGCGAGCTTTGATCAACGACCTTTTGGAAACTTCGGCTTCCCCTGGAGAGAGCGAGATTCTCCGCGCTGTAGAAGTCACCATTGTTGTGCACGACGACATCATTCCGTGGCGTTATCCAGCTAAGCGCGAACTGCAATTTGGAGAATGGCAGCGCAATGACATTCTTGCAGGTATCTTCGAGCCAGCCACGATCGACATTGATCTGGCTATCTTGCTGACAAAAGCAAGAGAACATAGCGTTGCCTTGGTAGGTCCAGCGGCGGAGGAACTCTTTGATCCGGTTCCTGAACAGGATCTATTTGAGGCGCTAAATGAAACCTTAACGCTATGGAACTCGCCGCCCGACTGGGCTGGCGATGAGCGAAATGTAGTGCTTACGTTGTCCCGCATTTGGTACAGCGCAGTAACCGGCAAAATCGCGCCGAAGGATGTCGCTGCCGACTGGGCAATGGAGCGCCTGCCGGCCCAGTATCAGCCCGTCATACTTGAAGCTAGACAGGCTTATCTTGGACAAGAAGAAGATCGCTTGGCCTCCCGCGCAGATCAGTTGGAAGAATTTGTTCACTACGTGAAAGGCGAGATCACCAAGGTAGTCGGCAAATAATGTCTAACAATTCGTTCAAGCCGACGCCGCTTCGCGGCGCGGCTTAACTCAAGCGTTAGATGCACTAAGCACATAATTGCTCACAGCCAAACTATCAGGTCAAGTCTGCTTTTATTATTTTTAAGCGTGCATAATAAGCCCTACACAAATTGGGAGATATATCATGAAAGGCTGGCTTTTTCTTGTTATCGCAATAGTTGGCGAAGTAATCGCAACATCCGCATTAAAATCTAGCGAGGGCTTTACTAAGCTTGCCCCTTCCGCCGTTGTCATAATCGGTTATGGCATCGCATTTTATTTTCTTTCTCTGGTTCTGAAATCCATCCCTGTCGGTGTTGCTTATGCAGTCTGGTCGGGACTCGGCGTCGTCATAATTACAGCCATTGCCTGGTTGCTTCATGGGCAAAAGCTTGATGCGTGGGGCTTTGTAGGTATGGGGCTCATAATTGCTGCCTTTTTGCTCGCCCGATCCCCATCGTGGAAGTCGCTGCGGAGGCCGACGCCATGGTGACGGTGTTCGGCATTCTGAATCTCACCGAGGACTCCTTCTTCGATGAGAGCCGGCGGCTAGACCCCGCCGGCGCTGTCACCGCGGCGATCGAAATGCTGCGAGTCGGATCAGACGTCGTGGATGTCGGACCGGCCGCCAGCCATCCGGACGCGAGGCCTGTATCGCCGGCCGATGAGATCAGACGTATTGCGCCGCTCTTAGACGCCCTGTCCGATCAGATGCACCGTGTTTCAATCGACAGCTTCCAACCGGAAACCCAGCGCTATGCGCTCAAGCGCGGCGTGGGCTACCTGAACGATATCCAAGGATTTCCTGACCCTGCGCTCTATCCCGATATTGCTGAGGCGGACTGCAGGCTGGTGGTTATGCACTCAGCGCAGCGGGATGGCATCGCCACCCGCACCGGTCACCTTCGACCCGAAGACGCGCTCGACGAGATTGTGCGGTTCTTCGAGGCGCGGGTTTCCGCCTTGCGACGGAGCGGGGTCGCTGCCGACCGGCTCATCCTCGATCCGGGGATGGGATTTTTCTTGAGCCCCGCACCGGAAACATCGCTGCACGTGCTGTCGAACCTTCAAAAGCTGAAGTCGGCGTTGGGGCTTCCGCTATTGGTCTCGGTGTCGCGGAAATCCTTCTTGGGCGCCACCGTTGGCCTTCCTGTAAAGGATCTGGGTCCAGCGAGCCTTGCGGCGGAACTTCACGCGATCGGCAATGGCGCTGACTACGTCCGCACCCACGCGCCTGGAGATCTGCGAAGCGCAATCACCTTCTCGGAAACCCTCGCGAAATTTCGCAGTCGCGACGCCAGAGACCGAGGGTTAGATCATGCCTAGCATTCACCTTCCGGCCGCCCGCTAGCGGACCCTGGTCAGGTTCCGCGAAGGTGGGCGCAGACATGCTGGGCTCGTCAGGATCAAACTGCACTATGAGGCGGCGGTTCATACCGCGCCAGGGGAGCGAATGGACAGCGAGGAGCCTCCGAACGTTCGGGTCGCCTGCTCGGGTGATATCGACGAGGTTGTGCGGCTGATGCACGACGCTGCGGCGTGGATGTCCGCCAAGGGAACGCCCGCCTGGGACGTCGCGCGGATCGACCGGACATTCGCGGAGACCTTCGTCCTGAGATCCGAGCTCCTAGTCGCGAGTTGCAGCGACGGCATCGTCGGCTGTTGCACCTTGTCGGCCGAGGATCCCGAGTTCTGGCCCGACGCCCTCAAGGGGGAGGCCGCATATCTGCACAAGCTCGCGGTGCGACGGACACATGCGGGCCGGGGTGTCAGCTCCGCGCTGATCGAGGCTTGCCGCCATGCCGCGCGAACGCAGGGGTGCGCCAAGCTGCGGCTCGACTGCCACCCGAACCTGCGTGGCCTATACGAGCGGCTCGGATTCACCCACGTCGACACTTTCAATCCCGGCTGGGATCCAACCTTCATCGCAGAACGCCTAGAACTCGAAATCTAACGTCCGTTCGGGCATCGAGGTCCATGTCGGGGTGGGACGGGCCCGTGGCTTCAAGATCACTTGCAGTCCGACCGCGATGTCTTGGTTGCGCGAGAGGTTGTCGATATCTGTTGATTTGCACCCAAATTTGACCCGGGATTTGCATTGAATTTTGACCCACCCCTTGTTGTCAGAATTATGTCTCGATTTTCAGTTTGCGGGTCTGTTTTTCCTCCTGCTTATTCTGAGTTGAACTGTGTTTGAAGCGGTAACTTTCATTGCCGGTTTCCAGGATGTGGCAGTGGTGGGTTAGTCGGTCCAACAACGCTGTTGTCATCTTTTCATCGCCAAACACTCGGCTCCATTCCGAGAAGCTCAAGTTGGTGGTCAGTATCACGCTGGTTTTTTCGTACAGCTTTGAGAGCAGGTGAAACAGCAGTGCCCCACCGGTTTGGCTAAAAGGCAAATATCCCAGCTCATCCAGAATCACCAAATCGGCATACAACAGACGGTTTGCGATTTGTCCCTGACGCCCAGATGATTTCTCTTGCTCCAGTGCATTGACCAAATCCACGGTGGAGAAGAAACGCACCCGTCGGTTCAAGTGCATCACTGCTTGTGTACCAATGGCTGTGGCCAGGTGAGTCTTGCCTGTGCCTGGCCCACCAATCAGCACCACGTTCTGGGCTTGTTCCATGAAGTCGCACCGGTGCAATTGTTTGACCGTGGCCTCATTAACCAGGCTTTGACTGAAGTCAAAGCCCACCAAGTCCCGATACACGGGGAACTTGGCCACCCGCAATTGATAGTTCACCGAACGTACTTCACGCTCTGCCACTTCAGCTTTAATCAAGCTGTCCAGCATGGGCAAGGCTTGATTAAATGCTGGTGAATTCTGATTGCCCAACTCCTCAATGGCGTGTGCCATGCCAAAGAGTTTCAAGGATTTGAGGATTCTCACATGGCCTTCATGCTGCATCATGGGCTCTCCTTAAACTGTCATAGCGGTTCACGTTGGCCTGTGGTTCCAATGTCAGCCTTAACCCCTTGGGAATTGGAATCGGTTTGGGTGGAGGTTCTTCGGTCAAACGTCCCAACAGATTAAGCACATGCTCCTTCGATGGCTTGCCACACTCCAATGCCAATTCCACAGCACTGAGTACCGCACCTTCATCGTGGTGCAATACAAGGGCCAGAATTTCCACCATGTCACGGTCACCGCCGGGGCGTTGCAGCAAGATGGATTGAAGCTTCTTGAACGCGGGTGGCAATTCAGCAAATGGCGCACCATTGCGCAACGCCCCAGGTTTCTTCTGAAGCACAGACAAGTAATGGTGCCAGTCGTATTGTGTGTGGCCACGCCGAGCGTGGCCACTGCCAAACAATCTTGGATGCTCGGCAATGTGTTGGCCTTCGGCAGCCATCACCAGCTTGTCTGCATAAATCCGAAGGCTGATGGCCCTGTTGGCGTAACTGGCAGGAACGCTGTAGCGATTGCCCTCGTGGTGAACAAGGCAGGTTGAAGTGACTCGCTTGGTTTGCTCCACGAATGCATCAAAGGCATTGGGTAGCGCCATCAACTCGCCTTGTTCATCGGCAAAGGCCTCTTGCACGGTTTGGTCCAATTCGGGGTGGCGCAGCTCAGACCACAGCGCTTTGCAGCGATGCTCAAGCCACACATTCAAATCAGCAAGGCTTTGAAAGTCTGGTGCCCCTTGCCACAGGCGTTGGCGGGAATCCTGCACGTTCTTCTCAATCTGGCCTTTCTCCCAACCCGATGCTGGATTACAGAACTGCGCATCAAACAGGTAGTGGCTGACCATGGCAGTGAACCGCTGATTGACCCTGCGCTCTTTGCCACGCCCCACCGAATCCACAGCGGTCTTCATGTTGTCGTAGATGCCGCGCTTGGGAATGCCACCGAAGATTTGAAAGGCATGCCAGTGGGCATCAAACAGCATTTCATGTTTTTGCTGGTAGTAAGCCCGAAGCACAAAGGCCCGGCTGTGGGCCAACTTAAACTGGGCAATCTGAAGTTTGACCTGTTTGCCCGCTATGCGGGCAAAGTCCTCACTCCAATCGAATTGGAAGGCTTCGCCACAAGCAAAGCGCAAGGGGATGAAACAACCCTTGCCCGAGGTTTGCGCCTTGAACTGTTCGGAATCTTTCCACTGTCGGGCAAAGGCACACACTCGGTCATAAGACCCGGTAAAGCCCAAAGCGACCAAATCCCGGTACATGCTGCGCAGGTTTCTGCGCAGCTTCTTTGTCTTTTTGTGCTCGGTGGAGAGCCACTGCCTTAACTTGGGCTCAAAAGGACTTAACTTGCCAACGCTGTCTCGCGCTGGGTACTGCGGTTCAACCACCTTGCTTTGCAAATACTTGCGAACGGTGTTCCTGGACAGGCCGCTTCGTCGGGCTATTTCCCGAATCGACGCACCATCGCGAAAATGCCAGCGTCGAATTGCGCTCAATATCGCCACGTTTATCACTCCTTGATTTCTCCCGCCATATCCAGACGGGAAACAGTGTCATACGTGGGTCAAATTTCGACGCAAATCTTTACCCTAAGTTGGGGTGCGGACAAAATCTTGGACTACTTTAGGAGTAGTTCATGTATTCGTATGAAGATCGCCTTCGAGCCGTGAGGTTGTACCTGAAGCTTGGGCGCCGGATGAGCGCCACACTACGGCAGCTGGGATACCCCACCAAGAACTCGCTGAAGGCCTGGTTGGCAGAATTCGAACGGAATCAGGATCTTCGCCGAGGCTATCAACGGATAAAACGGCAGTACACCGATGAGCAAAAGCAACGGGCAGTAGATCACTATATCGAACAAGGCTACTGCCTGAGTCACACAATCCGAAGCCTGGGCTACCCAAGCCGCGAGGCCTTGCGTGCCTGGATCCGTGATTTACGCCCTGAATTCGCTAGGACGGTCGTCGGCAGCAGCGCTCCCACAGTCGCCCGCTCTCGCCTCGAGAAGCAGCAAGCCGTCATTGCACTGAACCTGCGCGTAGGTTCGGCAAAGGATGTGGCCGACACTGTCGGTGTATCGCGACCAACGTTGTATAACTGGCAGCATCGATTACTTGGCAAAGTGCCCCTAAAACCCATGACAAAGAAGAAAGGTGACACCTCGCTCGAGCAGCGGCATGAGGCACTACTCAGGGAACTGGCCGAACTGGAGAGCCAGAACCAGCGGCTTCGCATGGAGAATGCAATTCTGGAGAAGGCGAGTGAATTGATAAAAAAAGACATGGGCATCAACCCCCTCGAACTGACAAGCCGAGAAAAAACGAAGGTGGTTGATGCCCTCAGAGTCACGTTTCCATTAGCCAATCTGTTGTGCGGCCTGAAGCTGGCGCGCAGCACATACTTCTATCAACGCCTGCGGCAGACGCGGCCCGACAAGTACACGCAGGTGCGTGAGGTCATTCGGACTATCTTCGAGGACAACTACCGCTGCTATGGCTATCGACGCATTGATAGTGCCTTGCGCCTTGGTGGCATGCGTGTGTCCGAGAAGGTCGTGCGTCGCTTGATGGCGCAAGAGCGTCTGGTCGTGAGAACACCGCGCCGCCGGCGCTTCTCGGCGTATGCTGGCGACCCGACACCAGCGGTCCCGAATCTGCTGAATCGCGACTTTCACGCGTCGGCGCCGAATACGAAATGGTTGACCGATCTGACGGAAATACACATTCCGGCAGGGAAGGTCTACGTCTCGCCGATCGTCGATTGCTTCGATGGGCTGGTGGTGGCCTGGAATATCGGCACCAGCCCGGATGCGAACCTGGTCAATACCATGCTGGATCACGCGGTACGGACACTGCGACCCGGTGAGCATCCGGTTATCCATTCGGACAGGGGCTCGCATTATCGCTGGCCTGCGTGGATCCGCCGCACTGAAAATGCCCAATTAACGCGGTCGATGTCCAAAAAGGGCTGCTCGCCAGACAATGCTGCATGCGAGGGCTTTTTCGGACGATTGAAGACCGAACTAATCTACCCGAGGAATTGGCAGCACGTGACGCTGAAAGACCTCATGACGCGAATCGATGCCTATATCCACTGGTACAACGAGCGCCGCATCAAAGTGTCGCTTGGCGGGCGTAGTCCCATCGAGTATCGTCATGCGGTCGGATTGATGTCCGTATAAACCGTCCAAGAAATCGTCCGCACCCCCAGTGGGTCAATTTTAGATGCAACTCAACAGGCCATGCTGAGTGTGCGATGGTTGATCGCTTCCTCGCCGCTCTCCACGGCGACGATGGCCGCCGCCATCAGCAAGTGCGCCAGTTCCCCTATGGTGCCCTCGCTGCGTGTGAGCAGGTAGCGAGCCATGTCCAGCGTGGCAATTGGGGAAGGCCGGCGCAGCGGGAGCGAAGCGGCGAAGCTGGCCAGCAGTGAGCAGCAATCGTCGTTGGCCTCCCATACCGGCAGCATCATCGGCTCGAAGCGATTTTCCAACTGGTCATCGGAGCGGATGGCTAGGTAGGCGTCGCGCGTGCCTACCCCAACCAACGGGATGCGCAGTTCGTTGCCGAGGAAGCGCAGCAGGTTGAGGAATTCCCGGCGGTTGACGCTGTTGCCGGCCAGCACGTTGTGCAGCTCGTCGATCACCAGCATGCGCACGCCGACCTTGCGCAGCAGTGCCAGAGCCAGTTGCTCCATTTCCGGCAACCGTGGGCGTGGGCGCAGCGGCGCGCCCATCGCGGCGAGCAGCGCGACGTAGAAGCGGATCACGGACGGCTCGGACGGCATCTGCACGACCAACACCGGGATGTGCTCCTGGTCGGCGTCGGAGCTGGCCGGGTGGGTGCGGCGGAACTTCTCGACGATCATCGACTTGCCATTGTTGGTCGGGCCAACCAGCAGCAGGTTGGGCATGCGTTGCTTGTTTGGCCACGCATAAAGGGCTTCCAGCCGGTTCAGCGCCTCGACTGCGCGCGGATAGCCGATCCAGCGGTCGGCGCGAAGGCGCTGGATGCGCTCGTCCGCCGGAAGACGGGCCAAGCCCTGGGCCGCCGGCAGCAGGTGGGACAGGTCGATGATGGGATATTCGTCCACGGCTACCACTCCTCAATCTGGTCGAACGGTTTGGCGGGTGGCAAGTTGTCTGCCTGCGGGTCGGCAATATCCGTATCCGGCGGAACGGGCTTGTCCGGCCGAGCTGATGTCTTGAGGTGCTGGCGGCGATCCGCGTCACGCCGCGCCTTGCGTGTGGCCTTCTGCGCGCTGGTCACAATCTCACGCATCTGGCCGATCATGCGGAACAGCGCCGACTCATCCACCTGTTCGCGCCCTTGCTGCCGCAGTTTCGCCAGCGCCTGCCGTTGTTCCCAGAGGGTGACAGCCGGATGCGACAAGGTACGGTAGGGAATTTCCAGGTAATGCTGTCCCTCCGGTTCCAGGACCCAGATACGGCTGATGTCGCGCGGATCGCGCCGGATCAGAAAGGACGGCCAGCGTTCACGCCGCGCAATCCACGGCTTGAGCGCATCGGCGTAGTAGTGGATGTGGTCGATGACAAAGCCGGTGCGGGTCAGCGTGCGCCGGAGGATCGGCAGAAAATCGACCAGGAACGAAGTAGCGCGTGTGACGACGGCCGGTACGCCGACACGCGCCACGGCCTCGGCCCAGCGCGCGGCCGGCGGTTGGAGCAGGCCGTTGTGCACCGAACCGTGGTAGGTGCCGACCGCCAATGTGAGCCAGCGCTCTAGCTCGCGCAGCGTCAGGGCGGCCTTGTTTTCGGAATCGTAGTCGCCGCGCTGGTCAGGGTTGGAGAAGGTCGTTCCCGGCAGTTCGTCGTGAATCATCTGCATCGCCGTGCCGATGATCCGTTCCACGATGCCGCCATAGTGCGGCTGTCCCAGCGGGCGATAGTCCAGCCGGATGCCATGCTGCTCGCAACCCCGGCGCAGGGCCTCGCTCTTGAACTCGGCCGCGTTGTCTAGGTAGAGCAGCAAGGGCTTGCCGCTCATCTGCCAATCCATTTCCACGTTCAGTCCTTCCAGCCAAGGGCGCTTGTCGCAGGCGACATGCACGAGGCACAGGCCAACCGAAACGGCAGACGGCGCTTCCAGCGTGACGACCATGCCGAGCACGCAGCGGGTGAACACGTCGATGGCGAGGGTCAGGTACGGGCGGCCAATAGGTTGCCGGTCGCGGTCATCGACCACGATCAGGTCGATGACCGTATGGTCTATCTGCACCTGCTCCAGCGGCGCGGTCACGGCAGGAGGCTCGCCGCCCACACCTTGTAGGTCACGAGCGGCATCCTGGCCTTCCCGCCGGCGGATGACCTTGCGCGGGTCAAGGCTAGCGATCCGTAAGGCCACGGTATTGCGCGCCGGCACTCGCAGTTTTTGAGCCTTGCACACCTGAGTGACTTCGCGGTGAAAGGCCGCTAGGCTGCGCTTCTGCTTGGTCAGGAACCGCTTTTGCAGTAGCTCGTGGATGACGCGCTCGACCGGTTCCGGCAAGCGCCCCTTACCTTTACCTCCACCGGACTGGCCGGGCACCAGATCCGTCACGAGGCCGCTGCCTTGCCGGGCACGCCGGATCAGAACGTATACCTGGCGCCGAGACAAGCCCAGCGCCTGAGCCGCCATATCGGCCGCTTCGTGCCCGACCGTCTCCGACTGCGCCAACGGACTGATGATCTCCGCACGACGGCGCGCACGCTCCCAAGCCTCATCAGGCAGAGTGGCCACGCCTTGTTCTGGAATCCGTGGGGTGTCCGTCGCCATGCTCACCTCGCTTTGGTGCACACGAGTATTGAGCATAGTCGAGATTGGTGCAGATCACTTCTGATATTGAACTGTCAGGAGCTGGCTGCACAACAGCCATTACGCCCAATCAACTGGTGCAGTCGTCTTCTGAAAATGACATCCATGCCCAGCCCGTGCGCGAGCTGGATCACCGCCCGCACGATAGTTTGGTCACGGGCATCATCCGGGAGCCTGGCGACAAAGGATTGGTCGATTTTCAATGTGGTGATGGGGCAGCATTTCAGATGTTGCAGGCAGGAATAGCCGGTGCCGAAGTCGTCGGCGGCGAAGCGCACGCCGATGGCGCGCAAGGCGTCGAAACTGGCGAACAGGGCTGGATTGCCGAATGCGACCGATTCGGTCAGTTCGATCTCCAGAAGCTCGGCGGGCAGGGCCATATCGGCCAGCACCCGCTTTACCTCGTCGTCGAACGTTGGCCCAACCTGGCTGGCGGACACATTGATGGCAAGACGGAACGGTTGCCATGCCGGTCCTTGCCACTTGTGCATCTGGCGACAGGCCTCGCCCAGCACCCACGCGCCTATTTCCGGCATCAGGCCGAACGACTCGGCCAGCGGCAGGAACTGGCCGGGCGGCAACAGGCCAAGCCTCGGATGCCGCCAGCGCATCAACGCTTCCGCGCCAGCGATCCGGTGATCGCGCAGATCGACCAGCGGCTGGTAATGCAGGTCAAGCTGTCCGCGCGCCGCCGCCTGCGCCAACTCGGCCGCCGTCCATCCGGCGGGCTGCGAACTCGTCATGATCCGCCCCGGAAGGCGCGCAGCAGCCGCGTTACGGCCAGAACGAACAAGCCGGTCAGCGCGAGCGCGGCAACACCCCAATGCTCGCCAAGGAAGGCACCGGCGGTCGTCCCGGCCAGCACGGCGGCGAGAATCGGCAGATGGCAGGGGCAGGTCAACACGGCCAGCGCACCCCACAGGTAGCCGGAAACGGGTTGGCGCGTCTCGGGCGGCAGTTTGTCAGGGGCGTTCACGGCAATGCCTCCTCGTGCGCCCGCTCGGCTGGCATGGAGGCCAGTTGCGCGTCCAGATGGGCCAACGCCGCGCGCCGCCGCTCGACCAACTGGCGCAGCACGGCAAGCTGCGCTGCGGCTTGTGCGCCGTCCGCTGCGTCGAGCGCACGGCACAGCCGCGCCAGGGCATCCAGGCCGATACCCGCCTCGAAGGCCGCGCGCACGAAGCACAGCCGTTGCAAGGCCGCATCGTCGAACACGCCGTAGCCGCCCGTGGTGCAGGCCACCGGCCGTAACAAGCCGCGCACCAGGTAGTCGCGCACGATATGTACGCTCACCCCAGCGTTATGGGCCAGTTGCGATACCGTGTAGGCGCTCATCGCACACCTCCTTGTCCTCACCCGGCGCAGCAGGAAAGCTGCTTCACATCCTTGTTGAAGGTCTGCGCCGCGAGCTTCAACCCTTCGACCATCGTCAGGTAGGGGAACAACTGGTCGGCCAGTTCCTGCACCGTCATCCGGTTGCGAATCGCCAGTGCGGCCGTCTGGATCAGTTCGCCCGCTTCCGGGGCCACTGCCTGCACGCCGATCAGTCGTCCGCTGCCTTCTTCAACCACCAGTTTGATGAAGCCGCGCGTGTCGAAGTTGGCGAGCGCGCGCGGCACGTTGTCCAGCGTTAGCGTGCGACTATCAGTTTTGATGCCGTCATGGTGCGCTTCCGCCTCGCTGTAGCCTACGGTCGCCACTTGCGGGTCGGTGAACACCACGGCCGGCATCGCGGTCAGGTTCAGGGCCGCGTCACCGCCGGTCATGTTGATCGCGGCGCGAGTGCCGGCCGCTGCCGCCACATAGACGAACTGCGGCTGGTCGGTGCAGTCGCCTGCGGCGTAGATGTGTTCCACGCTTGTACGCATGCCGGGGTCGATGACGATAGCGCCTTGCGGGGTGAGCGTGACGCCCGTCGCATCCAGTGCCAGCTTGCGTGTGTTGGGCGCGCGGCCGGTGGCGACCAGCAGCTTGTCGGCGCGCAGTTCGCCGTGCGCCGTGGTGAGCACGAATTCGCCGTCCCCTTCACCATTGATATACGCGACCTGGCTGGCCTGGGTGTGTTCCCTCACCTCGATGCCCTCCATGCGGAATGCGGCCGTGACGGCTTCGCCTATAGCTGGGTCTTCGCGGAAGAACAGCGTGCTGCGAGCCAGGATCGTCACCTTCGCTCCGAGTCGGGCGAACGCCTGCGCCAGCTCCAGCGCCACCACTGATGAGCCAATCACGGCCAGGCGCTTAGGAATCGTCTCGCTGACCAGCGCTTCAGTGGAAGTCCAGTACGGAGTGTCTTTCAGGCCGGGAATCGGCGGCACGGCCGGGCTCGCGCCGGTGGCGATCAGGCAGCGGTCGAATGCCACCACGCGCTCGCCGCCGTCGTTGAGTTGCACGATCAGGTTGCGATTGTCCTTAAAGCGGGCGGAGCCGTGCAGCACAGTGATCGCCGGATTGCCCTCCAAGATGCCTTCGTACTTGGCGTGGCGCAGTTCATCGACGCGGGCCTGCTGCTGGGCCAGCAGCGCCGTGCGCTGGATGGTCGGCGTGGTAGCGGCGATGCCGCCATCGAACGGGCTTTCCCGGCGCAGATGGGCGATATGGGCGGCGCGGATCATGATCTTGGACGGCACACAACCGACATTGACGCAGGTGCCGCCGATGGTGCCGCGCTCGATCAGCGTGACACGTGCGCCTTGCTCGACGGCCTTCAGCGCCGCTGCCATCGCGGCCCCGCCGCTGCCGATGACGGCGATATGCAATGCGCCGCTGCTACCCGTCTTGTCGTTTCTGCCCAGCAGATCGCGCATCTTGTCGAGCAATCCGCCCGGCGTCGAAACTGAGGGGGCATCGGCCAGCGTGGCCCGATAACCGAGTCCAGCTACAGCGGCCGTCAGCGCGTCGGGTGACGTGCCGACCTCAATGGCGAGCTTGGCGCTGCCCTTGGCGTAGGAGACATCCGCTGATTGCACGCCGGGCACTTTCTCCAGGGCGTCCTTGACATGCACTGCGCACGAGTCGCAAGTCATGCCGGTGATTTTGAGAGTGCTCATACCATCGTTCCTTATTCGTGTGGGCCGCCGTGTCGCACGGTCAGCCGTCTTTCACAAGCGCTTGGCGGGGAGTTCGCAGCCGTCCGGTCCGCAACGGCGATGCGCCGGCGACACGAAGTCCCAGATCGACACCCCAATCATCAAGGCCAGGCCGACGTACATCAGGTTCGCCGTCCACCAGTTGCCGAGCAGCCAGACCGTGGCCGCAAACACGATGGCCGGGCCGATCATGCCGAGCAGACTGCGCAGCCATTGCCGATGACTGAACCAACCCAGCGCGTTCGCCAGGAAGGCCAGCGCGGCAAACAGCGGCAGCAGGCGGCTGATGAACAGTCCCTCGTACTGGCTCAAGAAGCCCAGCCCGATGGCCGCGCCGAAGCTGGCGAGGGCTGGAAAGCAGGCGGCGCAGCCCATCGCGGAAACGACGCTGCCGAGCGCGCCGGTTTTATCGGCAATGCGTGTCATCAGTCCCATGAAGCGGCTCTCGCTGTTGTCGTTGGCTTGCTGGCTCACTGCTTGACGCTGGACGGATAGCCGGCGTCTGCGGTGGCCTTGGTCAGCTTCTGTACGCTGGCCTTGGTGTCGTCAAAAGTGACGACGGCCTCGCGCTTCTCGAAGCCCACATCGACCTTGCTCACGCCTTCGACCTTGGAGAGCGCTTTCTTGACTGTGATCGGGCAGGCGGCGCAAGTCATGCCGGGAACCGCTAGCGTGACGGTCTGGGTAGCGGCCCACACCGGGGCAACAGCGGCGGCGAGGGCAAGGGAGGCAAACAGTTTCTTCATGATGAACTCCTGGTTAATAGAAAAATGGAACGACATAGGGAAATCCAAGCGCGACCAGGACCAGCACGGCCACGATCCAGAAAATCAGCTTGTAGGTGGCGCGCACCTGCGGAATCGCGCAGACCTCACCTGGCTTGCATGCCTGCACGGGCCGGTAAATCCGCTTCCAGGCGAAGAACAGCGCCACTAGCGCCGCGCCGATGAACAACGGTCGATAGGGTTCCAGCACCGTCAGGTTGCCGATCCAAGCACCGGAGAAGCCCAGGGCGACCAGTACTAGCGGCCCCAGGCAGCAGGTCGATGCAAGAATGGCGGCCAGCCCGCCGGCGAAGAGCGCACCGCGCCCGTTTTGTGGTTCAGACATACGTTGGCCCTTTTGAATTTGGATTGGATAGCGTAACCTTACTTCCGTACTCATGTACGGAGTCAAGCGATATGGACAATAATTTGGAAAACCTGACCATTGGCGTTTTTGCCAAGGCGGCCGGGGTCAACGTGGAGACAATCCGCTTCTATCAGCGCAAGGGCCTGTTGCGGGAACCGGACAAGCCTTACGGCAGCATCCGCCGCTATGGGGAGGCGGACGTGGTTCGGGTGAAATTCGTGAAATCGGCACAGCGGCTGGGGTTCAGTCTGGACGAGATTGCCGAGCTGTTGCGGCTCGACGATGGCACCCACTGCGAGGAGGCCAGCAGCCTGGCCGAACACAAGCTCAAGGACGTGCGCGAGAAGATGGCCGACTTGGCGCGCATGGAAACCGTGCTGTCTGAACTCGTGTGCGCCTGCCATGCACGAAAGGGGAATGTTTCCTGCCCGTTGATCGCGTCACTACAGGGCGAAGCAGGCCTGGCAAGGTCAGCTATGCCTTAGCGTGCTTTATTTTCCGTTTTCTGAGGTGCCCCCTATCTGAACGGAGAGCTATCCTCGATCACTGACGGCTTTGGCCGCAACATCCAGTTCCAGCATCAAGATGGCCGCATGGTCAGTGTCACCGATCCTGCTGGTGGCAGTATTCAGTACCAGTACAACAGCGCTGGCAAGCTGGCGGAAGTGATCTACCAGGACAATACGAGCCGCAGCTATCTCTACGATGACCCGAATGCACCGGGTTTGCTCTCTGGGCTGGTGGACGAGAACGGCAACCGTTTCGCCACATGGGGATATGATGCTCAGGGGATGGCAGTTCTAAGTGAACACGCCGGGGGCGCAGAGAAGACTCAGGTAAGCTACAACGCTGACGGAAGCGTCTCTGTCACCAACGCCCTCGGCCACGTTCAGCGATATACCTACAGCCGTCACAACGGGATGCTCAAGCCTGATGTTGTTGAGGGTGCGCCGTGTACCGGCTTTGTGGGAGGCAAGGAAACCTACGTCTACGACAGCAAAGGCCTCGTCTCCAGCATTACAGATCGTGCTGGACAGAAGCGCACGTTCACCCATAACGACCGGGGATTGGAAACCACCCAGATAGACCAGGATGGGGGCAAGGTTACGACCGACTGGCTTCCTTCCAAGTCGCTCCCTGCAAAAATCACGGAACCAACCAGGATCACTGAGCTTACCTACGACACTCATCTCCGGGTGATAAGCCGCAAGGTCACAGATCGCAGCTCGGGCGCTTCCCGGACATGGACCTACACCTATGCCCCTGTTGGTACAGGAAAGCCGAGCCTGTTGGCCTCGGTTGATGGTCCGCGCACCGACGTCAGCGATGTTACGACATTTGACTACGATGACCAGGGCAACCTGATCCGGACAACAAACGCGCTGGGGCAGGTGATGCAGTTTGGTGACTACGACGCGAACGGTCGCGCCGGGACCATTCAGGGCGTCAACGGTGTAACCCAAACCCTCACCTATGACGCCAGAGGAAGACTTGTCAGCTCCACTGGACCAGAAGGAACCACGGCCTACAACTATGATGCTGTGGGCCTCCTGAGCTCGCTGACTAAGCCAAATGGTGCAACCGTCAGCTATGAGTACGACGCTGCACATCGGCTGGTGGCGGAAACAGATGCACAGGGCAACCGGCGCGAGCTTGAGCTCAATGACCTCGGGAACCCAGTAGAAGAGCGACTGCTCGATGCGCTGGGCCAGACCCGTTGGATAGAGCGCCGGATCTTCAACGAAATCGGCTGGCTCTCCAGTGTCTCCGACGCCTATAGCAATCAGTCATCGTTTTCCTACGATGTGGTGGCAAACCTGATACAGGAGACCAGTCCCTCTGGTAACACACACTCCTACAAGTACGACGGCTTCCATCACCGGACACAAACGACCGATCCACTCGGGAAGGTCACGCAGGTGCTCTACAAGGATACCGGCGATGTTTACCGTGTCTCCGACCCTCGTTCGCGCCTGACCTACTACAGCTACAACGGCTTTGGCGAAGTGACTCAGGTCCGGAGCCCGGACACCGGCACCACCGACATTACCTATGACGAAGCCGGTAACGTGGCAACGCGCAAGACGGCCAAGGGACAAACCACAAGCTACAGCTACGACGCGCTGAACCGGATCATCGAGGCATCCAGCGGTGTCGCTGGCGAATCGCCAATTCTGTACGGGTACGACGAAGCAACCTCACCATACGGCATGGGCCGCTTGACCTCAGTCGATGATGGCAACGGTGTCCGGAGATATGGCTATACACCCGAAGGATGGTTGGCTTACGAGACCTGGGAAACCCACGGGCAGAGCCTTACTACCCAGTACCAATACGATGGTGCAGGCCTCATCACGAAGATCACGTATCCCAGTGGTCGTGAGGTTTCCTACACCCGTGATTTAGCCGGTGACGTCATCGAGGTGGCAACGACACAAGCAGGCACCACAACAAGCCTGGCAAGCCAGATCGAGCGAGCGCCCTTTGGCCCCGTCACCAGTATGGTCAGATGGAACGGCATTTCAGAAAGTCGCTCTTTGGATCTCAATTACCGAGTCACCGGCATCGACGCTACTAGAGTGCATTCGCTGGTCTATCGGTACACGCCAGACTCGTTGATTTCAGCCATAGACGACAATCTCAGCTCATCAGTCAATCAGTCACTCGGTTATGACGCGGTTGGCCGCATCACCTCTGCTGAGGGGCTCTATGGCGTTTTGGGCTATGGCTATGACGCCACCGGCAACAGGACCTCGATCACGACCGATGGCCTGAGCCAAAGCTACACCATCAACTACATGAACAACTGGCTGGTGAAGACTGGGCAAACCTCCAGAAGCTATGACGCCAATGGCAACCTGACGAAGCAGGGGGCGGATACCTTCACCTATGACAGCCAGAACCGGCTGGTGGCCGCAACGGTCGCTGGAGTGACAGCAGCTTACACCTACAACCATCTGGATCAGCGTGTAACTAAGACCCTAAACGGCCAGACCCGCCTACTGATTTACGGCTTGGCAGGAAACCTCATCGAGGAGCTGGACGCAGCCACTGGAGACGTGCTGGCGGAGTATATCTGGCTCGATGGCACCCCCTTGAGCTTTGCTCAGTCAGGACAGACCTATCAAGTCCACGTCGATCATCTGGGCACCCCGAAGGCGCTAACCGACGCCAGCGGCCAAGTGGTTTGGAAGGCGAGCTACAGCCCGTTCGGTAAGGCCAGCATCACCACTCAGGGGCCGACCTTCAATTTGCGGTTCCCAGGACAGTATTACGACGCGGAGACCGGGCTCCACTACAACTGGCGGCGTTACTACGACCCGAATACCGGGCGTTACATCACCAGTGACCCGATTGGGCTGGCTGGTGGGATTAACACCTATGCCTATGCGCTGAGCAACCCGATAGGCAATGCAGATCCAACAGGGGAGTTTGTGCCGCTTCTTCTGGGGGCTTATGTTGCCATAGACTTTGCCTTGAGCGCTTGGGACGCCTATGACACCTTCAAGACCATCACCAGTGATTGTGCGACCTCAAGAGAAAAGTGGATTTCCGGGGGGCTTTTTGCTGCTGGGATTATCCTGCCTGGCAACTATAAGGCGCTAGGGAATGTTGCGGAACGCGCTTTTAAAAATACGGCTGATGATTTTGTAGACCTAGCCAGTTCCCAGAGACGTAAGCATATTCTTGATGGTGACGCCACTGGTGGAGGGCATCGAGCAGGAACAGGCAAGCCTGGAAAAAGTGAGTTTCCTCAAAGTTGGTCTGATGAAAAAATTATGCACGTCATTTCCGATATAGCTACCGATCCAAATGTTTCTCGAAAGGCTGGGCGCGGTGGTAGGACTATTGCAGAGGCAGTTAAAGAAGGTATTAATGTTCGTGTAATACAAGAATCTAATGGTGATATTGTTTCAGGTTTTCCAACAAACGTACCAAGGAATCCAAAATGAAAAATGAATATAGAGAAATTGAATCCACGCTAGATCTTTTGCTTATGGTGCTGTCTGATTCGTTTTCTGAATCTGAAAGTATAGAAGTGCAAGAATTTATTGATGTGGGTGAGTATGGAATCGCACTAGAAACTATCATTGACATTATTAATGAAGAGTCAAAGAACATAACAAATGAAGCTGAGTTTCTGATTGAAAAAGCAGGGAGGATAATGAATATGGATACTACATCCATTGTAGATAAGATTTCAAAACATATAGATAAATAATAAGATGAAAAAAACCGGTTTAAAATATAGAGCAGTATATCTGCTTGGATTTCCGTTAGCTGGAGCCTTTATAGGAATTGCAGTGTTCGCTTTATTAAATTATGTGAATGGGCCTCTAAGCAAATTCGCCTTATATCTGTCCGTTGGTGTTTGGGGGGGGTATGGAGTGTTCTCAGGAATCTATGGATACTTAAATCTAAGGAAAATATTAAAGTTAAAGAGAGCTAATGAGGAATCCAGGGATTAAATACGGCTCACATGGTTCTGCTATTGGCGCAGCATTGGGGACGGCTTATGGAAATCAATAACTGGTTTGATTTTATTATATACACAATTTATTTCTTTGGGGTTGTGATAGTTATCCTTCCTACTGGGGTTATCTTTCTTTGGTTGACATTGAAAAATCTAGTCAAAATGAGAGCCCCGAGATACGAAAAAAAGCACTACAAGTATTTCTCTGCAAGAAATAGATTTGAAGTGTGTGTTGCAGGTGTTTTTTCTGTGGCTTTTTCTGTTTGGTATCTGTTTTTTGCCAAAGGGGGAAATCTGTTTCTTTATCCGTCAGAGGTAATGAGATTTTTTTCAGGCGGATGATAGTGTGGATCAGGCTCTGGCGTTGGCCCAGCCGCCGCCAGCGGCCAAGTGTTTGGAAGGCGAGCCATCATAGAGTCAGTAGAGAGAGATACTTTTGGAAATCAATAGTATTATGATTGGTACAAATGAGTTGTAGCTCCATATTTTAAAGGGGGATTTCAGAGAAATGAAGAATAAGAAGGTAATAACTTTGATAATGGCCGCAGCCGCATCATGCTCGTCAGTCTATGCCGCGACATTACCGACCAGTGAGGTAGACGCATACATACTTGCGATGAACACCATGTCACCTATCACTGCAAAGTACACCATCCAGTACAAGCAAGCGGTTGAGCAGAAATGCAATACAGCCCTGAGCGTTGAGCAGCTCAACTCAAAGGCATTCACCAATGTTGTCCAGGCAATGGTGAGTAGTGAGACCGTCGATAGAATGGGGCTTGATGCTGCTGGTGGATCACTCCAGGATACCCTGTCTGTGATCGGCAAGAACGTCACATGCAGTGACCTGAACGCGCCATTTAAAGCACTCTTGGATGATAAGGACTTCACCAGAAAGCATCAGCACCTATCGAAGGTGCTGCATACTTGGAATGAAGTTGTTTCTCAAAGCAAACCCTGAGTAACAAAAAGGAGCCTAACTGGCTCCTTTTTTAATGGGGATGATGTTACGTTCGTGGACGTTATTTTCACTCGGGATATGTAACGTTGAAAAAGGCGTACCGACAAGAGAGTGGTCACATAGCTCTCCATAATAGATGAGCGACAAAATCTCTTGCTCGTTGATTTTTCCCACCTTAAAAAGGTAATTGATTATTGCTGTATCCAGTAGGTCGTGACACCCATTAAGCAGATCCACGATATTGGCCGCAGCTTCATTTTCCTCTCCGTCATCTCGACCGGCTAATACTGATTCAACCCAAGCCTCAAGGCTCGGATGTCCCTCAGCGAGCTCTATTTGACGGCACTCGTTCTCGATCAACCCTGTGATTGCTTCGTTGAGCGTTCCGCCATAAGTCGGCATGTTGAGAACAACTCCAAATCCGGGGATTTCTTTTTGGATTGGCTTCGCATCCTTGGGAGCTGATTTCAGCCACAGGAAAAACCAGATCCCAGAGCTTATGTCTTCCGGCTTGACCTGGTTGGCCGCAAGGAATTTGGAAACCTCGTTACAGATGATGCCATCTGGCGCTGCCATCTCGTAAATACCCGCCATCAGATCTTCAAGGCTCTTATACATATTATCTCTCGCACCTGTACATGATGTTTTCACTATCGTTGTTAAGCGTTTTTTCAGCAAGTATGTTCCAGCGAGACATCTTATACCATTCCATCCAAATCTGTAAAATTACCGTATTACCGTAATTATGATAATTACGGTAAATAAATTTGAGTTCCTCTTGCTGTTGTTCTACTTATTAAAATGTATCTTTGAAAAAGTAGAGTTTTTGGAATAGGATAGGTGGTGCTGGAATGCCCACTTTTTACAAGGAGCGCGACCAGTGATTTTTGATGTAGGGGTTTGAGGGCCAATG
>NZ_VTZO01000024.1:0-38043 GCF_008369545.1 Pseudocitrobacter sp. 73 | reverse complement strand
AACTTTGCAACAGTGCCTTTTCAACACAAGCGTGATCATCGGTGCATCCGCACCCTATACATTTAGCAGTGAGCATAAGCGCCTCCCCAAGTAAATTAACAACATCACAGTATCATTATGTGATGCTGTAAATATTAAAAAGAAAGCGGCCATAGCCGCCCTTCCGAAGTAATTTTCCTTTAGTGGTTGTCTTGGCCCTGTTTCCAAGCGACGAATGCCTGCACTAGCGGTACGCCATCATCACTCAAGGCATTCCCTTCTATCCATCCGCCTCGTATGACGACAGACTGCCCTGATTCCAAGCCAAAAGGTTCCCACTCAGAAGCCACCGGGGAACCGTCCACCAGCAGGTCGAGATCTTCAATCCATTTATCCCGGCCATCCAGAGTTTTCCAAACTGAGTCATCGACCCAAAAGGCCTTGATTTGTTCTGGTGTGGCATTGGTCCAATCGTTGTCTTTCCCGTCAGCAAGTGAAAGTACAGAGTCAACCGTTTGCTGCCAGTTCGGCCAATCTTCTTCGACAACAACGCAAGTAAGCGAGCTCTTGCCATTTGCTCTGCGGCCATCATCAACCTTCCGGATCAGCCTTTCCAGTGTCGCCAGCTCCTCATCGCAGAGCACGGCCTGTGCATCGCTTATCTTTGCCACGAAGTAACGTGCTTCAAGCATCGACATAATTATTTTCCTCCCCAGGGCACAAGTTTTGTCGAATATCCAAGCATTAGTGGGTGCTTCGGGTCCCCCGAACCAGTCACGCCAAATGCCAATACCGGCTTCCCAGATGCAACGAGCTGCTCTAAAAGCCTGTCCAAATGAACATGCAAAGACTTAGGCAGCTTAGTTCGGCTCCCCCAGCAGGGCACCAAGACATCAGCATCCCGAATAATCCTTTCCAAGTGGATTTCATTTTCAGGCCCGACAGGATCAACCGCCGTAGCCAGCTCTCGAACGTCGGTCGCCCGAAAAGCAAAAGCATTACCGACTATGAATCGCCTCCCTCCGTTGACCTTGGTAAACCCTATCCACTTTCTGACCGTGTGATCGTCCTCGGTGGCCGTGGCCGTAGAGCCGTTTACACCAAAATAACCGAACACAAGGCCTTCGGGTTGCACATCCCTTTCCAGACGGTATCTGTACATGCCGCACTTGCTGATAATTGCACTCAAAGTGTCACCTCTTTTTGAATGAAAAATGCCCTTTCACAGTTGCATTTTTTAATGCTGTGATAGGATAAAAGTGTAAGTTGAAAAGGAGAGATGACCATGAAACATGTACTGAATATCGCGCTGATGGCTGTTGTTATTCTTGGCCTGGCTATGCTTGAGGCCACCAACTGGGGTTACGCAGTGCTGGCTATCCCGGCAGTGATTTGGGCCAAGTCGGTGCTCAACCTTCTGCACAAACTGCCGGTTCTGGCTGCTGCTTTTTGGATTCTGGTTGCTGTTTTCGCGTGGCAAGCGGCACTTGTTGGTATCCTGTTCTATGGCGTACTTGCGACCCCTAAAGCGCCAGCAAACACCAATGGCAAGAAAAGCCGAAAAGCCAATCTGATGGGCACTTACAGCTACGACTTTAAAACCGGCGAATGCTTTAGCTAAGACTGGCTCCACGGTTATTTCTCCTCAGCCTTCCTGATGGGCGCTCTCAGCGCTCTCAGGACAGCTTCTTCAAGAGCTGCGGCCCCTGCCCTATCACGTCGCTTTGTTAATGCCCCATATTGCTTCCTGATGGGTAGCATCAGCTCTTCGAGTTCATTGCGCTTCCTATCGTCGGCTTCAAGTTTCTCGCTTCGCGCCAAGGCTTCGGCTTGCTCGCTTTTTGCTTGCCACTCTATCTTGTCGCCTTGCACTTCCCATGCTTTAACGTAATGAGCATCATCCAGACCTTTTGCTCCGTTGTCCGAAAACGAGGCCCCTGAGTAAATGCCACCGACAACCCAGCGCCTTTTGCTTTTTCCCTTTGAGAAATACATCTCACGGCCTAAAACACCATCGCGCAAAGTGGCTACCGAGATAAATAGCCCAGCGTCCCCTTTCCTAAAGCCGCAGAACACAAACTCAAGCGGTTCGTATAAATCACTCATGCTGATCACTCCGAAGAACAGACAAGACCTTCTCAGCTCGCTCCTGGAGGTCTATGAGTTCGGCAGCATCATTACCGCTCAATGACATGTCCCCGCCATAGAGGCGATACTCAACGCTGTCCATCGCCTGGCGAAGCAATCCTAGAAGAGCATTCACGTTTGCCGGTGTTGATAGGGCGACGGCTTCACCTTTCAGCTCACGTCCATTAAATTCCGACCACTCGGCTATGCCTGTCAGTTCGCAACAATTTGAGCAGGACATACTGGCAACATTCTGGGGATCGTCTGGACAGTGTTCATTGATGACAAAGTTCATCTCGTCACTGCCGCACTTTCCACAAATGATGTGTACTTTTTTGCCCATGCTGCTGCCCTTAGTGGAGAGTCTGCTCTTCCACAACAATCATCCCGTCAACCAAGCTGATTGTGGCGGGACCGCAGTTACCCAGCACCTCAGCTTTGACTCCGTTGTTCAACGCGACATAAAGCCGTCTCGCCCCGTTGGTGACGCGGATGCCTTTCTGGTCGAGTTGTTCAAGCATTTCTTCGTAGGTAATTTTTTCGTCCATCAGTTCTCCTCAGCAAGGATCTCGTCGATGAGGTTCTTTGCTATCAATCTGGCATCCAAAGGGACAGCCAGGCTGTCAATTCTGCCTCTTTCATGGGCAACAATGAGTTGCGCCTTCCAAGCTATCCCGGAAAGAGAAGCATCAGGTTCTTTACCTGAGCTTCTCATACATCTTGCGTTTCGGTACGCCGCCAGCCACTCAGGTCTGGTTGAGTTATAACGCCCAAGGCCAGCTTTTCGTTGGAAGCACATTCATCGCGCACCTTTACAGATTCATTTTATGATACTGTAAACAATAAAAAGACACCTTGCAAGACTTTCACATGTGAAAGTTTTCTGGTTTACATCTGCTCGCTTGGATCAAACCCCAAAGCCTTGCACACGTCATCCAGGTCATCGAGCGTGAAGAATCCCAGCGTCAGTTCCCCGGAGCGCTTCGCGGGGTTATAGCGAACTTTGATAGGCCTACCCGTAGCATCGCTCATCAGGGTCTCCAGGCGCTTAATGTCTGCATCCCTGTCCACTTCTTTGCCCTTCGCTATCGCCTCAAATTTATGAACCGGTGTCCTGGTATGCAGGAGATCCCTCAGGAGCTTTTCTCTCTTGCTGAAAGGTAACTTAGCCACGGCCCTCACATGCCCCAGGGTGATCTTGCGTGGATTTCTGAGCCAGAGTGTTAGCTCTTCCTCCGATAGCGTACCGGCGCGTTTCAGGTGTGTAACCGTATAGACCTTCTCAATACCCAGATCCTCTCTGATCTGACTGTTTGAACGCCCCTCTCCGCTTAGGAACGCGACCACATAGGCCTTTTCTGCATCAGTCATGCCTGGATGCTGGTGGTAGTAGTCAATGGCTTCTCTTGCATCGAGCAGTAGGGGTAGGTTGTTCATTCAGGACACCTTTTAGTCACATGACTATATCGAGGCTTATTCTACCCCCTATTTTAGTCACATGACTACTTACTGACATTTCGGCCCCCATCGCCGCCGATTTTTCTTGATTATAGGTTTGAATCTATATAGGATTGCACCTATATTAAGTAAGGAGAAATCATGTGGGTCATCGAGACAACCGACACCTTTGATGAGTGGTTCGATGCTCTGGATGATACCGATAGAGCAAACGTGCTGGCTTCGATGATGGTGCTGCGAGATAGAGGCCCCATGCTGTCGAGGCCATACGCGGATACTGTTAACGGTTCATCCTACAGCAACATGAAAGAGCTTCGGGTCCAAAGCAAAGGAGATCCTATCAGAGCGTTCTTTGCGTTCGATCCAAAGCGTAAGGGGATTCTTCTCTGCGCCGGTAACAAGACCGGGGACGAGAAAAGGTTTTATGAAGTAATGATCCCAATTGCAGACCGTGAGTTTGCGGCGCACTTGGATAAATTGAAGAAGGAGTGACGTTATGGCAAGAACTCTTGACCAAATGCTGGCAACAGAAAAGCCTGAGGTTGTTGCCAAAGCACAGAAAGCGGCCACTGAGATGTTACTGAACATCCACTTGGCAGAGCTTCGTGATCGCATGAACCTTACCCAGGGGGAAATTGCTGCATCTCTGGGTGTGAGACAGCCGACAGTCTCCGAGATGGAAAAACCTGGACGAGATCTCAAGCTGTCGTCCATTAAGCGGTACGTTGAGGCCTCCGGTGGCAAGCTACGCCTCGATGTTGAACTTCCGGACGGCACCCACTACGGCTTTGCCGTTTAACTCGATACGCCCCGTTATGGGGCGTATTACTTCTCTTGCTCTTCTTCCAGCCGTTTTCGGTATATCTCTCCTGCACGTTCCCTGCCATCGTCGGTCAGCCTAAAGGCCAGCTTTAGAGAAGCATTCCGGTACTTGTTCAACAGGCCGTTCTCCACCAGCGTGTGGCATGACGTTCGGAAGTTCGTTCCATGAATACCGCTCTGGCGAGCTGAATTGATCATCTCCAGTATTTTTACACCTGGTACAGGCTCGGCTTTTCCACCGGCCTCAATTGCGTATAGAATGAACAAAACGTCTTTTTGAGTTGACGACAATCTCATCCCTTCCCCTTATTCATGTCTGATATGAATAAGGCTCCCACGAAGGAGCCTTATGTAAACCTTATTCATGTGTCACATGATTAAGATCTAGTTCACGGAGTCTTTCAACCCCTTACCAGCTTTGAACCCAGGAATGTTGGCCGCCGCGATCTGGATGTTCTCTCCAGTCTGGGGATTCCGCCCGGTTCGCGCTGCGCGTTCCTTAACGTGGAAAGTACCAAACCCAGTGAGCGCTACTGTCCCACCCGCTTTAAGCTCCTCTGTCACTGAGTTGATCAGCGCATTTACCGCAGCTTCGGCCTTTGCTTTGCTAATGTCAGCGTCTTCGGCCACTTTCATAATCAGTTCACTTTTGTTCATCGTTATTCCTGTTTGTTTTCTTGGTTACTGTTTACACCTGCATACTCTGGGGTGTGGTTAGTGCTTTCTTCGCCACTCCCAAGGGGGAGTTCTCTCCGATTCCGGTAATGCCCAGAGACCTCGCTTATCGGCTTTGGCTTCGGCCTCCAGCTTGAACAGCTCCGGTGTTTTGGCGTACTGCCGGTACACCCACGCACTCCCAGAACGGACCATTTCGGCATTGACCCATTTGCCATCGACATAAAGGTTGGCGACCAGACGGCCATAACGGTCTTTGTCGATTTGCTCGACTTTAATCATTCGACCAAACACCAGATCGGACAACGCCTGTTTCGCCTTTGAGCCGTAGGGTTGTTTCTTCTCTGGGGTGTCGATTTCCGCCAGCCTTACCCGGTACTGGATTTTGCCGCTCCGGCAATCTTTCCCGGAGTCACAGCTTTGTTCAGTCAGGACCTTGACCGTATCACCGTCAGACACCCCCACAACCTTCGCAGTAAAGGTTTCTGCCCATACCTGAGGGGCCACCACCAGCATGGCTACCAGGAACGCTGAAACCCCCGTATTTTTCACAAAACCTAACCTCATAATCACTCCATCCAAATTACTTTTTTTTCCCAGCCGGTAGAGCCTTGGCCCAACAGAGCCTTGTTTCATCCACCTTGCTGTCTACGATTCGACAGGCATCCCAGTTAAGAGATGACCAGTGAGCAATGGCAGAGGCCAACCAGTACCACGGTGCCGTAAACACCGGCTGGCCCCCTTCCTTCGTTTTAAATACCTGGTATCGCATGTTGATCCTCCTGTTTGGGTGAGGCTTAGGCCTCGTAATAGAAATTTTTTGTGTCCGGATAGGGTTTAAAGCAATGAGCCGTGGCTCTCCCCAGGGAAAGCACTGAAGCCTCAGCTTCCGGCGCTTCCTCAGTGTCTTCACGAAATTCCCCGCCAAGTTGCTTCACCCATTCGGCAGCGAGCTGCACACCTTCATCAAAGGGAACTTTGTTCTTTTGAAGCACATCCAGATAGGAAAGCAGCAAGCAGTGAGGCGTAATGACGGCGGTGTTCCAATCGGTTGCGAGCCGTGTTTCGTCCATATCTGCATACCAGGCATCAACCTGATGTTTCAATCCGATCTCGGCCATCATGCCGTGCTTACCGGCGACCTTTCTGCCTTCCTCTACCACATCAACCGGGGCGTCCCAGTAGAGGACTCCCCCGTCCGCTTCTTGGGTCGCACAGGTTGCACCTTGCGGCCAATGCCTCCGTTCCATAACGAGCTCGCAGAGCGTTTGGTTGCCTACAGGAGCCTTGTAGTCCTCATCGAGATTCACCACGATGGTTTCCGGCTCCTGTTCAACCGGTGGCAGGTATCTGGCGACCAGAGGCATTGTCAAAATCACAGCCCCATCCATGTGAAAGGATGTTGGAGCCTTCACTATTCGGTCCATTACCCAGCACCAAGCATGAAGCAACCGATCCTCTACCTTGTCGTCAGCCTCAATCTCTTGAACGAACTGGTTGAAACGAACCTGACTATCCAGAAACAGGCCTGTGCTCTGACACTTATCGCTGATCGTATGAATGAGCTCCGCCTGCTCCAGAAGCATTTCTCGGGTGACTTCCTCCACATCACCAAATGCGTCAAACAACTTTGTCATGTAGTCACGAATTTGCATGTTCTTCCCCCTCGGCATCGAATTGCTTTGCAAGCTCAGGATCACCGGCCCAGCGAAGGGCGTCTCCCATATGCGTGAAAGCGCGTTTATTGTTATCCTGCTTATTCACCCTGACCGGCGTCTTTTGGTCACGAGGCTGTAGTAGCCAGTACCCGGCCTCTTCCCTGATTAGTTCTGCGGCCACCAGAAAGCCGTTCTTCGTTGCAATGATCATCATCAGCTCCCGTGGTTAAGCCAGTAGGCATAGATAGTGATGGCAAGGCCTCCCGCGAGCACAATGACTGCGGCGGTACGCTGGACCCACTTCGATGCACCAAACCGCGCCAGGTGTCTCCCCAGGAACTGGAAAGGTGCTGTCTTTCCGATAGCGCGAATCACCCAGGAGATTGCCAACAGAAGGATGGCTGTGGCCGGGTATATACCAACCCCTAAGAGATTCATCTCTCCGACCGCGAGCTGATAGATGAATGCCAACAGCATGGCTACCGCAGTCAATACAGCTACAACCTTGGTCCCGTTTCGCCAGTCCCACGCTCGACGTGCGTCACTGGTAAAACTCACCATCGAGACAAGGAACGGCATAAATGGCAGGTTCATGCTGGTGGGTTTATCCATGAATGCGTCAAGACCCACAAACATGGCCGTCATCACCACATAGAACAACAGGGCGGGGACAAGCATGTCGCGTAAAGACCGAACCTGGTTGGCGTTCGCGTTTTGAGTATTCGTCGTCATTGTGTTTGCCCCTTCAACATTCCCCATAGCTGACGGTGAAGATCAGCGATTACCTTGTACGTCCCCTTCACTGCTGGTTGCTCAAGGGTCTTGAGCATCCACAAAGCAATAAACAGGCTGGAAAGCAGTGCCACCACCAACTGGATGTTGTGGCTACTCAAATAGACGGCATAGCCGTTTAGGCAGGCACTCAATAGCAACCAGACCCTGGCCGTCATCAGCCCCCAGCGGTGATAGGTCACGAGCAGGTAGGCTGTTACGACAGAACAGAGTGTCATGGCACCAGAAGTGGCTAGGTAAACGACCCATGTACTGGCCTCGCCAGTGACGTAAGTGCCACCAACGGAGAAGGACAAGCCAAAGATCCAAATTGCTGCATTCCGGAGTAGGGCATCAACAATGATGTAACTAGCAGCGAGATTGATAATTCCGCGTTTTAGCATTACCCCCTCCCGTTATTCTGATACCTGCCCAGCTCAGCCCTGAGCCTATTAATTTCTTCCGTGGCTTCGGCCAACTGCTCCCGATACTTCTTGAACTGCTGATATGAATGCCAGGACTGTCCTTTCGATACTGACTTCGTGATGGCGGCGACCTCATCCGGCGTCAACCGGGTGAGCTGCTCTTCCGGATAGATCAGGATGGTGTTGCTGTCCCAGTCAAAGCCTGCGTGAATAGCTTTCACCCCCACTGTAGGGGTTCCACCAATCCCACCTGGCTGGTGGATGACAAGCCTCAAAGGCGCTGAGGCCTTGTGTGGATGAAGGCTATCGAGAGCCTCTTTTGCTTCTTGTAACTCCATAGATTCACCTCATAGTGAAATCAGGCCCCGGAGAGCCTGACTTTCACATGTGAAAGTTAATTTGCCTTCTGCTGTCTGGCAGAAACCCTCAAGGCCAGCGCCTTTTGCATGTCGGGCTGCTGGAAACGCACCTTGGTCCGATCAGGCCAACTGTCCATTTCATTGCACCGCAGGGTGTCTATGGCCGCATCACGGTAAACCTGATAGAAGTCGGTTCCACCTATGGAGTTAATTGCCATCATGGCGGCAAACATCGGGTTACTGTTCATGACGCTTGTAAGAGTCTCGGGGGTCATTGGGGTGTCGCATGACTTGTTGAGGGCAACCAGCAGGTCATTACCAACCAGGGCACAGGCAGCGCATACCTGTTTGGTATCATCCAAGGCCTTCGCGTATTCGTTGTTTGGCTGAGGGACGCTTGAGCAAGCCGACAGGACAAGCAGCCCCGCCAGAAGGCATCCCAATTTAGTTGTAATCTTGATCATCAGTTCTCACTCCACTTTCACATGTGAAAGTTTTTATTGGTTCGCGGAGTCGTCTTGTTGCGACTCAATCATCATTTTTCGCATCACGGCCATGATGGCTTGCGCCGGTTGAGCGCCGCCGAGAAGCTGGCTCTTGCCGGTATGGTTGTCCACTACAAAAGTGGCTGGTGTCCCGTTGACGCCATAGCTCTTGGCTTTCTGGATGTCAGCTTCAACCTTGTCTTCGTACTTTCCTGAGCCGAGGCACTCCCGGAACGCATCCAGATCAGCACCAACACCAGTGACAACAGAGGCCAGGTCAGCAACACCGCCACCATTCCCCTGGGTATGGTGGAAAATGTCGTTAACGAAGACCCAGAAGCCACGGTTGCCCTTCTGCTCAGCAATACATTCAGCGGCCAGAGCTTCCTTGTGAGCTGCCGGGTTATGGAAATCGAGAGGCATGTGCTTCCACTGCCAATTCACATTGCCTTTGCTGGCATCCACAATTTGTTTGGGTGTGTCGTGGAATCGCTTGCAGAATGGGCACTCCATATCGGAGAACTCCACCAGCGTGAACCGAGCACCAAGGTCCCCGTAGATGTGTTTGCCTTCTTCGACCTTCTCAGGTGCTGCCTCGAACTGGGCATACTTCTGATCGATGTCGGCTTGTTGTTTCTGCGCGACAAACTTGTTGATGCTTTCGGCCACAGCAGCTTCAAACTCTGCCTTGCTTTTGAAGGTGACGCCTTCGGCATCCTTCACCTGGTTGACCGTAGACTTCACGTTGGCGATCTCTTGCGCCAGATCCTTCTCTTTCACGAACTGGTAGATCCCGAACCCGGTTCCTACGAGCCCCAAAAGAATGGCGGCAACAACCCCGAGACGTAGTGATTTGGTACTTTGTTCTGTCATATCAAACTGCTCCTATCAGTAAACTTTCACAGCGCTGAGTTCTTGCACGAAGGAACTGGCTTCGAGCTTCGCTCGTTGGGTCAGTCGCCGGATGATGTCTTCGGTTGGTGTGTAGTCCACCAAGTTGCTCTGGTGGATGACGTCTCGCGCCACGGAGTTCAAACTACCCAGGCCATCAATCAGCCCAATGTCTTTGGCCTGCTCCCCGTTCCAGAGCAATCCAGAAAACACCTCTGGGTCGTCTTTCAGTCGATCACCCCGCCCAGCCTTCACTCGTTCGATGAACTGCTGGTGGGTTTTCGATAGAACGCCCTCCCAGAATTTCTTCATGTCAGAGGTAAGAGGGGAGAATGGGTCGAGAAGCGCTTTGTGCTCTCCGGAAGTGATAGCCCGGCGCTCGATGCCGAGCTTGTCCATCAAGCCGGTGAATCCAAACCCCGAGCTGATGACGCCGATAGAACCGACAAGGCTGGCGCGGTCAGCATAGATTTCATCCGCAGCAGAGGCGATGTAGTAACCGCCAGAGGCACCGATGTCATCAATGATGGCGTAGACCTTTTTCTCCGGATGAAGGGCTCGCTGCGCCTTCACTTCGTCATAAATCCGTCCTGCTTGAACCGGGCTACCGCCAGGGCTGTTTATGCGAAGCACGATAGCTTGTGAGTTCGGGTTGTCGAATGCAGCTTGGATGGACGGGATAAGGTGATCAGCATCGGCCAGAGTGCCAGCAGCAATTTCACCACGGATGTTGATATACGCGGTGTGAGGGGCTCCTGCCTTGGCGCTTTGCCACGGCATCCCACCCGGATTAGATGCCAAAATGATGAAGCCGATCATGAGAAGCACGAAACCAGATGCGCGAAGCACACGCAACATGGTCCGCCAGCGCCGGTCTTTCACCTGCTCTTTATGCAGGGTGAACATGTACTTCTCAATGAGTTCTTTCTCCCAGGGGATCTCTTTGTTTTCTGCCATTAGTTTTTCCTTTTGCATGTTTCGATTATCAGTCCCCAGAACTCTTCATCAGCGCTATCAGCCCGGTCTTTGACTTTCTGGTAAACAAGGTTGGTGTTGAGCTGATGCTCACGACAGAACTGAGCAATGTTGCTGTAGGTCCTGTCCAGATAGGTGAAGGGTTTCCCTTTACCTTTTTTCTTGGCGAGGATGAGCTTCCACTCATCATTGGAGAGTTTGTCTGCGGCCTTCCCGGTGTCCGCAATGCGCCTACGCACCGTTACCGGATCAAGTCCATGTGCTCTGGCTATGCTGGCAACGCAGTTGAACTTCCGACCGTCAATCATGACAGTAGGCAAATCACCAGCGGCAGCCTCCTTGAATCGGAAACCTCTGTAACCTGGTTTGAAGATCCCAGGAGCAAGTTGCTCACGGAACTCGATTGCTTGTTCTGACCTGACAAACTTGCTGTCGATTTTGCCGAGCATGTACTTAGCCCGAGCGATTACCTGGTAAAGCGTCTTCTCCAGGAGCATGGCGTCAGCAGCTCGACTCGGAAGACCTATGTCGTCTTCTTGCTCGATACCCAACATTTCTGCATGGCTGGAGCCTTCTGCATGTCGGAAACAGCCGTCGTACTCAAAAAGAAAGGAGGCCAAACCTCCTCTCAGCTTTGCTTTGAACCGGGTGTTGGCCGCGTTCTCTGGCGCTGGTGCCAGCTCGGACACTTCAAGCCCTAAATTTGCGGCCAACTTCCGCAGGTCTTCCTCTCCAATTCGGCATCCAGGCTGCATAACCTGCGCCAGAGCAGATTCATCAGCACATCCGCGTTCTTTCAGCTCAGCCAAGAGGTAGGGAACTCGTACTACCCCCATAAGCTCAAGCTCCCTGAATCGCGTGGACCACCAGCTCACAGAGTTTCCCGTACACAGGAGCAAGGCAGAGTGAAGCCATCACCATGCCAAAGGCTTTCGATGGAGCCTCTTTGGCGAACTTGGTCAACCACGGCATCATGCCGCACAGAGCAGCAACCATAGCGCCAGCCACCCCCAGGGAAGGGAATGCCATCACTTGGGCCAGAATGAAGAAACACTGGGCGTATGCCGCATGGGTCATCGCCTTCTTATCTGCTGCCGTGAACTCCACGGCATCTACGCTTTTGACTTTTTCCATCACATTGTCCTCATGCAACATCAGGTTTTCCGAAAAATTTCTCATACACTTCGAGGTCGAAGGCCAGCATGGTCTTTGCCGCCTTTTCACTAAGCTGGTGGAGGCTAAGCATCTGAACCTTGTCAGTGCCGGTCACTTGCAGATCCACCGCGAACCACGTCCCACCTTTGGTCACGGCCAGAACTTGCACCGCCCAGGGCTTATCCAGTCGTTCGGGCGGAGTGATCATGTTCGACACTTTGGCGACCGTCGCGGTTGAACCTACCCAGTGCTTGTCGAACGCAATGACGTTCAACGCTTCAAACGCATCCTTCGCAGCTTTAAACCGGCTCCGGACAGCATCTTGTTGCTTCCAAGCCATGAACTGGAGAAGGGTCATTCCACCAGCCATAAGGGTGAGAAAACTCAAGCCATTGGCGGCAGCTACGACCGTCGCTACCAAGGACCCCAACATGACGAAGCGGTTATGTTTAAGCTGGGCCACTATTCACCTCCTATACCAACCAGCGTACAGGACTTTTCAAAAATGCAACCCCGCCTAGCTGCCCAATTCGGGCAACCCTGATTCAATCCAGAACTTTCACATGTGAAACTTTCCGCCACAGGAACAGGAGGTTTTTACCTGACCAGAACGGATGGATTGATAGCGGTGCCACAGCTTGACCACTTCTTTTTCGCTGAGAAGGTTTGTCTTGATGTAACGGACTCTATCCCCGTCCGCTGTCTCAACAACGGTTCGGACATAGCCGTACTTGGCAACGGGTGCCTTGTACTTGTGTGACAGAATTACCCGGTAAACCGAGAGCTGGATAATGTCCGACTCATAGATGTGGTTTACCTGGCGCAGCTTGGTGTCCAAGGGAATGAGAACCCCATTCTTGGTTTGGTACACCTGATCAACCCTGCCGTGCATGGGCACCGGCTGTGTGGTTGATATGTCCTGTTCGGACAAAAACAGAGTGGCCGAGCGCAGCTCATAAGGCATGTTCTCTGATTTCCACCACGCCCAGGTGTCTCCAATGCCGCGTTTGCGCCATTGGTCCACTTTCGCAATGACGAAAGGGGCGATGATCAGGACGAATATCCAGAGAACTGGCTTCATGACTACCTCCGGCCCCTAAACCACTCTGGATGATTGGATACATCCATGCTCTTAACCTGTGATGAGAAGACCAGTAGCTCTTGGGTCGTCAGGACGGTCTCAGGAGCCCGAGCGATGAAAGGTCTCAGCAATTCAGAACCCGCATAGATATTGATGACCATATGCAATCGCTCTGTTGCTCCAGAAACTCTCCGCCAGCTCCGGTAGGTTTCTGTTGATTTGGCATAGCCAACCAAGGCAGGAGCCAGCGTGTCGGACTCCTTCGTATTCAACTTCCCTTTTGCTGCCTTCGATACGAACTCAGCGATCACCGAAGCCAGCATGTCGGAGGTAAGGTGAAGCGGCAGCTTTATCGTGTCGAAGTCAGCCTGCTTGATGGTGAACAGGCGGATGTGATCGTTGCGGTAGTCACGCACATAGATGACATGACTCTCAAATGGGTTGGAGTGGTTAAAGGCATCCATACCCCAGCCTGCGGCCTCAAGATGTGCGTTTGATACTGACTTGTCGTAATCAAATTCCACGCTATTACTCTCCGTCTTGTCGTTCAGGAACTTTCACATGTGAAAGTTTTCCGTCGGTCATGATGTCCAGGACGGCTTTGCCCAGTCTCATCCCTTTATGGTTTTGAACCGGGTCTCCCTTGTAGAAAAGTCCTGGCTCGTTATCGGGATGGAATACCCCGTGAGGAATGTTGTCGTGATCGCCCAGCCACATGCGTAGCCTCAGATCCACCAGCCACCCATCATCCAGGACAACCCAGAAATGCGGTGTCACGATGTCCTTGGTCTGTTCGTTTCGCACAAAGCCATACATGCAGTCATGAGGTACACCCGCTTCATTGAGTAGGTGGCTTACTGCCCATGTCATACCGTCACATTCCATCTGGCAGTCATCCAAGGTCATAAGGACGGCTTCCAGTTCCCGGTGCCACTCCGTCATTTGCTTGGCCGCAGGTTTTACCACCAGCTCGTTTTTGTTTTCTGCCAAGATGATGTCTTCCTCGTCAATATTGCATTCGTCTATCGCTTCCGAACGGATGGATACCGCTTCATCCCAGTCATCGCTCGATCCGAAAATGCTCCAACCCTCAAGACCGTAATTCACCCATACGATGAACCGCTTTATCGTTTTCATGTGCGGCCCCCTTTAACCGTGCAACGTTCCCACATACTCACCCCTTCAAACCGTAATCCCACCAAAAAGCCACTTCTTGATGATTTCCAATCAGCAGCGGCAGGTTGCCCCTGAACTAACCTCACCGAAAAACCACCTTTAGATTGCTTTCTGGTGCTTATCAAGTTCTCCTGAGTGATTAGTCGTTCTGAAAACTTTACTTTTCACAGTATCATTTTATAATACTGTAAATCATAAAAACAACCCAGTAAAGAAAAAAGAGCGACTTATGTTGAGACGAGAAAACCAAGGAGATTTGTTCGATGACCAGGTGGTGTTGCCATCACTGGAGTCGGTTCTTACCGGCATATCTTCCAGTCAGCGTTGTGACGATAGAACAACGTACTTCTCCGCTCCGGATGTGGACCTGAGTTTGTACGATCACATCATTGTTTGCCTGTCTGGAGGCAAAGACTCGATTGCTGCGTACTTGCGGCTGGTGGACATGGGTGTTGATAAGTCAAAGGTGGAGTTCTGGCACCATGATGTTGATGGTCAGGAAGGCAGTTCGTTGATGGATTGGGCCTTCATGCGTGATTACTGTCGTCAGCTCGGGGAAGAACTGGGTATCCCAATGTACTTCTCGTGGCTTGAGGGCGGCTTTGAGGGCGAAATGCTCAAAGACAATGCCTATAGCCACCCCCATCGTGTAGAGACGCCTGAGGGGCTTCTGGTGCTGCCTAGAGACCATAAGCGCTCTAAGCCTGGTACGCGCCTTCGTTTCCCTCAGCAATCGCCATCACTCCAAACAAGGTGGTGCTCATCAGCCTTGAAGATCGATGTTGGCCGCAGAGCTCTTAATAACCAGGAGCGCTTCAAGGGGAAGAAGATCCTTTTCATCACTGGTGAGCGCCGGGAGGAAAGTGCAAACAGATCCAAGTACAACCAGCTTGAGGCTCATGCCTGTGACAGAAGATATGGGAAGACTGCACGGTTAGTTGATGCCTGGAGGCCCGTTCTTCATTGGACTGAGGAGGAGGTATGGGAAGTAATCGAGCGTCACCGCATCCTGGCCCCAGTCCCTTATCGCCTTGGCTGGAGCCGGTCGTCGTGTATGACCTGCATCTACAACTCACAGCGTATCTGGTCCACGATCCGTCACTACTGGCCTGAACGAGCTGGGAAAATTGCTCAGTATGAACAAACCTTTGGTGTGACGGTATCAAGAAAAAAAATCGACGTAATAGATTTAGGTTCTGCTGTTGCGCCGATACAGATTAGTGATGTTGAGGCATTGGAGCAGGTATCCAGAGAAGATTACACGCTCCCGATTTTTGTGCCGGAGGGGCAGAAGTGGGTTCTCCCTGGTGGCGCATTTGGCCGAGAGGCCTGTGGTTCTGATTGATTTGTGCAGAGGTGGCAATGTTGGATTTTGTTTTTTTGGTGTTTTTGGGGTTGGGCATATCTACGGTGCTGGTGCGTCGGTCTTCCCGTAAGGGGATGGATCTTGAGCTGACATGGCTCCAGTCGTTGAAGGTCGTGCTGGTTCGTGGAGCTGTTGCATTGGGCCTGGGTTTTGGCATTGGCAGGCTTGTATTGATGGGGATGCAGTATGGTTTCCTGAGTGAGTCTGTCCTGAGGGAACATGCACTTGTCTCCGTAGCGGTGGTTCTGATCTGTGGGCTTGGTTCGTTCGTTGCGTTTCAGTGGATCATCGGGAGGATCTCTGGAAGATCGATCAGCGTCGTTTCTGTGATCAAAGCTGTGATGTACGAGTCTGGTTACTTTGTGCTGTCGATGCTTATCTTGTTGGTGATACTCGTCCTGTTCGGCCTTGCATACGAGACTTTTTTCTAAAAAAACAGTGTTGATTATTTTTTGTTCAGTGATCAAAAGGATAAATATAAAGATCTTTAGATCTTTGTATAAAGGATTAAAAACGGTTAAAGACAGGTTAGGCGTTCTAAATCACCACTCAACACATTGATATTACTGGTGTTTTCATATTTATTCCGTGCAACAAACCCATAGGTTGCCGTGCAGCGTTCCCATAGGTTGCCGTGCAACGTCCCCACATACCCTTGGATCTTATCCACTGTTATCCACACGGAACCCCTCTTTTTTCCACAAAATCCTTACAAAACAGAGCTTTCGTGCAGCGTTCCCACATATCAGATCTGGTGTTCGTGCAGTATTCCCACATGTCTAAGGTCATACGTGCAGTCGCCCCATATACAATTTTCTGAACGTGCAACGTACCCACATGTCAATTTTGGTCGTTTTTTGCACCGTGCAGCGTACCCACATATGATCGTGCAGCGTTCCCATATACCAAAACCCCGTTTATGCACAGGAAATGTGGATAACTTTTGGCCTCTTTTTGTGTGCGCGTGATCACTTTATGGACTATTAGAGTCATTTTGACTGCTTTTTTAGGTTTGTCCTGATCTGTCAATCTTTGTTCTGCTTCGTCAATCGTGCAGAGTTCCCATATATCGAGAGGTTCAGGACCTGCTTTCGTGCAACGTACCCACATATCAAATCTCATAACGTGCAGGTCCCCCACATCCTCACCCTTTAACTATCAATACCTTACGGGAACCACTCTACGGGAACCACTGGAGCAGCATGGCACTTATCCTTCGTCGTGGCTTACGCTTGCACGATACTGAGACTCAGCTTGCGACTACCGTGCAGCGATCCCATATATAGAGCCCCAGCCCACGCTGCATCTGGGGTCACGTTCGCTCTATCCGTGCAGCTCCCCCATATGCGGAGGCATTCCGTTTCCGGTCCTGCCTGGTGGGCGTACCCTGTGCGCTTTCTTCTGGCATAAAAAAAGGCGCTGACGCGCCTATCTTTCTTTTCCCTGGGGGGTGGGAGATTCTGGTGGCTATCTCCCCTTACGTTGGGGTTCATCAATGATGTCGTGGTCGATCATGCCGTGCTTGATGGCCCGTAGCTCTGTCTGCTGCTTACGCTTGTTGGACGCCATCACCTGCTTCACGAAGTTCTCATGAGGCCTTATGACGTACCGCACGTCGATGACTCTGCGGCCATCCTTGATCTGGTTCGCGTCGTAGTCGCTTATGACCTCTTGTTTGATGAGGGCCTCCAGAGCGAGCTTCATGGCTCTGACGTTCTCCGGCATCCGTGGGCTCAATTCACGAGGGCTCTGGGTCAGGAAGCTGATAAGCGATGGCGTGTACGGCGAATCTGGTGATGCTTGAGTCCAGTAGTGGCTCATTCGCTTGTAGATGTACCGTGCAAGAGGGGAGCGGATTTGCATTCCGATTTTGTAGTTGTACTGACGAAACGACAGATTCATGATCGATTCGTTTACCAGCGGGTTGAACTGCACATAGCACCTGGCGTTCCCGCCTTTCTTGCGAAACTCACCTCTGGTGGTCAGTCCCACCATCGGGAAGAAGCTGGAGCTGATGAAGGCTTCACCGTCATCACTGATACATTCGAGTGTTGCGCCACGACAAACCTGGATTGCTTCCTTGATTTCGTTCAGGTTGTACCCGTGACCCATCTTCGAGAGCTCTTTCTGGAGTTCGTACAGAGTGAACATGACTCCAGCCTTGCCCTCGATGATATGGCCTTTCCCGTTCACTGCGAGCTTGCGTAGAGCATCCTCAAGGATTTCCTCTCGCTGTCCCGCGTAGATCAGCACGGTTCTTCCGTCATCCTTCTCGATGATGGCTGGCTTCACCTTCACCGTGAAATGCTGGCCTCTGATGGTGCATTGTCGTGTCACTACAGCGTTGGATAAATCTTCATGCTCACGCTTTTGGTCCCAAATGTACTTCGGCAGCGCATCGTAGATCTCGATGGTGTTGGAGTAGTCGTCTTTCTTGGCCGGAGATTCAATGATCTCAAACAGGCTCATTTGCGGTGAGTCTTTGATTACGTCGAGTTTCTCCAGGTCTTTGTCTTTGGTTCTCTTGCTCATGATTGTTCCGTCGATACTTTCTAGCTGGTGGTCCATGCCGCCAGCATTGTCAATGCTCCCGCTGCTACCGTCGCTGAAAACACTAGCTGGTAGATGCGACGCTTAGCCCCCGCAGTGCCGCTCATAAAACGCAGGGCTGCCGCTTCATATCGGAAATGAGCGAACTCACCCCGAAGGGTGCTATCTGTCCCCTGTGGCGATTGTGGGCGCTTTGACAGGGCAGGGCGAGGATGGCTGGCGACTTTCTTGATCATCGCTTCACATTTCCCCAGTTTCGCCAATTCAGTGGCCGCTACAGATGCTGTCATGTTGTCACACCTCGTCGCTATGTGTCTTGTTTAGCTGGCGCTCGTACTCGTTTAGCGCCCGGCGAATTTTTGCTAAGGCAGTGGCGCGTTGTCTTAACACGGCATACCTGGTTTCAACTTGCTGGATCAACTCTTGTGCCCAGACAGGCTCTTTCTTGAAGTGCGACATGCTGTAGGCATGACCGCGACCCTTCTTGATATGTGTCGATAGAACCCTTTTCTTTTGTCCGGGAACTTGTTCGACAAATCTGTTGCGATACCACTCTGCAACGAGTGATACGCCTAGAATGCGAACCCGTGTACCGACACGCCCTTGTTCGTCCTCTGACGCTTCTTCACGCGCTGATTTGTGCGCGTTCCAGTACATGTCCGCTTCCTGCTGCGCCTCGACAGCAAGAACCGCTAAGGCGTGATCCAGTTTGCTCCGTACCTCTGCAACAAACTCTCGTCCCTCTGCCTCTAGCAGATCCTCTGTTATCTCGGATCGTTCTTCTTCGAGCTTCGGATCTAGCAGATCTAGCCATCGCTCTGTTGGTAGACTCACCTCAATACCCTCCCAATTCCTATCCAATTCCTATCCACATAACTATCTATCTGGAATTTAAAGCTGATTATTCCAATACTGGAATCTAGTTCTGTCACTAGGCTAACCCATCTTTGGAATTTGTCAAATTTCCCTCTATCTATCTGGAATCTTGATGCTCTTATTCTTTCACAGCCTCTTTACATATGAATCTATATTTAAAGATTCCAGATATATTGGATATGGCATCAAAGATTCCAAATGCCTCTTTACCACCGTCTCTCGATGCTGGAGGGCAAGCGGTTCTCGATGCGAGGGTAAGGTCTGTTTATCTGAGCCTATCCGTGCAGCGTTCCCATAGGTTCCCTTACTCAACGATCAAAAAGCCACCGAAAAGCAACCTATATGCCCCTTTTGGGCAATTACACAGGCCATCTGTCCCCGCTTTTAGCCTTATTCTCTATCCAACACGCGGCAAGCAATCGAAAAGCAATCTAAAAGCAATCTTTGGAGGATTTCATGAGTCAATTTGTTCTGGGTTTGGATATTGGTTACTCCAACCTGAAAATGGCAATGGGGTATAAAGGTGAGGAAGCTCGCACAGTCGTCATGCCGGTGGGGGCAGGTCCATTGGAACTGATGCCACAACAGTTAACTGGCGGTGCAGGGACCTGCATTCAGGTTGTGATTGATGGAGAGAAATGGGTTGCAGGCGTCGAGCCTGACCGATTGCAAGGATGGGAGCGTGAGCTTCACGGCGACTATCCTTCGACCAATCCATACAAGGCTCTTTTCTACGCTGCACTCCTGATGTCCGAGCAGAAGGAGATCGATGTGCTGGTGACTGGCCTGCCTGTTAGTCAGTACATGGACGTAGAGCGCAGAGAGGCGTTGAAATCTCGGCTTGAGGGTGAACACCAGATCACGCCAAAACGATCGGTAGCGGTTAAGTCTGTCGTGGTTGTACCTCAACCTGCCGGTGCTTACATGGATGTTGTAAGTTCAACCAAAGATGAAGACCTCCTGGAGATTATCCAGGGAGGAAAAACCGTTGTAATTGACCCTGGGTTCTTTTCTGTAGACTGGGTAGCTCTTGAAGAGGGAGAGGTCCGCTATCACTCATCTGGCACCAGCCTCAAGGCGATGTCGGTGTTGCTACAGGAAACGGACCGGCTAATTCAGGAAGACCACGGCGGTGCCCCTGGCATCGAAAAGATCGAGAAAGCTATTCGTGCCGGTAAGGCCGAAATCTTCCTCTACGGTGAAAAGGTATCGATCAAAGACTACTTCAAGAAAGCCTCAACCAAAGTCGCTCAAAACGCCTTGATCCCTATGCGGAAGTCAATGCGTGAGGACGGGATGGATGCTGACGTAGTTCTGCTGGCTGGCGGCGGTGCCGAGGCTTACCAAGATGCGGCCAAGGAGCTTTTCCCTAAGAGCAGGATCGTACTGCCCAACGAATCCGTGGCATCCAATGCCAGGGGCTTCTGGTTCTGCGGCTGATAGATAGGAGGTCGTTGTGGCTGGTAGCAAATGGGATGGAAAAATATCTAATCTGAACATATCGGAGCAAGCCTTTCCGGAGCTCTATCGTGAACTGTCCCAGATGCAGCATAAGGCGCGTAGTGATCGGCTCCGCGCCCTTGCTCTATTGGGTCTTTATTCTCTTCGATTTTCTGGCAACATTGGGTCTTTTGAGCAACAGAGTTCAGAGAGTCAACCTGCACAGCATCAAAATTCGCCAGTGCAGACTGACGCAAAACTGAACTCTCAACGTGATTCACTTAAAGGAAAACTGATGGGCTCCGTATGACATGAAAGACCACGAGGAGTTCTCTACGCTATCAGCGGCTGAACGTAGAGAGTTAATAATCGCAGAGTTAAAGCGTAAAAGCCGCATTCGCACCCTGTTGCGAGGACTCCCGTTAGATGAAGTTCGGGAGATCATTGACAGAATGAAGGGCGTTCTCAATGAACTGGAGGAAGAGTACAAAAAGCGAGAAGAAGAAGAAAAAGAAAAGCGAGCTCAGGCTGAGCGAATAATGAGCGACATGGAATCCTGCGGTGTGGACATCGGCTTGCTCAACGAAATGTTCACGAGCAGATCAGAACCTGATAATGCTAAATATTCAAAAGACGGAGTTTCGTGGAGTGGGCAAGGACGTCGCCCGGATGCTTTCAAGGGGTTGGGAGCTGTCGAGCTGGAGCGCTACCGTATCCCACAGAAGAAGTAAAAAAATGAGCGCCGCAAAGTTTGGGCGCTCATCTTCTGGTCCGAAATGTCATAGTCTACTCAAGCACACTCTTTCTCCCCACCACCATGCCTTCCTTGTTCTTTGCAGAACGGACATTCAACGCAGGTTCTTTGATTAACAGAGGTGAAGTACGTACACTTGCAGTTGTCGCACACCTCCAGCATTGCGTCCCCACTTCTCAGCTCCGAAGCAAGACACCAGGCATCAGTAATATCAAACGGAGCCCACCGAGCACCTTTCATTCCGGGCACTTCTTTGCGGATTGCGTGATACATTCTAAATGCCTTGTTCAAGGCTTTGATGTTCACAGACCGCAACACGGCTTCTCCACCAATGTTGAAGTAGAGCTGCATTAGAAGAGAGGCCTGTATCTTGGATGTGTGACTATGAATCAGTGTCGCACCACCCCGGAAAGTTCTGGATTTTCGTTCCAGAGTATATCCGTCCCTCTCCAGATCCTGGTAAAGCCGTCTGACCTGTTTGTAGGTCAGACCAGTCTCGATCATGATGATTTTTGTGATGTACCCAGCAAGGGCCATGTGTCGAGCTGTAACCCAGCGACCCAATGTACCAGAGTTGCCAATGTTCATCTCCACCTCCCACGTCCCTGTAGAGACTGTTGCAGTTTTTTCAATACCGGGTGTGTTAACTCTTCCCGGCTGTCATCGAGAATTTCTTCAATGATGCTCGGAGCAAAACGAAGCGTAAAATGCGTAACCGTTGTTCCAGACATGTGGCGCAACTGGCTGTCTGTTGCCTTAGCCACCAGCTCCGCAAGCTCTCTCGAAACCCCGAAAACTTCCTTTGCCATCTCCGGGTCTCTCGATGCGACGCGGTTAAATAGCAACCAGTAGGCAGCATCAAATTCATCAACACTATGGTTGATAAAAACTACAGGGTCGTAGTCGCCAGAGAGTCGCGTGATGATGTTCTGCTCTGCTGTTTCGAGTTTGAAAGAGATCAACACGCCAGAGGCCAGAGCTTCCAATTGGGAAGGTGTTGCCAGTGACAGCTTTTGAACGGTGTCCATGCCCAAAGAAAATTGTGAGGCCGCATCATCTGGACGTTCTTTTGCCAGAGTGGATAGCAGGTTCCACAATGTCAGATCGAACTCGTAGACGTTTCTATCAGCTTCTTCTTGATCGAGGTTGACGGCTCTTGCATCCCACGCACCAATAATATCCAGTTCCAACATTCCGCCCCCCTCACAAATCACGAAGGTTGCGATAGATAGCCAAGACTCGGCTACCATAGTTTCTGGCTCGGATTTCGTCTTCCCAGGCGTGATAGCGGCCAACGCCAAGCTCCAAGTCATTTGGAGATGACTGAATGGCTTCTGATAGCACCTCTGCCCCAACCATGACGTTGGTCTCTGGGTCGAGAAGATCTGCTGGAGAAGAAACTCTATGACCATTCCACCGGATGCTCACTTGCATAAACCCGACATCAATGGCACGACCGTACTGCTGCTGAAACTCAGCGAGCTTAGCCTTTGCCTGATCTTCCGACTTAGCATAGAAAGGAAGCCCAGGAACGCGAAGCGTCCAAGGCCAAGGACTTATAGAGCCATTACCTCTCCCTGATGCAGATTCGGCCAATGCGACCGAATACACTAGAAGAGGGTCGAGGTTATATGCTTTCGCTGCTTTGTCGAAGATGGTTCCGCTCAGGTCAATAGCATTCGCTGTTGATGAAAGGAGAGCCGCAGACAGAACTAGCGCCTTGGCTTTGTTCTTCATCAGCTTGCCTCCTTATGTCTGAGGGGTATTTCGTGTTCTTCGTCGTACCGCTCCGGCCAAATCTCAGACGGCTTCACACCCAAAGCTGTAGCTATCTCATGTTCCCAGCGTGGACTGGGCTTATAGAGTGCCGTAGACACCACCTGCCGAGATGTTTTGTGTTTTCTGCCCAATGCGGCCAGAGAAAGCCCCTGGATCTTGAGTTTGTACTTGATCCACTCACGTTTCTTCTCTGGGTCGCTTGGGATGTCTATCAATTGGCATTTATCCATTGTTTGCCACCCTTTAAACTGCGTTGTTAGCCATACAAAAAGTGCGTTATTCGATGAACGCTTTTAGAGTTCTTCTATTGTCACAAACTGACACATTTTGCGCCTTTACAAGCCCAAATAATGATGCTGTCAACAATAAAAAACCTTTAAAAACATACACTTAACTTTGTACCGACGGAACAAAGTTACAATACTTTTAGTAATCAATGGGATACGGATATTTTTGCGATAGTAATGGAAAGTGCGCCAAAAGAATGGCGGAAATAGCGCACGGGGAGTGCGGTATTTTGTGATATTAAATAGCGTTTAGGTATAAGTGATTTTAGGGATACAGCGAGGGCTGAAATTGCGAATACAGCAGGAGCTGAGGAGGGCAGGGAAGGCAAAGGCGCATCCCGACCACACAAGGATGATGGTGTTTACAGAAAGAGATATTTGAGAAAGAGAACTCTGCGGTGTTGCAGATGGGGACCAAAGCGTTAGCAATGGCCTATTCCATAGTGTATGCGATTTGTTTGACATGTTCAACTATGTAATGCTTTGTCAATAAACGCCTTGTTCCGTAAGGGCAAACTTTCACATGTGAAAGTTTGAGGGCAAATTCTAATCGAAGAAGTTGCCAATGGAATGGTTGTTTAGCAAAAAATAGTCAAACTTTCACAGTTGCATTTTTTGATGCCGTGGTAAACTGGAGGTAAAGAGTAAGGGGGTTGATATGAAACATGTGGTCAATATTCTTCTGCTGGGAATGGTGCTTCTGGGAATAGCCATGATGGCTGACACACCTTGGGGACTTGGTGTGGCGCTGGCTCCCTTCGGCGTTTGGGGTGCTCGTTTCCTATTTCTGGTTCACAAAAGCCTTTGGGCTGCTGTTATCTTTTGGGGAGGGATCGCTTACTTCCAGTGGCAAGTTGCTTTGGTTGTCGGGGCTCTGTTTGGACTAACGTGCTTTATCCGCGTTGCGCGGTCAGCATATAAAGAGGCACCACCTACCCGGCGCAGAAAAAAACAAACTGGTGGGTTTCAAGATTCCTATGATTTTGACCAGCGCTTCCATATTGGAGCTGGAGACGAATAAGGGGGCCTGCTGGCCCCCTTATTATTTGGTTGGTCTTTTAGAACCTTTGATTTGCTATGTTGTACCCCCTGACGGCAGTCAAATAGCTACCTGAACGGTCTCCAGCTTCCGTCGAGTTCTGCAATACGTTTACCAGCTTGTCCGTAAACTCTTCGTTTTGCTGAGAAAGAACAGGCTGACCTCCTTGCATCATCGGTGAGCCATCCGGGTTACGTTCTGCATACTCCATTTTCAGATTCTGAACAGCCTGGTTCATGCGACCTTCGTTTGTGTCAAACGATTCGGCATAAACAGCGGCTTGGGATTCAGTCAGCCCATAACGGCTTTGAGCGATAGACTGCATCGTTTCTTTGAACTCATCACCGTACTGGTTCATAAACTGCTGCGCGGCTCCACCACCAGCTTCTGCGGCAGAGGATAGCGCTGCTGCATAGAACGCGCCGCGTTCCTCAATGCTCATCCCTTTAGCGGCTTCCGATAGATCAGATTTACCAGTTAACCACTCCTTCGCTGCATCATAGCCGCTTGCAGCAGCTCCCATGACGTTGCGGCCAAGTTTAGCCATACCGACCATCGCATCACCGGCCCAGCCAAACTCCTCTTGCACGGCCTGGTCGCCGCGTTGAGTGGCCGCGATGAATTGGTCGCGTTGTTCAGGTGTCATCGTTCTCATTTGATCCATCGCTCTTGAGAACGCATCAGCGCCAGCTTGACCACCAGCAATGAGAGCTCCACCTGCTTGTTCAGCTCTGCGGCCCATCCAATCACTGGAGTTGTCCCACGCTCCCCACGCCGAAGCGCTCCAAGACATTTCCGGAAGCGAGTTCATAAGGTTATCTTGGGCTTTTTTCAGTTCAGGAGCAGATACATTTCGCTCTGTTTGCTGTGCTTGGTTATGAAGAGCTGACGTACCGGCTGCATGTTCATTTTGAACAAGGGGGCTATTCGTTGGTAACTGCCCAGCTTCTGATGCCGGATTAGTTCCAGCCATCCCAGCCACATTCTCCCGGAATCCGGTTGGGATGTTAGGTCCACTGCCTACAGCCCCTTGAACCTGACCTGGTAGGCCTTGAACATTCGGGCCTTCAATGCCGTTATTTCCGTAAGCATCACCACTAAATGCTCCGTTGCGACCGGACGCGGTATTGATCGCCTGTAGTGCGGCTTGATACCCGCCAAGCTCCTTACCCTGTTCGTAATTTTTGGAGTTGGTCATTGCTGTCATTCGCGCTGCTGCCTGGGCCACTTGAGGAGACATTCCGTAGGCTTGGTATCTTTGCTGTAGTGAAGCCGCCTCGTCTTTAACCGATTGCGGCGCGGCATTTCGGAAATAGTCATTCAGTTGGTTCATGGCCGCAGGGGTTTGTGCTACTGCACCACCGAGAGTTTTAAAGTCGGTATTAGTCATGGAGCCCATTTGGTTTTGGAGCTGACTCATTGTTGTGAAGGTGTCCGATGCAGACACCAGTTCAGAAGCGGACTTGGATAGGTTCTGGGATAAGCTATCGCCCCAGGTTTGCTTGAATGACTCGCTTCCAGAACGGCTGAAACCCTGCGCTAATTGATTTGTCAACGCCTGGCTATCGGTTTGCGAATAGCTCACACCCTTCATGAACTGGGACACATCACTCGCTGACCAGCTTGAAGAGTCTTGAGTTGATGACTCTGTTGCTCCCTTCGCTTGCGCTTTGATGTCCAGGACATCACTGCCGCCGCCTGATTCGCCATTACCACCAGCAGGAACTAGGGCTGTACTGTTTGATTTCACACCAGCAGCGGCCTTCATTGCTGCCCTGGCCTTGCCAACCATAGGCATAAGCATGGACGCAGCTTCGTCAACATCGAGTGTGCCCATAGCCTGCATGGCAAAAGCACCTTTGACAGCATCAGAGTGGCTATCATCCACCTGGAACTTATCCATGAAGTTCTTGGCTTGCTGGTTGATCAATTGGCTTTGAGCTGTGTTTTGCGACGAAACGTTGCGCCCGACATTGGAGAGTCTTGAATAGGCTTGATCCTGACTTACTCCATCAGAAAAACCTCGACCAAGAGTGCTTTGGAAAGCCTCCGATTTCTGACTTTGTAATGCCTGTGCGGAGCTCACGCCTGATGCCAAGGTGGAGCCAAGCGAGAAGGTACTGATCATGCTTTCTGCGCCGTTTGCAATCGCACCACTGAACTGGTTGTGATTGTACGCTGGCTGACTTTGCATAACCGGACCTTGCTTGAGTAGATCTGGCGTTTGCATCTTTTCGTCAACGTGGTCAGAACCACTTATTCTCGATGCCAAGCTGGTGAAGGCGTAGGTGCTACCTGTGACGATAAACAGGGAAATCACCGGAGTGGCCGCAGCCAACATGCCGCCGGTTGCAATCCAGTGTTGCAGAACATCTCCAGTTGAGGAAAGAGCGTACATGGAGTTGAGACCACCAGCACTGAGGCTAGACATCTCATTTGACGCGGCGGTATGAACAAACAGGTTTATAATTGAGAGGACTGGCATCCATAGCTGAATCCAGAGGATGGTTTGTACATATTTCCCGGCTAACTGGAGGCCGAAGCTGCCCATCACGATAATAAAAGCAATGATCGGGGTTATAGCATAAATAAAGCCTTCAAAGAACGTCAGCATTGGTCGGACGACGGTCATGAACATCGACTGCTCTGCGGCCCACTGTGTGTTCCGTTGCTGAATAGCCTGGTTGACCATCAATGCAGAGCCATAATCCTGGAGGTCCTGATAACGTCCTGCTGCGGCTTCATAATAGAGGGGCTCCAGAACGGCGGCTTTCAGATAGTCGATTGATGACGTAGTTGTGGCACCCATCGCTTGAAGCGAATCGGTCAGCTTCGTTAGAGCGTTGTCTCCAGTTGACGTGTCAATACCCAGTAGGCTGTTAAGAGCATCAACAACAACCGGGCTGCTTAGGTTGGCGGTTGCAGTGCTAATAGCCACCCATCCGTCAGTACATGTGTAGTCAGCGCCGTCAGGGTTTGCTGTAGACAAATACAACCTAGTTCCGTAGAGCTGTGAGTTGAATCGCAAAGCTGAGTCAGTTGAACGGTTCATCAACTCATCAAGGGACATTAGGTTGAGATCGACTTTGGTTAACGTGCATTCCCGAATGTAATTGTTCCAGGAACGCCTCACGTCAACATAGCCGCCTCCATTTGCTGAGTTAAGCGCAGTAAAAACTCCTGTGTCATAGGCTCGCCGTCTGACGTCATTCAACAGTTTCAGTGTTTCGGAAAAGTGGCTTTCCGTGACATTGGGTACGATTACCCCATATCCAGTTTCAAACAAATTGGTGATGGTGTATCCCACGTTGGATATGACACCTCCAGCAAAGCCTACCCCAATAGGGACATTGGCGACGACTCGAACCTGCCCTGTATAAGCGTCCTCGATAGTCACAGTTGTGGTTGGGCCGAAGAAACAGGCATATAGAATCCAACCTACCAGCACTTGCTGGAGGTTGATTTGCTTTGCGCCCTGAAAGACGGACTGAATACAGATCATCAAGACCCCAAGAAGCAGGCCAATACTGACCATCTTCTCGAAATCCCCGGTGCCGGTGATCATTGATACTGCAATCAGGATTTGCTCCAGAAAAGCAGAGTCACCGATAGAGTGGATTGAAAAAGATCCCATTCCAATAGCTCCTTAGTTCGTGCTAGGAGGATTGGACAAAGTTGCCAGCATGTATTTTTGCTTGCGGATGTTGTCCAGTAGGTTGTTGTATTTCTCAATTTGGCTTGCCAGATCGCCGTATTGAGAGGACAGGATTGTGTATTCAGCACGGATTTGCTGTTGCGATTGCGCGAGAAGCTCTAGTGCCTCTTTCTTGTAGGGTGATTTGCTGTTAGCCATCGCAATGCGAGCTGCGCGGAAGAACTCTTCCGAGAAGCTATACATCATGGTCAGGGCTATCGCTCCTGATGACTCTGTTGCGAACAGGTTAGCGCCGTCCTGTGAAAGGACAGACAAGTTACGAACAATGGTGCCAATCCCTCCGGGGAGGTTAGAAACAAAGGCCTTTTCTGGGTCGGTTAAGGTTCCAGAGTTCGTTGCGTATTTGTAGATCACACCAGGTGTAGAGCTTGTTCCTAACAGCATATCGGTGATCTGGTTCTTGATACCTTTGAGCACGACAGTTTTATTGCTGGAGCCAGCACTCAGGCAGTTGGTCGTATCAGAATCACAGGAATAGATCTCAACAGAACCGCCTGAAATCAGGTCTGACAAGGTGATCTTGTTACCTGGTAGGGTCGTCAGAGGGGTTGTTTTCGCACCAGTGCCGGTTGAGTTCGGGTCGTTTACCAGATCACCAATGATGACTGTGCCGGTTAAAGACATGATCGCTTCAAGAAGGGTGTTATCCCCGTACTGGAACCAGGTGTTGGCGTTGTTGCTCTTGAGTTGCTTCCAGACGATGTTGCCAATCATCTTGTTGTATTCGTCAGGTTTGTTGGCTTTCAGTTCTTCCAGAGGACTCTTGCCGCTGGTTTCCTGCTTGGACCCGAAGAAGTCTTCATACAGGCCGGAAGTTGTCGCGGTTATAGAAGCATCAGTTTTGTGTTTAAGGTCCATGCCGCTGGTTAGGTCGTTCACGAAACCTTGAGCGAGCTGGCAGGAGTTGCCCAGATGTTGGTTGAGCGCTTGCACTTTCTTCTGGAAGTTCTCTATCCACTTCGCTCCGTCCGGGAAAACGTTATCGAGCGCAAGCTGGAAGGCATAGCCCTTGGCGTTGGCTGCTACAGCCCGAAGGAGTTGGACAATTTGATCCGCGTTAATGAAGGAAAGCGAACCGCCGAACAGATCTACACCACCGCAACCAGCTTTCCATGATGGAGGGGCAAAGCTCACCAGGTTCTCGTCGAAGATTCGTGTCTTTGCAGTGAACCGGCCACCAGCTAAAACGCCACGTCGTTGGCTTTCATAAACCCCAGGTGGTGTTGTGTTGCTCATTTCATTGAAGAGTTTGTCCATCTGTGATTGGAGGCCGTTAGCGGCTATCGCCCCTGTCGGTGCCATGACGAGACTGGCCGCCACACTCAGGGCAAGCAGGCTCCTTTTTAATGTCTTGTGCGTGACCATCTTAGTTCTCCTGTAATTTGTCCCGGATGTACTTCATGAGTTGTTCCGGTGGCACAAAGTTGTCTTTATCACCGCTCGCTTGAGATAGCTGTTTGAGGTCAGAGCCCAGCTCTGGTGAGGCCAAGCGTTCGGCTATGTTGTTTTCCAGGTTGAGTACCGGACGTGTACGGTTAAACTCTTCGTCTGTGACCCAACCATTGCGTTTTGCTGCGACCAAAATCCTGTGATTCAGCTCAGGAAGAGACATTGGCCCTTGTCCTATAGGAGCGAACTGACCGTCTGGAGATGCGAGGTAAACAGCAGGGAAAGTTACGATACCAAGTTGTTTGGCATGGCCTTCATCGGTTTTGTAATGGGGGAAAAGCCCACTGGGGAGTGGTTTGCCGTCCATAGATACAGGAATGATCGAGAATCCTTCTCCTTGTTCCAACATCTTGATGAGCGGTGCTTGCAAGTCACTGTAGTCATCGTCGGACTTGTAGAAGAAGAATATCCCTACGCGTTCGGCTACGCTTTTGAGTAGCATGTTTTTGGCGTTACCAGCGTCACGATCAACTTGTTGTGAGGCAAACGTGGCAGCAGGACGTCGAGTAATTTCATCCAAGAAAGGATCACCTACGACCGCCAGCTCTGTAGCATCGGAAAATTGTTCAGAGCGATCTATCGCAAATCGTTGCAAGTAGAGAAACGTCCTGACGTTTTCAACGGTAGGATTGTTCCAAGCAAGGTCTTTGTACTTGGGTAAGTTTTCCCGGAACCATTCCGCTGAGAACATTTCTGGGCCGCTCGGAAGCGGAGCAGCAGGCTTAGGCTGTGTAGGCTTCGCTTCTGCCACAGGCTTTGGTTTGGGCTTTTCGGGTTTTTTCTCTGGTTCTTTGGGCTCTTCCTTGTACCAGAACCAACCCTCTTCCTTTCGCTCATAAAAACCAGGTCTTGTGCCATCTTGAGCCCAAGCCTGGTGTGATGCCCCCAGCGTGAGCGCTGCAAGGAGCAGTAAATTCAAAGGTGATTTTTTCATAGTCTCACGCACGTATTTTCCCATGCTCGATATGGTAGAGGTGGGAGGCGTGAAATTAGGCAGGTGTAAGCGCCCATTTAGGGCGCTTAGAGCGTTTTATTTGTCAACTTTCACATGTGAAAGAATTGACCAAACTATTTGGTCGTGTCCTCTTCAACTTCTGTCGCTTCTGCGGCCATCTTCATCTGCTTCTCGACCATGCGTTTTTGGGTGATGTAGCGGATAACCATCTCGACAGCGCTGTTCAACGCAAGGATTCGCATCGCTCTGGTGGATGCAACGTAGAGCAGGTTTATTTCATCGTCACGGGCCATTGGGTCGAGCTCTGGGTCCAGGACATCCGGAAAGTCGTCATAGAGCTGAACAAAGTCCCACTCCAACCCTTTGCACCGATGAGCTGTTGAGACCGTAATGTCAGCCCCAAACTCTTCTTTGACTGTATTGCGTCGTAGAGTGGTGAGTCGTTCAGGGATTTCATCGTAGCTGTTGATGATCTTGACAGCCCTCATCATCTCAGGGTCTTTGGTCGCCTTCGCTACTTCTTGATACTCGAAGTAGTCTTCATACTCATCAAGCAGTTTCTTATTCTTTACCCGGTCTGGCTCTGCCATCGAAAACCAGTACAAATCCTGGAGCTCATTGATCTGGTAAGCGTCGATTCCACCGACCCAGAATACCTGCGCTCCGGATTCGGTCGCAGAGAGCGCCGTCTCTATAACCCCCATGACGGTTCGGTGAAGTATTGCGCGGTGGCCCACGTCACCTGGTAAAAACATGAGTACCTGATCTGCTGGTCCCCGGCCAACAACAGGTCGTGTTTCACCTTTGAGTTCAAGAAGGGCGTTTGCCACCAGCGAAACGTTGGGGCCAAAGCGGAAGCTATGAGTGAGATAGAGTTGGTCGGCGTTCATGAGCTCTTTGCTATCAAGGGCGTTGTTTGCGCCTCTGAACCTATAGATCTGCTGGTGGCGATCTCCAACCAGGATTACCTTGCAGTTCTGCTGTAGGACGATGCTACTTGTTACGGGGTTAGCGTCTTGTGCTTCATCAAAAAGAATGGTGGTGTACCGGCGAGACAGATTCGGCATCCCGAGCTGATACTGTTTGAGGTAGCAATCGTGTACGGTCGGGAACGGATCTTGAACGTTTGTCATCCGTTTCCATATGAGCTCAGCACCTTCGACCACCTGGATTTGGTATCTCTCCTGTTTGGACGTAAGCACTTTACCCGTATCGGCGCGAGCAAAATGCGTATAAAGAATCCGCATGTCTGCACTACACATAAAGGCGTTGAGCGTATCGAGAATATCTTTGGCAAACGTCCAGTTCTTGGTATTCACCGCTTGGGCAATATCGGTGAGCCTTAGGTTGCCGGAGAGTTTGTGCTGGTAGCCCCTTCCTATAGTGGCGTAGGCAAGCTGGTGGGACGTTTTGCAGTCTACGTTTGCAGGAAACTTTTCTCTTGCCTCGTCGCGGATAGCCCTGTTGTATGCCAAGTAGAGGATACGTGAATCGAGGTTGTTGTGGGCGTACTTCACCAGTGTCGTGGTTTTACCCGTTCCAGCGTAGGCCTTAACGACAAGGCGAGGCCCTTTGTACTGAGTGATCAGTGATTGTTCTGGTGTGTCAGGAGGAAGTTGTTTCATGAGGCCCCCTACGACAAACACATCTGGAGAGTGATGCGCTTCTTTTGTGTCGAGAGGAACGTACTGATCCGCTTTTCTTCTCGGGGGAGGGATACTTCACAATCCAGATCTGTCCACCAGTCTGGGGCTTTACCTTGAGCCACCTCCGTAACCCAACTATGGAGACGGTGTAACCAGCGATAGTCGCCAATAGATGAGGTGGCTAGTGTCATAGCCTCCTCAATCTTGGTTTGAAGAGCCGCAGCTCTGTGTCGCCACTCTTCTGAATATTTAGCCTTTCGCGCCATCAGTTTTCCTCTTTCTTTTTCCCTCCCTTACCAGCTTTAGCGAGCTCTTGCTCCAACCCAGAAATTTTGGTCAGTGCATCATTGAGTCTTTGTTCGAGGCTCTTGGCCTGCTGGTCTTTTTCCTGCAACTGACCAGCCATCATGCCTTTGTCTTGAACAAGAGCGCGAGCTTCTGCTTCGGCGCTGGATAATTTGGCGTCCAGCTTTTCTACCTCTCCAGATAGGCGCTGGCACTCTCGTTCAGCGGATTCGCCATGAGCTTTGGCTGTGGCAAGGGAGTCCTGTGATTGGGCCAGTTTGGCCTGTACATTTTCGAGCTGCTCTTTCAACGATGTTTTTTGTTCCTGAGCGGCCCGGAGCTTTTCTGTCTGCTCTATACTCTTGCCTTTTTGCTCCTCCAACTCACCCTCTGTAGTTGCCAATTTTTGGCTCAAAGAGCGATTTTCGCTTTTAGCTTGCTCCAGGTGATCCTGTGCTCGGGTCAGATCTGCGGCTTTCGCCTCCAGCTTGCCCTCCAACTCAACGATCCGCTTTTCCAGCTTATCAATGTCAGCCAGTGAGCGTTCTAGCTCCGCAGACTTGAGGGATAGCGAGTTTTCTGCCTTACCAAGGGCCGCATCGAGCTCTGATTTTTTGTTGGTGAGAGCTTCAAGTTGTTCCTCCAGTAGCTCAGCCCGTTCGGTGGCATCATTTGCCATGTCCACGGCTTGCTGCATATCTTCCTGGTACTCAATTTCTTTCTGTCGTAGCAGTTCACGCTCGCGCTCAAGCTGTTCATCGGCGCTTGCTTTGGCTACCGTATAGATCTTCTGTAGGAAGAGCTCAGCATCGCTCATAACCGATTCTGGAAGGACTACCTCTACCAGCTCTTCATCGAGGGAGTGTTCCTCTGACCACTGTTTGAGATACGTTGAAATGGTGGTAAAGCTCCCCTTGCCAATGATGTCTCTGATAGCGATGACCGTTGGGCGTTTACCGGCGTCCTTGAGCTTTTGGGCCGCAGCCGCTACATCGTCAAACTCAACCAATTTTCTTGCCATGAGAACGTTCCTTTTAATTTGTAATGTTTACGATAATTACGATAATACGGTAATTATCATAATTATATATCATGCTGCTGTCGATTGGAATTGTTTGTGTGGGACAAAGCCCTTCCGGCTGCGGAAAAGCCTTGTTACGCGGTCACGCTGATTCATCCAGGGAAGGATTCGATAGTGACTCCACCGAAGGTGCCAAGGATTTCCGATGCCGCTTTATCAGATCGAGTTTTGCGTTGTTCTGAGGCGTCAAAGTTACGAAGCAATTTGAGCTGAACATCCTTATCCTGGAGCACGATCAGGGGCATTGGCGCGGTAACGGTTTTGAGTACCCCTGCGGCCATGACGTTTGCCACCGGTTGAACCTTTACTTCCCTTCGCTCCCGGAGATAAGGCTCCGGGGTGCTGGCGATCTTCTGGATAAGCTGCTCCAGGGGAAGTTGATAGTCTGGCCCAGATCGCTCCAGCTCCTCTCTGATGCGTTGCAAAAGCTCCTCTTTTACGGGCTTCTTCAAGGAGTCCTTCCGTTGCCAGGTGAAGCGGATAGAGTCGATGTCGCCATTGGTATAGCACCGAATTTGTCTGTAAAGGTGGAGAGTCATGACACCAGGGCAGTCCGCTCGAAGTGCTTCAAACCTCTCTTGCCTGGTGGGGTACGTCGAGATAATGAACTCCTCGATACCAGCTTTGGCCGCGTTGATGCGTTCAACCGTCGCCGCAATTTCGTCAGCTACACCAATCCTGGAAGGGGAGAACCAGAGTACCCCCACGGTGCGCCTGGCAGACTTCTGCGAATAGTCTGGGTTGATGTGAAGATCTCTGTAGCTGTGCGCTGCCAGCTCAAGAGCTTCGCGCCCAGTTTGTTCAGTTACGACAATCTTGTTGACGGGCTCGTTCTCCATTCCTTTTCCGGTAGGAGGGATGGCCGCAACTTTTGCGTACCGTGGCGGTAGTCGTTTGATAAGAGAGGACAGGTTCGTTAAGTCGCGGCACATGGCCGAGAATTGTTCTGATATGAAGTTTTTAGCCATGCTGCCGCCTATGTGTGGGTTTGTTCTAACAGTTCATTGGTTACATAGTAGACAGATTTAGACCATCATGCAACGAGGGGGAGGGGCAAGAATACGCCTCCGCTTCGCGTCGGCGGGTGCCCTGTTTGACCTTCGTGTGTGAGATTAGATTGAGAAAGAGAGAGAAAAAGAGAGAAAGAAGAAAAGCGCGGGGCAAGCCAGAAATGTGGCTGAGGGGGACTGCTGGGGTGGGGCTGGCACCCTCTATACCCCACTTTGCATGATGGTCTAACTTTGTGGTTATAGGACGACTTTTAGAGTGCCTAGATTTGCTCGATTAGGACAAATTTCGGTCCATCCACGCTGATTGGCGTAGCAGCGCGATGGCATCAGAAGGGGTAACTTTCCATGCGTTGGAAAGCTGGCGAACTGCGAAGACTGCGAGCTCCATTCGGTCGTCATCATTGATGAAATTCTGGAGCTGGTTTCCTCGCTCACTAAGGATGATCGCAACACCGGCCTTGCCGTTGTTGTAAACCGCAAAGCTCTTATTCTTCGCGTCGCCGTGATAGGAACCCTCAGCCTTGCTACGCAAACCAAAGAGAACGCTGCAAAACGCCGTCAGTTCGCCGCGAGTGAGCTGCACCGTGATCTTGCTTTTCCAGTCTGGGCTGGACCCCGATGCCCTGATCGGCGCAATCTCGATGCTGACCGTAGGATATTCACCTCTGGTTAGCGTGTGTTGCACATTCAGGCCGGTGCGTTTCGCGGGGTCCTTCTGCCAGTCTGAGAAAAATTTGAGACTTTCGCCGTAGGATTGTTCTGTCATTCCAAATTACCTTTGCTTTGAAGCTCCTGGAGCTGGACCACGAGGTCACGTTGGACTTTGGCTATCTCTGTCACCAAGTCGGCGGTGGCAATAGCGTCGGTCGCTGCTGAATGGGCTCGACCTTTCCAGCTCACACCTGCCTCGCAGGTGGCATCCGCAAGTGAGATTGTGCCGTGCCGGTTGGTTGAGCCAAAGGCATCAGCCGCCAGCTTCATCGCGCACAGACAGTTCTGCTCTTGCCACCAAGAGAGTTGGTCTCCAAATGCACTGGCTGTTTGCCTCAACATCCTACTGTCGAAACTGGAGTTAAATATCACCAGATGACGGCCCGACAAAAGCCGGGCGAGAGCTGGCGCAACTTGAGTCCACGTAGGCTCATTCGACAGCTCAGTCTCGGTGATGCCATGAACACCCATTGCCTGAGGGTCTATTTCCACGGTTGGCCGTAATCTGGTGCAGAGGAGAACCGCGCCTCTGATGTCAGTAACAGCCAGCTCGATCACCTGGTCTCTTTCACCAAGTCCGGTCGTCTCGGTATCGAGAACCAGAGGTTCCAGAGCGACCCACCTTTGTGCCATGACAGAGGCCTTTGCCAGGTTGCTACGCATTCTTGCCTTGACCGAAAGGATGGATTGCGCCCTTATTTGCTTTTGTGATGCCGGTGAACAACCCCTTCTCCGCATTGGTTGGCAATCTGCTATCCGGTACACTCCAAATTGGCCACCATACCCGTTTTTGTAGAACGAAACTGGCTCTACTCCTGGCTTAGGCTTCATCCTAAATTCGTCCCTGAGCCGTCCTTTTGAAAAGCACCTATCGGCTTTCATGGCTTCGGCTCTGGCAAGTTCGAGTTCTTCATCATTCATGCTGTTAATCCGCTATATCGAGGCGTTGGCTCGCTCTCTTCAAACGCTCATCGCCGCGTCTGTCATATTTCTGGGTAGTTGCAATGCTTGAGTGGCCCATTGCGTCCTTCACGGTCACAATATCCTCACCGTTATCCAGCATCGAGGAGGCAAAGGTGCGTCGCAGGTCATGGGGCGCAAACATCTCCAGACCGGCTTCAACTCTTCTGGTCTCCAAGATGTGGTAGATGGCCTGATCCGACATCCGCTCTCCAGTCACATCATCAAACCGCCTGATCCTCGGGAATAAAGGCCCTTCATGCGTTCCTCGAACCTCTTCAACCCACTTATCCAGTCTTTTCCATGCGCCACCAGGCACATACGCCATTCTCTCTTTGTTGCCCTTGCCAAGAACCTTGAGAGCGCGGTCCTTGTAGATCATGCTTCCCATGTCCAGCGCAACGATTTCCGAGCGGCGCAAGCCACACCCGAGGAGCACCCCGAGAATGGCCGCATCCCGAAGCCCTTTGGCGCTTGAATCACTTTCACATGTGAAAAAGAGGCTGCGAATCTCATGGCGTTCAAGTGCCCGCCCTTTAGGAAGTCGAGATCCACGTACTGAACGGACTTGCTTAATGTGCTGGAAGCTATCCGTATCAATTTGCTTCATCGTCCAGGCTTCAAGAGCCACCCCTTTGAGCGCTGACAGGTAGGTGTTGATCGTTGCCGGAGCCTTCCCTGCATCCCCCAGCATTTCCAGCACCGCCAATATGTGGTGCCGCCTCATTGAGCTCCATGCACAGTCACGAAGGTTCTGAAACCCGATCATCTTGGCGACAATGTTGAGGAATGAGCTCATGGTCTGCCTGCTTCGCTTTGACCCGAGGCTCACCAGATAGGCGACGGCGGGGTTGTCCTGGATGTTCCGGAGCGAGCTCGATGACGGCAACAGTTCACCGCGAATGCTTTGTTCTGCCGGAACATTTACTTTCGCATGTGAAACTAGCTCTTCCTTGTCATTGTTTGTGTCGTGCAAAGTTACCTCCTAAGCCCGACCGCAACGAGAAGAAAATCCCATATTTTGAGGTGAAGAGGTAGTTCCTCCTCCATATGTTGCGTTTCGTAGCTTTGCATCAGTGGTTCAAACTTGGTTGGATTGCACAGCAATTCGTAAACTGTTCGGTTGGGCTTGGTGATCGGCTTATTCGGAGTGAATCCATGTTTGTTCTGGAGGTACAGCGCTACCGCGCCACTTCTGGATTCTCCGTAATAGCAATGAACGAAGATCTGATCGATACCGCTACCAACCAATCCATCCAGGAAGGTGGACAGCTTTTCAGCCTGGGATGAGTCAATGTAAGAGGCGTAATTCATCCGGAACGCTGCCTTCATCGTGTGGATGGTGTTCTCAGAATAGCCGCCGTCATAGAAGCTATCGCGGTACAACTGCCCCCACTGTCCGAGAGCGGCAGGGGACTTGTCTGGGTCAGTTATGGAGATCATGGCCGCACCGGGAACCGGCTCCAGTCTTTCGGCCTCCGCTTGACTAATGAAAAAGACTTTTTTGCTAAGCATGTCCCATCATCCCCTTACAAGGATGTGTTGCGAGTAGCTCACGCGCCTGACTTTGCCCCTCTTGAGTATCTACAGGAGCGGTCGTATACACACCTCCATGCCGCAAGTCCACAATACTGGTCCGACAGCAAGAACCTACGTTCTGAACTTTATTGTCCGAATCCAAACCAGCAAAAGTATGGCACGGTCCAGGGAATGGTTTCCTGCAAATAGAGCAGCGCTCAAAGTTCTTATCGAGGATTCTCTTTAAAACTTTCTCAAATTTGTTTTTGTTTAACATCGAGTTCTCCACACAAAGTTACTGGCCGAGCATCCCAGCCAAGGTGGTCTGCTGGCCTTCGCTACAAGGTGCAAATCCGGCAAAAGCACCGGCATTAACCTTGAGCTCATCAAAGCGTCCATCGGTGTCCCGGTAGTACACCTTACGTTTTCCAATTCCACCTTCGAGGTTTGCGGCCAACCAGGCGATCACTGCATCAGCATCGTTCGTAACTGATGCTCCCTGATCCAGATCGATAAGTACCAGGTGGGTGTCCGTCTGGAGTGCCACTTCAAAGGTCGCTCTTACATGGGGTTTGAGGTCCAATG
>NZ_VTZO01000023.1:0-2399 GCF_008369545.1 Pseudocitrobacter sp. 73 | reverse complement strand
GAGTAGAGTAAGAGGCAGGGCGTAGTCGGACTATTTCCCTGCCTCTCCTCCCCGAACCGGACGTGCACCTTTCAGCGCATCCGGCTCTCCATTTAAATGCTGGCGAACGCCATTGCCACTTCTGTAAAGCGCGATGTATACGTGTTTCTGGTCTCCGTCCTCAGATAGGGATTACCTTCGGGTAGCCGCCAGCGGAACAGCTTCTTGCCTTGCCCCACCAACCGGTACAGTATTTCGCCGCTGAGCTTGCCGTGATTGGTTTTACCAAATAAAACCCACGTTTTGCTCTGACCCGGTTTCGGTGATTTACACCACCACCTCATCAGGGAAGCGATACCTGTACGGTATTTGCGGGCCAGCCAGTGAGCCAGCTTCCAGAACACGACACGGTCGATATAACTGAAGACTTTGGCCTTAAAATCAACGAACTGATAGAACATGGCCCAGCCTTTCAGTTTTCGGTTGAGTTGTTCAGCCATATCGACTTTGCTTTCACTGTAGTTGCCTGATAACAGTGCCGTCAGCGATGCGGCGAAGTTTCTGGCTTTCTCCTGCGGGATCGTTGAGACCACTCGCATCTCGCCATAACGACTGCGTTTGCGAATGATCCTGTGCCCCAGAAAGATAAAGCCGTCATTAACATGGGTGATTTTAGTCTTATCCATGTTCAGCCTGAGTTTCAGACTGCCTTCGAGCACACCCCGACACTCCTCCCTGATGGCTTCCGCCTGTGCTTTGGTGCCTTTGACGATGAGGACAAAATCATCGGCATAGCGGCAGTACGCCACCGCGGGTTTCCACTGCCAGTTTTCTCTGACCGCCGTACTTCGGCCCCGTTGGATACTGTTATTCCAGTACCACCGATCTTTTCTGGCTTTCCCGCTCAGGTAGCGCTCATGCAGGTATTGATCGAACTCATTCAGCATGATGTTCGATAATAGCGGCGATATAACACCGCCCTGTGGTACACCTTCACTGGCCGCCCGAAAGAGACCGACATCGATATGTCCCGCCTTGATGGTTTTCCACAGCAGAGTCATGAAACGTGCGTCACTGATCCTGCGGCGTACAGCCTTCATCAGCAGTCGATGATGTACGGTGTCGAAGTAACTGGACAGGTCGCCTTCAATCACCCAGCGTCCCCGGGTTTCACCACAGTCTGTGAGCTGTAATTTCACCGTGCGGATCGCGTGGTGGACACTGCGCTCAGGCCGGAAGCCATATGAGAGCGTATGAAAATCACTCTCCCATATCGGCTCCATCGCCATCAGCATGGCCCGCTGAACAATACGATCCCGCAACGCGGGGATACCCAGTGGTCGCAGTTTGCCGTTGCTTTTAGGGATGTAAACCCGTCTGGCGGGCAAGGGCTGGTAGTGGCCTGAGAGTAATTCATCCCTGAGGATTTGCAGCTCAACAGCCAGTCTGGCCTGTAGCATTGTTTTGTTCACGCCATCAACGCCGGGGGTATGGGCCCCCTTTGATGAAAGCGTGATCCGCGCCGCTTCAGCCAGCCATTCTGGTTGTGTTATCAGACGCAGCAGCCGTTGAATCCGTAGGGACGGATCGGTGGCTGCCCATGTGGCAAGCTTGCGTTGCATTTCGCTGATTATCAAAGGTCTTCACCTCGTTAGGTCAGTTAATTCACGTCGCAAACACATTCAAACTGCTTCCCTTCGCCATGTAATGGGCTTTCCCCATCGCGGACTACTACGGAAGCTCCGCCAGCCAGCGCGTCATCGGAGCCATGCCCCCTTAACATCCGTCGCTGACCTTCCCCGGTTTACCTGCCTGGACTCAGGCATACTGAGGAGGCTGCCCGTCGCACTCTTTATCCTTGCTTGCCGCAAGTTGGCAGAAGTCAGCAACGCAAGCGTGATAGACGCTGCTGCCCCGGTGTTTCGCATACATGTCAAAACACCTTCGACCGGCAGTGCTTACGTATCACTGCCAGTTCCTCCTGCACGGCCTGTCAGATCACGTAGGCCGTGGTGACGTTTTCAACCCACAGAGGCGGATTAACGGGTTCATGTTCTTCAGCCTTTCAGTACTTAACCTTGAGGATCATCTCGGCTTAGTGATCTCGCCTCAATCCCCGTTGTCAGCGGGTTACATCACCCTGCGGGCATGCCGCAGGTCACTGCCGCTCAGGTTCTCCACCGTCACACCCGGTGGGATTGTTGGGTTTCTCATCGTGAGTTACCGGTTCAATATTCCAGACAGACTCGCGGTTCATTTAAGCATCCATGCCCGCCCTGAACTCCGGGCACACTATAGGTAATATCTGTGACCCAGACCTGATTGGCCCGGACAACAGTAAACTGCCGTTGCACGCGATTAGGGGCAACCACTGAAGGCCGGCCGGCGATACGACGCGGCGCTTTATAGCCGCGTACGGC